>DGFE01000267.1:2676-6118 GCA_002391525.1 Competibacteraceae bacterium UBA3908
CCGCCGAAGCCGCGAATGACGTACACCAGAATCCCGATGCCGACCCCGTAAATCAGGCGACCGCGCGGCGTGGTGCTGGCCGTGACCGGATCGGTGGCGATAAAGAAGGCGCCGAAAATCGCCGCGCCGCTCCACAAATGAAACCACGGCGGTGCGTAGCGCTGCGGATCGACCAGATAAAATACGGTCGAGATCGCCGCCAGCCCGCCCAGCATCCCGACCGGGATTTGCCAGGCCGCCGTTCGGGTGTAGAGCAGCCAAAGTCCGCCGGCCAGAAAGCCCAGCACGGCCCATTCCCAACCCTGGCCGGAGACGATGCCGAACACCGGACTGTTGCGAATTTCGGTCACGGTCAGACCCAATCCCAGTTGGGTGCGCAGCACGTCGAGCGGTGTGGCGCCCGTCAGCGCGTCGGGAAGCGGAGACGCGCCGCCAAAAATCGCCCGCAAGGTTTCCAGCGCGGTCAACGCCTGCGGTTGTCCGAGTCCGTGCGGAACCAGCCAGGTACTCATCTCGCGCGGAAACGAGATCAGCAACACCACATAGCCGACCATCGCCGGATTGAACGGGTTGTAACCCAGCCCGCCATACAGGTGTTTGGCGACGACGATGGCCGCCAATACGCCGATGGTCGTCAGCCACCACGGCGCCAGCGGCGGCAACGCCACCGCCAGCAACCAGGCCGTGACCACGGCGCTGTAGTCGCTCAGATGCGGCGCCAGCGGCTTGCCGCGCGCCGTCAGCATCGCCGCTTCGGCGGCCAGCGCCACCCCGGTGGCGATCACCAGATTGATCAGCACGCCCCAGCCGAAAAACCAGACCAGCGCCGCAAGGCCGGGAATCATGGCGTACAACACCCGGCGCATGATCTGGCCAACGCCGGTCTCGCCCAGGATGTGCGGAGAAGTGACCGTCCGGAAGCGCATCGTGTTCAACCGTCCCGGTTGACGGTTTCAGCGGTGGTTTCGAGTGTCGGCGCTGGGGATGTCTTGGCGCGGGCCACCGCCGTTTCGAGGGTCGGCTTGGCGACAGCCGGCTCGGAGCGTGGCGGCGCTTTCTGGCGCAGTTTGGCCTCCCGCTCCTGTTTTTCACGTTCCAGCCGCTCCAACCGGGCCTGATGTCGCTGTCGGGCCAGTTCGGCTTTCTGTTTTTCCTTCTCCTGCGCCCAGATTTCGTTCTTGGCGTAGCGGTAGTACTGCACCAGCGGAATGCGGCTGGGGCAGACGTAGCTGCAACAACCGCACTCGATGCAACTGAACAAGTGGTAATCCTGCGCCTTGTCGAATTCCTTGGCGCGGGCGTGCCAGTACAATTGTTGCGGCAACAGATTGGCCGGGCAGACGTCCACGCACGCTCCGCAGCGGATGCAGGGCATGACCGGCCGGTCCGGCGTCAGTTGCTCGGCGCTGGCGGCGAGAATGCAGTTGGTGGCCTTGGTCACCGGCACCTCGTCGCCGTGCAGGGCGAACCCCATCATCGGCCCGCCCATGATCAGCCGTTCCACCCCGTCCTGATAGCCGCCGCACAGTTCGACCAGTTCGACGAACGGCGTACCGAGCAGCGCTTCGACGTTGCCCGGCTGGCGAACCTGACCGGTGACGGTGACGACGCGGGAAATCACCGGCTCGCCGTAATCGACGGCGCGATGGATCGTATGGGCGGTGGCGACGTTGAAGCATTGCACGCCGACATCGACCGGCAAGCCATCGACCGGGGTTTCCCTGCCGGTCAGCAACTTGACCAGTTGCTTGACGCTGCCGCTGGGATAGCGGGTCGGCACCACCCGCACCTGATAACCGGTCCCGGCGCAGGCCGCGGTCATGGCGGCGATGGCCTCCGGCTTGTCGTCCTCGATGCCGATCAGCACCTCGCGTGGCTCCAGCAGGTGCGCGATGATGTGCAGGCCGGCGACGATACCGGCCGCCCGCTCGCGCATGAGACGGTCGTCGCAGGTGATCCACGGCTCGCACTCGGCGCCGTTCAGGATCAGGGTTTCCAGACGGTCGCAATGACCGCTCAGGTTCAACTTGACCGCGCTGGGAAACGCCGCCCCGCCCAAGCCGACTACGCCGGCATTGCGCAGCAGGTTGCGCAGCTCGCTGGGGTGCAGTCGGTGGTAATCCACCGGTTTTCGCTCCACCCAGCGTTCCTCGCCGTCACTTTCCACGGTCACGCACCAATCCGCCAGACCGGAGGGATGCGGCACTGGCCGCTGGTCCAGCGCCGTCACGACCCCGGAGGTCGGTGCGTGCACGGCGGCGCTGATGTAGCCCTCCGCCTGACCGATCATCTGCCCTTTCAGCACCCGGTCGCCGGGCTGGACGAGGGGCTTGGCGATGGCGCCGATATGCTGGCGCAGCGGCACCACCAATCGCCGCGGCACGGGAGCGGGCCGGATGGCTTGCTGGTTGGATTCGGTCTTGTGGCGGACGGTCTTGAGTCCGCCGTGAAACGGAAACAGCCTGCTCATGCCGCGGCCCGGTCCACCGACGGACGAACCTCGGTGTCGGCGATGGGACAGGTCCACTTCCAGCTCGTGATGGTTTCGGCAATCGGGACCATGTGGATGCAGTCCACCGGACAGGGAGCCACGCACAGCTCGCAGCCGGTGCATTCCCTGGCGATCACCGTGTGCATGTGCTTGGCCGCGCCGAGAATGGCGTCCACCGGGCAGGCCTGGATGCACAAGGTGCAGCCGATGCAGCTTTGCTCGTCGATCACCGCGACCATCTTCGGCTTTTCGCGTCCATGCTCCGGATTGAGCGGCTTGGGGTCGCGCCCCAGCAATTCCGCCAGGGCGACGATGCCGGCCTCGCCGCCCGGCGGACACTGGTTGATGTCGGCCTCGCCGGCGGCGATGGCCTCGGCATAGGGCCGGCAGCCGGCGTAACCACACTGGCCGCACTGGGTCTGCGGCAGAATGGCGTCGATCTTGTCCACGATGGGGTCGCCTTCCACCTTGAACCGCACGGCGGCGAACCCCAGCAGCAGGCCCGCGACGCCCGCCAGCGCGCTCAGCGCCACAATCGCTGCAATCATACGCTCAACCTCTGACCAGACCGGAAAACCCCATGAACGCCAGCGACATCAGTCCGGCCGTCACCAGGGCGATGGCCGCGCCCCGAAACGGCGCGGGCACGTCCGCCACCGCGATCCGCTCGCGCAGAGCGGCGAACAGCACCATCACCAGCGAGAACCCGACCGCCGCGCCGAAACCGTACAAACCCGATTCGATGAAGCCGTTTTTTTCCTGCACGTTCAACAGCGCCACGCCCAGCACCGCGCAATTGGTGGTGATCAGCGGCAGATAGATGCCCAACACCTGATACAGCAACGGGCTGGTCTTGTGCACCACCATCTCGGTGAACTGCACCACCACGGCGATCACCAGGATGAAGGTGATGGTCCGCAGATACTCCAGCCCGAGCGGCGTCAACAGGTA
>DGFE01000267.1:6348-31369 GCA_002391525.1 Competibacteraceae bacterium UBA3908
CAGCGGCAGATAGATGCCCAACAACTGATACAGCAACGGGCTGGTCTTGTGCACCACCATCTCGGTGAACTGCACCACCACGGCGATCACCAGGATGAAGGTGATGGTCCGCAGGTACTCGAGCCCGAGCGGCGTCAACAGGTATTCGTTGGTCAGATAGGCGCAGATGGCCGACAAGGTCAGCACGAAGGTGGTGGCCAGCCCCATGCCCATGGCGGTCTCCAGCTTGCGCGAAACCCCCATGAAGGGACACAGTCCCAGGAATTTCACCAGTACGAAGTTGTTGACCAGAATGGTCCCGATCAGGATCAGCGCATATTCTTTCATGGCGCGCCACGCTCAGGCGGTACGATTCGAACCCGGGGAACAGGCCCGCGACTTCCAGGCAGGGATCGCAGCGACCGGTTCCGGCGACCAGGACCAGCCGGCGGAACCGCAAACGACGGGAACAGTGTCGGTACGCAAGACCACGCGAAGCAATGACAATCAGCAATCGCTAATCTAGCAGATTCGCCCGCGCCTCCGCCAGACGGCTTTGGCGCAAGCATATAACGTGGCGTCATATCGAAAACCACCACATAGAACCCGACCCATCAAGCCAACAACACGGTTTAGCCCGACACGCGACCGTCAGGCGCCGGGCTTTTCGCCCAGCAGCAGAAACTCCATCAGTGCCTTCTGCGCGTGCAGACGATTCTCGGCCTCGTCCCAGACCCGGCTTTGCGGGCCGTCGATCACCTCCGCGCTGACTTCCTCGCCCCGGTGCGCCGGCAGACAGTGCAGGAAGAGGGCATCGGGCCGGGCCTGGGCCATGACCCCGGCATCGACCTGATAGCCGGCGAAATCCTGAAAGCGCCGCTGCTGCTCCTCTTCCCGGCCCATGCTCGCCCAGACGTCGGTGGCGACCAGATCGGCATCCCTGGCCGCGGCCAGCGGATCCCGCAGCAGTTCGACCCGAGCTCCGGCCCGCTCGAGGAGTTTGGCGTCGGGCTCGTAGCCGGGCGGCGTGGCGATGCGCAACCCGAAATCGAGCTGGCAGGCCGCCTCCAGATAACTGTTGCACATATTGTTGCCGTCGCCGATCCAGGCCACGGTTCGGCCGCGAATGTCGCCGCGCTGCTCGATGAAGGTCTGGATGTCGGCCAACAGTTGGCAGGGATGATTGTAATCGGTCAATCCGTTGACCACCGGCACGGTGGAGCACGCGGCGAAACGTTCGACCTTGGTATGCCCGAACGTGCGGATCATCACGATATCCACCATGCTGGACAGCACGCGGGCCGTATCCTCGATGGGCTCGCCTCGACCGAGTTGCGTATCGTGCGGCGCCAGAAAAATGGAACTGCCGCCCAGCTGCGCCATGCCGGCCTCGAAGGAAATCCGGGTGCGGGTCGATGCCTTTTCGAAGATCATGCCCAGCACTTTCTGGGGCAAGGGCGCATAGCGCTCGCCCCGCCGGTGAAGCGCTTTCAACTCGGCGGCCCGCCGCAGGACATGCTGCAATTCTGCCGGCGTCAAATCGAACAGGCTGAGAAAATGGCGTGGTTTCATTATGATTACTTCGCTGAAAACGGTGGATTAACCACAATTCGTTTGGTGGTCGCCAGCCGACTCGCGGAATTCGCGCAAAGGACCCGGGCGAACCGTCCGCTAGTCGTTCTCGAAAATCAAAACGGCAGCGATGGATGGCTGCCGTTGATTATTGTAGGTTAATAATTTCAGTCAGCCTGTACAACCCGTACAACCCGCGCCACCGGATATTTTCAGGAATCCGACCCCGCCAAGCCCATTTACCCTCCCGGACCCTCCGCCATGCAAGCAAACTTCTGTCCACACTGCGGCAGCCCGTTGCAGACCGCCGCTATCCACGGCCATTCCCGCCGCCGTTGCGGCGCCGCCGATTGCGCCTACGTCCACTGGGACAATCCGGTGCCGGTGGTCGCCGCCATCGTCGAGTTGGACGGCGCGGTCGTGCTGGCCCGCAACAAGGGCTGGCCGGAGAAAATGTACGGTCTGATCACCGGATTTCTGGAACGCGACGAAACCCCGGACGACGCCGTCCTGCGCGAGGTACGGGAAGAACTGGGCCTGCGCGCTGTCGCCGCCCGTTTCATCGGCTACTATCCCTTCTTTGAGATGAATCAGTTGATCCTGGCGTTTCACGTCCCGGCCAGCGGCGACATCGTGCTGGGCGAAGAATTGGCCGACATCAAGCGTGTGCCGGTCGAGCGGCTGAAACCGTGGACCATCGGCACCGGCCCCGCCGTCCGCGACTGGCTGGCGCGCCGCGGCTCCGCCGCCTGAGAGGTCCGACGCCGATGCTCGCCTTTCTGCCGGTGCCGATCCGCGGTCCCCTGGCCTTCCTGTTGTTCGTCCTCAACACCCTGCTCTGGTGCGCGCCCCTCTACGGCGTGCTCCTGCTCAAGCTGGCCATCCCCCGGCCCGGTTGGCACGCGTTCCACGCCCGCCTGCTGGTGCGGATCGCCGAGTGCTGGATCGACGGCAACAACGCCATCCTGGATCTGACCCATCCCATCGAATGGGACGTGCGAGGGCTGGAGGGGCTGCGGCGCGATGCGTGGTATCTGGTCAGCTCCAATCATCGATCCTGGGTGGACATCGTGGTCCTGCAGCGGGTCTTCAACCGCCGCATCCCGTTCCTGAAATTCTTCATCAAGCAGCCGTTGATCTGGGTGCCGCTGTTGGGCGGCGCCTGGTGGGCCCTGGATTTTCCCTTCATGAGACGCCATTCGGCGGCCTACCTCGCTCAACATCCCGAGGCGCGCGACCAGGATTGGGAAACGACCCGCCGCAAGTGCGAGCGATTCCGGCACGCACCGACCACGATCCTCAATTTCCTGGAAGGCACCCGCTTCCGCCCGGACAAGCACGCCCGCCAACAGTCGCCCTATCGCTACCTGCTGCGCCCCAAGGCCGGCGGGCTGGCATCCGTGCTGGAAGCGCTGTCCGACCGGCTGCGTACGCTGCTGGACGTGACCATCGTCTACCCCGACGGCCGCTCGACCTTCTGGGACTTGTTCTCGGGCCGCATCCGCCGGGTGATCGTCCAGGTCCGGCAACTGGCGATTCCCGCCGAACTGCTGGGCGGCGACTACCGACGCGATCCCGAATTCCGGGCGGCTGTCCAGCGTTGGCTCGGGCAGGTGTGGACCGACAAGGATGCGCTGATCGGCCGCCTGGCGCGCGCCGCGCCGGGTTGAAGCGGCCGCCTCAGTTCTGGGCGATGGTCTTGACGGTTTCGGCGTATTTCTCGGCGTCGGTGGTTCGCAACAAGCGCCGGACCACGTCGGTCAACTCGCCGACATCGCTGTCCTGGATGATCCGCTTGATCTCCAGCAGGCCGGTGGGATGCATACTGAACTGGTTTAGACCCAATCCCAGCAGCAAGCGGGTGTAGCGGGGATCGCCGGCCATTTCGCCGCACAGGCTCACCGGAATACCCGCCCGCTGGCCGGCGCGAATGGTGTTGCGGATCAGCATCAGCACGGCCGGGTGCAGCGGATCGTAGAGATAGTTGATCTCGTCGTCCACCCGGTCGATGGCCAGGGTGTACTGGATCAGGTCGTTGGTGCCGATGGACAAAAAATCCAGATAGCGGGCGAACTGGGTGGCGCAGACCGCGGCCGCCGGTATTTCGATCATCCCGCCGACGGGCAGCCGCTCGTCGAAGGCGAGGCCGCGTTCGCTCAGTTCCTGCTTGGTCTCCGCCACCAGCCGCAACACCTGGAACACTTCCTGGATGGAACACAGCATCGGAATCATCATGCGCACCGGTCCATAAGCCGAAGCCCGCAGGATGGCGCGCAACTGCGGGCGGAACATCGCCAGGTCCTTCAGGCACAGGCGGATGGCCCGCAACCCCAGCGCCGGATTGGTGCAGACCGGTCCGCCGCGGCCACCGTCCACCTGCTTGTCGGCGCCCAGATCGGCGGTGCGAATGGTGACCGGACTGCCTTCCAGAATCTTGATGACGTGCAGGTAGGAGGCCAGATGCTCCTCCTCGTCGGGCACGTCGGGCCGATTCATGAACAGGAACTCGGTCCGGTACAGGCCGACGCCATCGGCCGCCACGTCCCGCACCGCCACGGCATCCTCGGGCAGTTCGATGTTGGCGAACAAGCCGATGGTCGCACCATCGCGGGTGATGGCCGGCTTGCCCTTGAGCTTGTTCAGTTCGCGCTGTTGCCGGCGCTCCTCCTGCTGCTTGTGGCGGTAGTAGCGCAGGATGCGTTCGTCCAGTCCGACCAGGATCACGCCCTGCCGGCCATCCACGATCACCGGCTCGTCGTGGCCCAGATAGGTGCGGGCGTTGCGGGCGCCCACCACCGCCGGAATGCCCAGGCTGCGCGCCAGGATGGCGGTATGGGAGAGCGGGCCGCCATACTCGGTCACAAAGGCCAGCACGCCCTGATGCTGCATCAGAATGGTGTCGGCGGGGGTCAGATCGTCGGCGACGATGATCCGCCCCTCCAGCCGGGTGGAGGTCAGTTCCGAATAATCGGGATCGTTCAGATAGGCCGGATCCTCGGCCACCAAAATGCGCTGCACCCGTCGCACCACGTGCTCCACATCGTCCTTGCGGGTGCGCAGATAGGGATCGTCCATCTCCTCGAACACCTGGACCAGCGAATCCCGCTGCATTTTCAAGGCCCATTCGGCGTTGCATTTGAGCGAGCGAATCAGCTTGACCGGCGTCTCGGTGAAAGACGCATCCTCCAGCATCAGCAGATGCGTGTCGATGAAGGCGGAAATATCGCCGGGCGCCGTCGCCGGAATCCGCAGCCGGATATCCCGCAACTGTTGCCGGGCCAGATTCAGGCCGCTCAGAAACCGCTGGACCTCATCCTCGACGATGGCGTCGGGGATGGTGTATTCGGTGATTTCCGGTTGATTGCGTTGCAGCAGATAGGTCCTGCCAATCGCATATCCACGGGAAACCCCGATGCCATGCAACGAAAACGGCATGGAGGAACCCTCTCATTCGCCCTCGTCGAAACGGCGGCGGACTAGGCTTTCCAGATGTTCGAGCGCTTGCTCGGCCTCGGGACCGCTGGCCTGCATTTCCAGGCGGCTTCCGCAACCGGCCGCCAGCATCATCACGCCCATGATGCTCTTGCCGTTGACCTCGCGATTACCGCGCAGCAAGCGGATTTCAGCATCGAACCCGGCCGCCAGCGTCACGAACTTGGCGGCGGCGCGGGCATGCAATCCCAGTTTGTTGATGATGACGATTTCTCGTTTCAACACTCCAGCGACCCCGTTGTTCCCGGCCGCCGTGACAACGGCCGTCTGGTGGTTATCCCGTTTATTTTAGTTCCCGATGACGGACCATGACATAGTCGCGCACGCCGCTGAAATGGCGGGCCAGAGCGTCGGCGATATAGACCGAGCGGTGCTGGCCGCCGGTACAACCGATAGCCACCGTCAGATAGCTGCGCTCGCTCGCCTCGAACCGCGGCAGCCAGGCCTCCAGCAACTGGCGCAGATCGGCGATCATCTCCGGCACCTCCGGCTGCCGTTCGAGAAATTCGACCACCGGCGGGTCGAGTCCGGTCAGCGGCCGCAACTGCGGCTCCCAATGCGGATTGGGCAGGCAGCGCACGTCGAAGACGAAATCGGCGTCGGCGGGAACTCCGTTCTTGAAGCCGAAGGACTCGAACAACAACGACATCGCCTCGCGGGGCTTGTCGTGCAGGCGGGCGCGGAGGAGTTCGCGCAATTGATAGATATTGGTGTCGCTGGTGTCGATGATCAGATCGGCGCAGGCGACAATCGGCTCCAGCAGGTGCCGCTCCCGGCGGATCGCCTCCCGCAGGGGAACGCTGCCCAAATCCAGCGGGTGGCGACGGCGGGTCTCGCTGTAGCGCTTGAGCAGAATCTCGTCGTCGG
The DNA here is from genome assembly GCA_002391525.1 of Competibacteraceae bacterium UBA3908. Taxonomy (GTDB): domain Bacteria; phylum Pseudomonadota; class Gammaproteobacteria; order Competibacterales; family Competibacteraceae; genus Competibacter_A. The sequence continues at coordinate 12,259 of DGFE01000267.1, forward strand.
CTTGCAGGAACAGCACCGTCACGGTCAGCTCGCTGGCGCGCAATTCGGCGAGCGTGGCGGGAAACTGGTTCAGCTCGTCGATCAGATTGCGCGCGTCCACCCCCACCGCCACCGTCGGCAGCGTGTCGCGGGCGGCCAGGATTTCCCGCGCCAGCGGGAGAATCAGCTTGAACGGCAGGTTGTCGACGCAATAGTAGTCGAGATCTTCCAGAGTCTGCAGCGCGATGGTCTTGCCGGAGCCCGACAGGCCGCTGACGATGATTATTCGCATGGGGCCGCCCTCGCCATGGCTTTCTCCATGCGCGCCATCAAATCCTCTTCGGCGCGATAGCCGCTCAACCGCAGGATGTGATCGCGCACCGCACATTCCACCAGCACCGCCAGATTGCGTCCGGGCGCGATGGGCAGGGTGATGACCGGCACGCTGATCCCCAGAATGACCCGCGTATCGCGCAAGCCCCGCAACCGGGACTCGGCCGGGGGCAGGATTTCCTCCAGCTTGACCAGATGGACGATCAAGCGGATGCGTTTGTTGCGCTTGATGGCGCTGTCGCCGAACATCCGGCGGATATTGAGAATCCCCAGCCCGCGCACCTCCAGCAAATCGCTCAGGGTGGGCGGACAGGTGCCCTCCAGCACGTTGGGCGCCACCCGGGTCAGGTTCGGGGTATCGTCGGCGATCAGGCGGTGACCGCGGCTGATCAGTTCCAGGGCCAGTTCGCTCTTGCCGATCCCGCTGCCGCCGGTGACCAGCACCCCCAAGCCGAACACTTCCAGCAATTCGCCATGCACCACGGTGGAGGCATCGAGGCCGTGTCGATAGTGGGTAAGCTGCTCCAGCACCACCGACGGCGTGGCCGGGGTATGCCAGAGCGGGGCGCCAGCCGCGTCGGCGGCCGGACGCAGCGCTTCGGCCTGCCTGGGATCGCCGCACACCAGAATGGCGCCGGCCTGGGCCTCCAGCAGGGGGCGAATCAGCGCATCCCGGATCGCCGGCTCCAACCGGTCCAGAAACGCGCTTTCCTCGGGACCGAGAATTTGCAGGCGGGGCGGTTGAACCCAGTTCAGCCGCCCGAACAGCGGTGCGCCCGTCTCGGCTGGCAACCACAGGATCCGGTCCGCCCCGGCCGCGCCCCCGATCCAGCGCAATTCCAGCACGGTTTCCAACGCCTGGAATACCGCTTGGGCATGCATCGGTTGATTCATGGCGGATTGATCGCGGCGGGTTTCCAATCCCTGAGCCGCTCGAACAGCAGCCGGTCGGAATCGGCCTCCCGCAACTGTTGACAAAAGACCCGGTCGCTGAACATTTCGGCCAGATAGGCCAGAATCTTGAGATGCTCGTCGGTGTAGTGATCCGGCACCAGCAACCCGAACACCAAATCCACCGGTTGCCGGTCGATGGCGTCGAAATCCACACCCTTTCTGAGCTTGACGAATGCGCCGATGGCGAGCTGGCTTTGATTGAAGCGGCCATGGGGCAGGGCGACTCCGTGGCCCAACCCCGTGCTGCCCAGCCGTTCGCGGCCGATCAGGCTGTCGAAGATCGGCCGGGCCGCCAAATCGGACTGCCCCGTCGCCAGCAGCTCGCTCAGGATTTCGATGACCCGTTTCTTGCTGGCCACTTCGCTGTCGCAGACGATTCGCTCGCGGGTAATCAGGTCGGTGATGTCCATCGCCGCACTCGCACGATCAGGGTTCGGGATAACTGCGCGCCTTTCCGCCGCGATGCTTGTCCGTCAATTTTTCCTTGTGCTTCTTGATTTGACGGTCGATCTTGTCGATCAGGGCATCGAGCGCGGCGTACATGTCCTCGTCCACCGCATCGGCGAAAATCTCGTTACCAGCCACGTGAATGGTCGCCTCGGCCTTTTGGTTCAGCTTCTCGACACTCAGAATCACCTGGGCGCTGGTCACGTTGTCGAAATGCCGCTCGATTCGCTCCAGCTTGTCGTGCACGTAATCGTGCAGCGCCTGGGTGATTTCCACATGGTGTCCGCTCAGTTTGATTTGCATGGCATGGACTCCTGGCTGGCAAGTCTTGCTTCGGTTGGGTGTCGGAGTTGGTATCCTGGCGCGAATCCGCGACGGATGATTGAATTTTGTGGCTTTGAACCGTTCCGCGCCATCGCGCCCCCGCTGCCCATGGTGCGCCCCTCGCGGGGCGGAGGTCCCCGTCCGTTCAGACGAGGCGTTTGCGATCCGAAGACGATGGAATGGCCATCGCCTCCCGGTATTTTGCCACTGTCCGCCGGGCCACCTGAATCCCTTCCGCGCTCAGTCGTTCCGCGAGCCGGCTGTCGCTGAGCGGCTTTTCGGGATTCTCCGCCTGGATCAGCTTGCGGATCATGGCGCGAATGGCGGTGGAGGAACACTCGCCGCCATCGCTGGTGCCGACATGACTGGAAAAGAAGTACTTCAACTCGTAGATGCCGCGCGGGGTGTGCATGAACTTTTGCGTGGTCACCCGCGAGATGGTGGACTCATGCAGGCTCAGCGCCTCGGCGACATCCCGCAGGATCAACGGTTTCATGGACTCGTCGCCCCGTTCCAGGAATTCCCGCTGGCGCTCGACGATGCAGGTCGCGACCTTGAGCAGGGTCTCGTTGCGGTTCTGCAGGCTTTTCAGGAACCAGCGCGCTTCCTGAAGATGGTTCTTGAGATAGACCGCGTCGCCGTTCTGGCTGGCCTGGCGCGCCAGCGCCGCGTAGCGGGCGTTGATTCGCAGTTTGGGCGTGTTCTCGGGGTTCAGCTCGACCCGCCAGGTGTTGCGGCTCCGGTAGACCAGCACGTCCGGGACGATGTACTGCGGTGCGGCGGTGGACAAGCGCTCGCCCGGATGCGGATTCAACGATTGAATCAGGCTCACGATTCCCTGCAACGCCTCGCGCGAGACCTTGAGCCGGCGCATCAGGCCGTTGAAATCGCGGTCGGCGAGCAGTTCGAGATGCTGTTCGACCAGCCGGCGGGCCTCGGCCAGCCACGGCGTGTCCACCGGCAACGCCTCCAGTTGCAGCAGCAGGCATTCCGCCGGACCGCGGGCACCCACGCCCTGGGGATCGAAATGCTGCACCTGTTTCAGCACCGCCTCGGCTTCGTCCGGGGTCACCGCGAATTCGTCCGGCAAGCCCTGACAAATCTCCTCCAGCGACAGGGTCAGATAGCCGGCCTCGTTGATCGCGTCGATGATCGCGGTGGCCAGCGCGAGTTCCCGGTCGCTGAACGGCGTCAACCGCATCTGCCAGTAGAGATAATCGCGCAGGGATTCGCCGGCGCCGGCGTAACGCTCGTAAAGATCCCCCTCCTCCTCTTCGCCCCGCGAATAGCTGGTCGCGCCGTCGGCTGGTTCGTAGATATCCTCCCAGGCGCTATCCACCGGCAGATCGTCCGGCAGCGTGTCCGTCGCCGCGTCGATTTCAGTTTCCGCGCTGGAGTCCGCCGCCGCCTGGGCGGCCAACGTTTCCGGTTGAACGGGCAAATCCTGCGGTTCGTCGGTCCGTTCCAGCATCAGATTGGAATCGAGGATGGCCTGCACTTCCGCCTGGAGATCCAGGCTGGACAATTGCAGCAGGCGAATCGCCTGCTGCAATTGGGGGGTCATTGTCAGTTGCTGACCCAGACGTAGCTGCAATGACTGTCGCATAAGTTTTCAATCTACCATCAAACCGACGAATCCAGTCCACCTTTAATAATCCTAGCCGGTTTTGGGAGTCGTGGGGGAGGGAGCCGGCCTCTCGCGTCGCGGGCCGACGCCGCCTCACAGTTGGAACGATTCACCCAGATAGACCTGGCGCACCTGCTGGTCGGCGAGAATGGCGGTGGGATCGCCCTCGGCGATGACCCGGCCTTCGTTGAGGATGTAGGCGCGGTCGCAAATCCCCAGGGTCTCCCGGACGTTGTGATCGGTGATCAACACGCCGATCTCGCGCTCGCAGAGGTGTTTGATGATGCGCTGGATATCCAGCACCGACAAGGGGTCCACGCCGGCGAACGGCTCGTCCAGCAGGATGAACGCCGGACGGGCCGCCAGGGCGCGGGCGATCTCCACCCGCCGGCGCTCGCCGCCGGAGAGGCTGATGCCGATGGCGTCGCGCAGATGGCCGACGTGCAATTCGTGCAGCAAATCCTCGGCCAGCGACCGGCGCGCGTCCCTGGCCAGATCGCGGCGGGTTTCCAGAATGGCCAGCACGTTGTCCAGCACCGTCAACCGCCGGAAGACCGAAGGTTCCTGCGGCAGATACCCGACCCCCAGCCGCGCCCGCGCGTGCATCGGCAGATGGGTGATGTCCCGCTCGTCCAGCAGCACCCGTCCCTCATCGCAATGAATCAGCCCGACCATCATGTAAAAACTGGTGGTCTTGCCGGCGCCGTTCGGTCCCAGCAGCCCGACCACCTCGCCGCTGGCGACCTCGAGCGAAGCGGCGTCCACCACCACCCGCTTGCGGTAGCGCTTGACGATTTCCTTGGCGATCAGCCGGGTCATGCTCAGGGCTTCCTGACGGCCGGGACGGAGTTCTGGGCTTTCGGCTGGATCGTGAATTGAATGCGGCCGTTCCCGCCCGCGCCCCTGGCCCGGATCACGTCGTCCTTGAGGTCGTACTCCACCCGGTCGCCGGTGAACACGTCCTGCCCCTGCACGACCCGGACGCCACCGCTCAGGACCACCTTGCCACTGGCGACATCGTATTCGACCCGCTTGCCGGTCCCCTCGATCTCCGGCTTGTCCACCGCCGGCTTGTAGCGCAGATTCGCCGGGCTGCCGACCGCGTCCATCCGCTGAAAGCTGCTGTCCTTGACATAAATGGTGGCGGTGTCGGCGGTCAGCCGCATCGAACCCTGGGTGATCACCACGTTGCCCTCGTAGACGCTGACCCCGGTCTTCTGGTCCAGTTGGCCGCGGCTGGCTTCCAGTTGGATGGGCTGGTTACGGTCCTCGGGCAGGGCGACAGCCAGCGGCGCCGCCAGCGTCAACGCCGCCGCGAGTCCGAACTTAACGCTTGGATGGTTCATAATAGCCTCGTACTTCGGAAAGCAGCTCCAACTGTTCCCGATCCAGCCAGGCGCGCACGCCGACGGCCCGGAGTTCGCCGCCGGGCGTGACCGCCCGCGCCGGCGCGGCGGTTTCGGCGTAGCGCTCGGCGGGGCGGATCAGCACGTCGCGGGTGACGATCTCGACCGGCGGCTTGCCGCTCTCGGCGGTGCGGGTCATCACCACGCCGCCTTCCAGCCGCAGCGACTGCTGGTCGGCGGCGATCCAGCCCTGGTCGGCCCGCAGCCGCCATTCGCGGATCTCGCCGTCCGGCTGATACCAGTCCAGCACGGGCTGCTCGACCCGCGTGCCGAGTTGAGCCGGCAATTGTCGCAACAGGGGCGCCTCGACCACGTATTCCCGCACCCCCGCGATATTCATGCGCACTGCACGGAATCGTTCGATGATCAGCACCGGCGCCTGGCTTTCCGCCGGGGCCGGCTCCCGCAGCGAGGATTCCACCCACCGCAGCAGACCATAGCTCAAGCCGGCCAGCAGCAGCAGACCGGCCAGATACAGCACGCCGCTGACCGACACGCGCTCGCGCGCTGTCCGCGCCATCAGAGATACCGATTCCGCAGAGTCGTCAATTGGCCGCGTGCCTCCAGCAGCAGCTCGCAGACCTCGCGCACCGCGCCGCGCCCGCCGCAACTCGGGGTCTGCCAGTGGGCGTGCTGTCTGACGAAGGGATCGGCGTCCCGCACGGCGATGGCCAGACCCACCCGGTTCATCACCGGCAGATCGATCAGATCGTCGCCCACGTAGGCGACCTGTCCGGCGGTCAGCTCGAGCCGGGCCAGCAGGCTGTCGAACACCGCCCGTTTGTCCTGCACGCCCAGATACGCGTGGCGGATACCGAGATCGGTCAGGCGCCGCTCCACCGAGGCGGCGTGGCGACCGGAGATGACGGCGACTTCGATGCCGGCGTCGAGCAACATCCTGATGCCGTGGCCGTCGCGGATGTGGAACGCCTTGTACTCGTTGCCGTCGTTGCCCAGATAGAGCCGACCGTCGGTCAGCACGCCGTCCACGTCGAAAATCACCAGTCGAATCCGGGCGGCCTTGCTCAATACGTCGTCGCGCATCGCTGGTCTCGGGGCGGTTGGGGGGTTACAGCACGCCGGCGCGCAACAGATCGTGCATGTTCAGGACGCCGGTCAGCTTGCCGGCGGAGTTTACCACCGGCAGCGCGTTGATCTTGTATTGCTGCATCATCCGCAGCGCCTCGGCGGCCAGGGTACCGGGAGCGATGGTCTTGCAGTCGCGGGTCATCACCTCGGCGACGCGGGCGGAATGCACGTCCACCTGCCGATCCAGGCTCCGGCGCAGATCGCCGTCGGTAAACACGCCCAGCACCCGGTCGTCCCGATCCACCACCACGGTGGTTCCCAGACCCTTGCGGCTCATCTCCAGCAGGGCGTCCTTCAGCAAATCGTCCGGCGCGCTGCGCGGCATCTGCTCGCCGGTGTGCATCACGTCGTCGATCAGCAACAGCAGACGGCGGCCCAGCCGCCCACCCGGATGGGAGCGGGCGAAATCCTCGGCGGTGAAGCCGCGCGCCTCCAGCAACGCCACCGCCAGCGCATCGCCCATGGCCAGGGTCGCGGTGGTGCTGGAGGTCGGCGCCAGCCCCAGCGGACAGGCTTCCTGCGGGACGCTGACATCGAGGTGAACATCGGCGGCCTCGGCGAGCGTCGAAGCGGGATTGCCGGTCAGACTGATCAGGGGCGCGCCCAGACGTTTGATCAGCGGCAACAGGGTGAGAATTTCGTCGGTTTCGCCGGAATTGGACAGGGCGACCACCACGTCCCGGACGGTGATCATGCCCATGTCGCCGTGGCTGGCCTCGGCGGGATGGACGAAAAAGGCCGGGGTGCCGGTGCTGGCCAGGGTCGCGGCGATCTTGCCGCCGATGTGCCCGGATTTGCCGATGCCGAGCACCACGATCCGCCCCTGACAGCTCAGCATCAGCCGGCAGGCCTGGACGAAGCGGTCGTCAATCCGCGCAACGAGCCGGGTGATGGCTTCCGCTTCAAGCGCCAACACCCGGCTGGCGAGTTCTTTCAGTTTGTCGTCATGGATGAGCATAGTGAACGGAATTGTACCAGCTACGCCCGTCCGCCGCAGGTTTCAAGCGTACCGATCACGTAGTTTTCGATGAGGTGTGGTCAGGCTGGGCGAAACGCGCCCTACTCTTTCTCAAAACGGGTTGGGCATCGGCGTCGAGTTAGCCGACGGTTGCCCCTATCCCAGTAGTTGATGTCGGCCCAAAATGCCCCGATCTGCTCGCCTAGGCCGCCCTGACCAACCAATCGGGTCATAATCTCGTGGAGGTCGCCTTCAAGGATCTACCTTAAATTCAACCAAAGGCTATCTGGACAATGGGGATTCATTTCGGGTGTAATATCCAAATGAAAAACATAACTAGAGACTTACTATGACGTCATATACATTTGAGGGCCGGACCGGACTCAGTGCCGGCGAGTTGTTTTTTTGGATTGTCGTTGATACGGCTCTGGAGCATCTGGGCGTTGATGATGTTGTTGCCATGGCTGCAATCATCTCCGGTCAGCCGATCATTCCAACACGAGGAAAATTCGGGGGATCAACTCCGGGCACCTCTCCCGTATCCAGATTTCTCTCACGTCGGCTTGATTATCAAATGCCTTTCCGTCTGCCGACACTAACAGGCTCGAGTTTGCGGACTCTGCGGGTTTCCTTCACGGCAAATCTTGGCCGCTTTGCCGGTCGAACGGTTCCTGTTGTCGGCTGGCTTTACTTGGCCTACGATGTTACAGCCATCATAGTTAAGTCAGTAAATCGTTACAACCAACTGGTGTCGAACGAAGATCGCTTATGGTAGGTCACGCGTGGGAACAGCGCCGGCAAGTCCTCGAAGATGTCAAGAGAATTCTTGCGAGTGATTTCAGGATTAAAACGGACTCGCTGACGGAGCATACTAGAATTGTCGAGGATCTGAAGCTGGACGGGGATGACGGTATTGAGTTTATCGATAGTTTTCACAATGAATATCCCTTCGAAAGCAGCGGCTTCAACTATGCCAATTATTTCGGCTCGGAAGGCTTGAGTCTCGGGATACTCAATTGGATTCGCGGACGAAAGACCCCACAACGTCGCCCGTTGACAATTGGAATGTTGATTGACGCCGCGGTTAACGGCAAATGGACATCTCAGCCATAACGATCCATGCGTGGCGCCCTATCGGAACGATGTTCTCGAGCGTTGACGCGCTGCAATAACCGGTTGGAGCACCGCTGAAGCACTACAATTGTGCAGTACTGAAGGTGTCGCACTGCCGTAAATCGCCACCGGCGATGCCGCGCTTGAACCAGCGCACCCGTTGCGCGGAACTGCCGTGCGTGAAGGAGTCCGGCGCCACGTAACCCCTGGCCTGCATTTGCAGGCGGTCGTCGCCGATGGCGCTGGCCGCGTTCAGCCCTTCCTCGACGTCGCCCGATTCCAGAATCTGGCGGGCCTTATGAGCGTGATAGGCCCAGACGCCGGCGAAACAGTCGGCCTGCAGTTCCAGGCGCACCGATAAGGCGTTGGCTTCCGCCGTGCCGGAGCGGGCGCGCAGGGACTCGACCTTGTCCGAAATGCCCAGCAGATTCTGCACGTGATGCCCGATTTCGTGGGCGATGACATAGGCTTGGGCGAAATCGCCGGGGGCCTGGAAGCGGTTTTTGAGTTCCTGGTAAAAACCCAGGTCGATGTAGACCTTTTGGTCCGCCGGGCAGTAAAACGGGCCGACCGCGGCCTGGGCAAAGCCGCACGCCGATTGCACCGCGCCCGAGAACAGCACCAGCTTCGGTTCCCGGTAAGTGCCGCCCATCTGCCGAAACAGACCATGCCAGGTATCCTCGGTGTCGGCCAGCACCACCGATACGAACCTGCTCGGATCATCCTGACCGGGAGACACGGAAACCGGCTGCTGGGCTGGAGTCCCGCCCGGCGCTCCGCTCTGCAGCAGAAAACTCGGATCGATGCCAAAGTACATGGCAACGAGGACAAGGATGATGGTGCCGATACCGCCGCCCGCGATGGTGGGCGCGGCCCGCAACCCCCGCCGATCTTCGACATTGTCGCTTTCTCTACCTGTTCTCCAACGCATGGGAACCCCTCAAAAATAATCGCGATACCACCGTCTCGTCTGGTTTGTATCGCGAATTTCCATGTTTCAACCGATAAATAATGAACAAGGGCGGCAAAAGCCGCCCCTGGCGCTTCCCAGCCAGCGGCGCGAAATTCGCGCCGTCGGCCCATCAACCGCTTACGGCTGATAATCCCCTTCCAGCAGCTTGGCGTGCGCCGCCGCCAGCCGGGCAATCGGCACGCGCGGCGCGGAGCAGGATACATAGGTCAGATCGGCGTAGTGGCAGAAGCGCATCGAGCGTGGATGGCCGCCCTGCTCGCCGCAGATGCCGACCTTGAGGCCCGGGCGGGTCTTGCGCCCGTTCTCCACCGCCCAGGACATCAACTGGCCGACGCCCGTGGTGTCCAGCGCCTCGAACGGATTGTCCTTGAGAATGCCTTCCGAGTTGTAGAACGGCAGGAACTTGTTCTCGGCGTCCTCGCGCGAGAACGAGAACGTGGCCTGGGTCAGGTCGTTGGTGCCGAACGAGAAGAACTCGGCCACGCCGGCGATTTCGCCGGCGCGCAGGCAGGCCCGCACCACTTCCATCATGGTGCCGAACTCGAAATGCACCTTGACCGCGTACTTGGCCTCGACCTCGGGCAGTACTTCGTCCACCAGCGCCCGCACCCGCTTCAATTCCTCTACGGTGCAGACCTGCGGCACCATGATTTCCGGGTGTACGTCCACCTTCTCCTGGATGCATTCCGCCGCCGCTTCCAGAATGGCGCGAATCTGCATCTTGTAAATTTCGGGATAGGTCAGACCGAGCCGGACGCCGCGATGGCCCAGCATCGGGTTGATTTCGTGCAGGGCACGGGCCTTCTGCAGGATCTCTTCCTTCTTGGCCAGCACGTCGGAGACCAGATGGCTGTCGTTGAGAATGCCGAGTTGCTCGACGGCCTTCGGGTTGGCCTGGCTGAGAATCTGGCTGATCGCCTCCAGACCCTGCGCGGTCTGGCGCAGATGGCGCAGGTGCTCGATATCGGCGATCAACTGCTGCTCGGAGGGCAGGAACTCGTGAATCGGCGGATCGAGCAGGCGCACCGTCACTGGCCGCGGCGCCATCACCCGGAAGATTTCCTTGAAGTCGCCGCGTTGCATCGGCAGCAGCTTGGCCAGCGCCGCCTCGCGGTCCTCGGTGGTCTCGGCCAGGATCATCTCCAGCACGATGGGCAACCGTTCCTTGGCGTTGAACATGCGCTCGGTACGGCACAGGCCGATGCCCATGGCCCCGTAGTTGGAGGCGCGCTGGGCGGCTTCCGGGGTGTCGGCGTTGGCCATGACCTTGAGGGTGGCGATCCCGTCGGCCCAGCTCAGCAGGGTGCGCAGTTCCGGGGTAAATTCCGGTTCGACGGTCGGGATCTCACCCAGATACACCTGGCCGGTGCCGCCGTCGATGGTGACCACGTCGCCTTCGTGGAGTACCTTGTCGCCGATGATCGCCTGACGCTGGTGCACGTTGACCAGAATGTCTTCCGCGCCGACCACGCAGGGCTTGCCCATGCCGCGCGCCACCACCGCCGCGTGCGAGGTCTTGCCACCGCGACTGGTCAGGATGCCGACCGAGGCGAAGAAGCCGTGAATGTCTTCCGGCTTGGTTTCCTCGCGCACCAGGATGATCTTTTCGTTGTCGCCGCGCCCGCGCTTCACGGCGGTGTCGGCGTCGAACACGATCTTGCCGGAAGCCGCGCCCGGCGAGGCGCCCATGCCCTGCGACACCGGCGCGACCTTGTGCTTGGGATCGAGGCGCGGGAACAGCAATTGTTCCAGCAGTTCCGGATCGATGCGCAGCAACGCTTTCTCGCGGCTGATCAAGCCTTCGTTGGCCATTTCCACCGAGGTGCGCACCATGGCCTGGGCGTTCATCTTGCCGTTGCGGGTCTGCAGGCAGTAGAGCACGCCTTTCTCGATGGTGTACTCGTAGTCCTGCACCTCGTGGTAGTGCCCTTCCAGCTTGTTGCGCAGTTCGACGAGCTGCGCGTACATCTTCGGCATTTCGTCCCTCATCTCCGCCACCGGCTTGGGGGTGCGGATACCGGCCACCACGTCCTCGCCCTGGGCGTTGACCAGATATTCGCCGTACATCACGTTCTCGCCGGTGCCGGGGTCGCGGGTGAAGCCGACGCCGGTGGCGCAGTCGTTGCCCATGTTGCCGAACACCATGGTCACCACGTTGACCGCGGTGCCGTTGGCCATCTCCGGGGTGATCTTGAATTCGCGGCGGTAGTCCACCGCCCGCTTGCCCATCCAGGAATTGAACACCGCCTTGATGGCCAGTTCCAGTTGCTCGTAGGGATCCTGCGGGAACGGCCGGCCGGTCTGCTCCTGGACAACCTGCAGGAACAATTGGCCGATGTCCCGCAGATCCTCGGCGGTCAGGGCGACATCGACCTTGACCCCGGCGCGGCGCTTGATCGCCTCGAAGTGGTCATCGAAGAAATGGTCGTCGATCCCCAGCGCGATCTTGCCGAACAACTGGATGAAGCGGCGATAGGCGTCGTAGCCGAAACGCTCGTTGCCGGTCAGCTTGATCAGCCCGGCCAAGGTGGTTTCGTTCAGACCCAGGTTGAGGATGGTGTCCATCATGCCCGGCATGGACATCGCGGAACCGGAGCGCACCGACACCAGCAGCGGATTGTCGGCACCGCCGAACTGCTTGCCGGTTTCCTGCTCCAGCCAGGCCATGTGCTCCCGCACGTTTCCCATCAACCCCTCGGGCAGGCGGTTGTTGGCGATGTAGTCCAGACAGGCCTCGGTGGTGATCACGAAACCCGGCGGCACCCGCAAGCCGATCTGCGTCATCTCGCAGAGGTTGGCGCCCTTGCCGCCCAGCAGCATTTTGTTCTTGCCATCCCCTTCGGTGTACTTATAGATGTACTTCTTCGCCATGATCCTACCTTCGTGTATGGTTGGTTAACTGAGAATCCGGACCGATTCGACACCGGCAAAGCATAGACCATCTCGCTCCGCCCTACCGATTCGAAAATCGGAAGTGAGAACCGGATGCGCTTGCGGAGCAAACAGGGGTCCATACAAATACATCCACCGGCTAGCGCGCCGGTAGGTATCGTCGCTTAAAGATAGTCGCACCAACCGGCAATTGCCAAATTTCATCGCGCCGGGGCGAATGCCTGCACCGGTGCCGATTTGACTTGCTGGCGGCTTGTGCAGCCATATCGACCAGCGACCATCCGCTCGTGACCGCGCAGGATTCTGTCGTTCCGCCATGGTGACCGGATCATTTTAAAGCGGAAACCTGGGTCAGGCTGAGACCCAAGCCAAGCAGACACGGGATGCCAGGGTTAGCGTTGCCATCCTCGTTTCTCGGCGGGAAACAAGCCGATCCAGTTGGCGTTGCTGGCCCGGTTGGGGCTGTCCCGCGTGCGCGAGTTCGACGCCGACCTCAAGGCGGTCACCCTCACCGGCGATCCCGAAGGTCTGGCCCAGGCTCTCGCCCGGATCGAACGGGCCAGCCGTTCCTGGCGGTCCGTACTGCTGCCCGGCTGGGGCAACCCGGAACCTTCCTGGCTGCGCACCCATCCGGCTACCGCCGAACGCGTGCGCCGGTTGCTGGAACTCGCTCCCGCCACTCCGGCGCTTGTGTCATGGCTGGCCGGTGGCGGGGCGCTTTCCGGTTTTGGGGCGGCCCCGATCACCCGGCCGCCACGCTGGCGCATCGGCGGCCTGTGGCGCTGAGCTCGGCCACGAACGCGGGGCGGGTGCCGCTGACCGGGCACATCTGTCGAGTGATCGGCCGAGAAGAAACAGTGCGGGGATGGCAATGCCGATTTGACGTTGGGAAAGCCCGACTCCCGTTGTATCCTCTGGGAGCCGTGGTGATGCAACCAGGAGCATGCGCCGATGAATGTGGGACGATGGTTGAAAGTCGGGATGCTGTTGGCCGTCATGATCGCCGGCGGCATCTTCGTTTGGTTGCGTTTTCAGCAACCCGCGCTGCCGGATGGATTCGCGTCCGGGAATGGCCGCATCGAAGCCACCGAGTTCGACATTGCGACCAAGTGGGCCGGACGCATCAAGGAAGTACTCGCCAACGAGGGTGACATGGTCGATGCCGGTCAGGTGGTGGCGCGGATGGATACGGCCACTCTGGAGGCGCAACTGCGCCAGGCCGAGGCTCGGGTCAAGCAGGCGCGGGACGCCAGGGCCAGCGTCGCCGCCCTGGTTTCCCAGCGACAAAGCGAGTCGTCGTTCACCGAAAAGGATCTCGACCGTGCGCTGGAACTGACGACCAAGGGTTTCGTTTCCAAACAGGAAGTCGATCTCAAACGCACCAGACAGGAAACGGCCACGGCCGCCGTGACAGCGGCCAAAGCCCAATTGATCGAGGCGGAGTCGGCGATCCAGGCGGCCGTCGCCGCCACCGATGGATTGAAAACCGAGATCGCGGACGGCGTGCTCAAGACGCCACGCCTCGGCCGGGTCCAGTATCGCCTGGCGGAACCCGGCGAAGTGCTGGCGGCTGGCGGCAAAGTGCTGACCCTGCTCGATCCGACCGATGTCTACATGACCCTGTTTCTGCCCGAAACGGTGGCGGGTCGGGTGGCGCTCGGGGCGGAGGCCCATATCGTGCTGGATGCCGCCCCGAATCTGGTGATTCCCGCCCGGGTCTCGTTCGTGGCCGCCAAGGCCCAGTTCACCCCCAAGGCGGTGGAAACCCGGACCGAGCGGGAAAAGTTGATGTTCCGGATCAAGGCGCGGATCGACCCCGATTTGCTGCGCCAGCATTTAGCGCAAGTCAAGACCGGCCTGCCGGGCGTCGCCTACGTCCGACTGGATCCGAACGCGCCCTGGCCAGAGGCGCTCCAGGTGAAATTGTCGCCATGACCGGCCAGTCCGGCGTGGTCGCGCGGCTGGCCGGCGTCACGCATCGTTACGGCGCGACCGTGGCGGTGGATGCGGTCACCCTGGACCTTCCCGTCGGCCGCATGGTGGGCTTCATCGGTCCCGATGGGGTGGGCAAGTCCAGCGTGCTGGCGTTGATCGCCGGCGTCCGGCGGATTCAGACGGGCGCGGTGACGGTGCTGGACGGCGACATGGCCGATCACCGTCACCGCGCCGCCGTTTGCCCGCGGATCGCCTACATGCCGCAGGGACTGGGAAAGAATCTCTATCCCACCTTGTCGGTGTTCGAAAACGTGGATTTCTTCGGCCGACTGTTCGGTCAGTCCCGGCACGAGCGGGCCTGGCGCATCGAGGAGTTGCTCGACGCCACCGGGCTGGCCCCGTTTCCCGACCGACCGGCGGGCAAACTGTCCGGCGGCATGAAACAGAAGCTGGGACTGTGCTGTTCGCTGATCCACGACCCCGATCTGCTGATTCTGGACGAGCCCACCACCGGCGTGGACCCGCTGTCCCGGCGCCAGTTCTGGGAACTCATCGAGTTGATTCGCGGCCGCCGGCCCGGGATGAGCGTGCTGGTCGCCACCGCCTACATGGAAGAGGCCGAACGCTTCGACGGGCTGGTGGCGATGGACGCGGGTCGAGTGCTGGCGGTGGGCAGCCCCGCCGAACTCAAGTCCAACACCGGGACAACCAGCCTGGAACAAGCTTTTATCGCCCTGCTGCCCGCGGCCAAACGCCAGGGCCACCGCGCGCCGGTCATCCCCCCGCGCCAGCATCGAGAAGGTCCGCCCGCCATCGAGGCCGAGGATCTGACCCGCCGTTTCGGCGACTTCACCGCCGTGGACCGGGTGAGTTTTCGCATCGAACAGGGCGAAATCTTCGGCTTTCTCGGCTCCAACGGCTGCGGCAAGACCACCACCATGAAGATGCTCACGGGACTGTTGCCCGCCTCGGCGGGCGAGGCCCGGCTGTTCGGTCGGACCGTGGACGCCAGCGACCTCGCCACCCGTCAGCGGGTCGGTTACATGTCCCAGGCGTTTTCGCTCTACGGCGAGCTGACAGTTCGGCAAAACCTGTGGTTACACGCCCAGTTGTTCCACCTGCTGCCGCCGACCACCATCCCGGCCCGGCTGAACGAACTGGTCGAGCGGTTCGGTCTGAACGAGGTCATGGATCAACTCGCCGACGATTTGCCGCTGGGCATCCGCCAACGCCTGTCGCTGGCGGTGGCGGTGATCCACGATCCAGAGATGTTGATCCTGGACGAACCCACCTCGGGCGTGGATCCGGTGGCCCGCGATGGATTCTGGGAACTGCTGATCGATCTGTCCCGCAACCAGGGCGTCACCATCTTCATTTCCACCCATTTCATGAACGAGGCGGCGCGCTGCGACCGCATTTCGCTGATGCACGCCGGGCGGGTGCTAGCGCAGGGCGCGCCCATTGACTTGGTGCGCGAGCGGGGCGGCGCGACCTTGGAAGAAACCTTCATCGCCTATCTGGAGGAGGCCGCCGTGCCGGCGTCGGCATCGACTTCGCCCGCGCCGGCATCGGCTCCGCCCGCGCCGGTTGCCCACGGCCCTCAACCGAACCATCGGGCGTTCGACCAACGCCGGCTGTGGGCCTATGCCCACCGGGAGGCGATGGAGATCCGCCGCGATCCCATTCGGCTGGCCTTCGCGCTGCTCGGACCGATTCTGCTGATGATCGTGTTCGGCTACGGCATCTCTTTCGATGTCGAGAAATTGCCGTATGCCGCACTGGACCGCGACCAAACCCCGGAAAGCCGGACCTATCTGGAAAACTTCCAGGGCTCCCGCTACTTCGAGGAACGACCGCCCCCACGCGATGCCGCCGAACTGGAGCAACGCCTGCGCGGCGGGGAATTGCGGGTGGCGATTGCCGTGCCGCCGGCGTTCGGCAAGGATCTCAAGCGCGGCAACCCACCGGAGGTGGGCGTCTGGCTGGACGGAGCCATGCCGTTCCGGGCCGAGACCAGTCGCGGCTATGTCGAGGGCATCCACCTGGACTATCTGGCCGAACTGGCCCAGCGCGTCGGCGGCCGGGACGCGAAGCTGATACCCGCCGACCTCGAAACCCGGTTCCGCTACAACCAGGATTTCCGCAGCGCGTTCGCCATGGTGCCCGGCGTCATCATGCTGCTCCTGGTGCTGATCCCGGCCATGCTGACGGCGGTCGGCGTGGTGCGGGAGAAGGAACTGGGTTCGATCACCAACCTCTACGCCACTCCGGTGACCCGGCTGGAATTTCTGCTGGGCAAACAACTTCCCTATATCGTCGTCGCCTTCGTCAATTTCCTCGGCCTGCTGGCGCTGGCGCTCCTGCTGTTTCGCGTGCCGGTCAAGGGCAGCTTCCCGGCGCTGGCGGCGGGCGCTCTGCTGTACGTCATGGCGACCACCGGCTTCGGCCTGCTGGTTTCCACCTTCGTGCGGACGCAGGTGGCCGCCCTGTTCGCCACCGCGGTCATCGTGACCATTCCGGCGGTCAACTTTTCCGGCCTGCTCAAACCGGTGGCCTCCCTGGCGGGTAGCGCCAGGGCAATGGGCTACGGTTTTCCCAGCGTCTATTTTCAGCAGATCAGCGTCGGCACCTTCGCCAAGGCGCTGGGATTCGCGGACCTGGCCGGCAACTATCTGGCGCTGGCGGCCTTTTTCGTGGCGTTTCTCGGCTTGAGCCTGGCGCTGCTCCAGACCCAGGAACGCTGACATGGGCAAATCCCTGGCGAATATCTACCGGCTGGGCGTCAAGGAACTGCTCAGCCTGCGCGCCGATCTGGTGATGGTGTTGTTGATCGCCTATGTCTTCACCGTGGCGATTTATTCCGTCGCCACCGGCGCGTCCACGGAAGTGGCCAACGCCGCCGTCGCCCTCGTCGATGAAGACCACTCCCCGCTGTCCCGGCGGATCCAGGACGCGCTGCTCGAACCCTACTTCCAGCCGCCCGCCCGACTGGCGGTGGGGGAAATCGACGCGGCCATGGACGCGGGTCGACATACCTTCGTGATCGACATTCCGCCCAACTTCCAGGCGGACTTACGTGCGGGCCGGCAGCCCGCCATCCAGATCAACGTGGACGCCACCGCCATGAGCCAGGCGGGCATGGGCGCCAGCTATCTGCAAAACATCATCGCCCAGGAAATCCTGGCGTTCGCCCAGGGGCGGGAAGGCGATCCGCAATTACCGGTCAATCTCGTCGTCCGGGCGCAGTTCAATCCCAATCTCAAGTCGAGCTGGTTCCTGGCGGTGACGCAGCTCATCAACAACATCACTCTGCTGGCCATCATCCTCACCGGCGCGGCGCTGATCCGCGAGCGCGAGCACGGCACCATCGAACATCTGCTGGTCATGCCGTTGCGGCCCGCCGAAATCATGCTGGCCAAGATCTGGGCCAACGGTCTGGTGATCGTGGTCGCGGCTGTATTGTCGCTATACACGGTGGTGCAAGGCTGGCTACAGGTCCCGATTGCGGGTTCCATCCCGCTGTTCGTGGCGGGGACGGTGATTTACCTGTTTTCCACGACGGCGCTTGGCATCTTCCTGGCCACGCTCACCCGCTCCATGCCTCAGTTCGGCCTGCTGGCGATCCCGGTGTTCATGGTGATGAACCTGCTGTCGGGCGGCACCACTCCGCTCGACAGCATGCCGGAACTGTTGCAGGCGCTCATGCAGTTTTCGCCGTCCACCCATTTCGTCAGCTTCGCCCAAGCGATTCTGTACCGGGGCGCCGGTTTTGCCGTGGTGTGGCCCAATTTCGCGGCTGTCGCCGCCAGCGGCGTGGTATTTTTCATCATCGCCCTGCTGCGGTTTCGCCGGATGGTGACGCTCTTGCAGAGCTGATTCGTGGAGCGTCGCGTCGAGGGTCAACATGGATACCGCCAAAATTCACCAGCTTTTCAACCACCTGCGGGCCACCCGGTCCCCCTCGACTAAAGTGGGCCCCGGAAAATGGACCAAAGGCAGATTTGACTTGCCGGCGGCTTGACCGGAAACTATTTATCTTTGTCGAAACGATCAAGCGCTGTTTCTGAACCTTGTTGGCACCCGCCCGAATGTTTTCCACCGCTTCCCCCACAGCCGCGCCGCCTGGCGACAACCCGCTCGTATCCGTGCGCGATCTGTCGTTCCGCTATGGCGACCGGATCATCTTCCAGAACGTGGACTTGGACATCCCGCGCGGCAAGGTCACGGCCATCATGGGACCGAGCGGCACCGGCAAGACCACTTTTCTGCGGCTGATCAGCGGCCAGTTGCGCCCGGATTCCGGCCTGGTCGAGGTGGACGGCCAGAACGTCCCGGCGTTGAAGCGCCGGGAACTCTATCAGTTGCGCAAGCGCATGAGCATGCTGTTTCAAAGCGGAGCGCTGTTTACCGATCTGACCGTGTTCGAGAACGTCGCCTTCCCGCTGCGCGAGCATACCCGCCTGCCGGAAAACCTGATCCGCACCCTGGTGCTGATGAAACTGGAAGCGGTCGGGTTGCGCGGGGCGCGCGATCTGATGCCGAGCGAGCTGTCCGGCGGCATGGCGCGCCGGGCGGCGCTGGCGCGCGCCATCGCCCTGGACCCGATGATGATCATGTACGATGAACCCTTCTCCGGCCAGGACCCCATCACCATGGGTGTATTGGTCAAGCTGATTCGTACGCTCAACGATGCCTTGGGCATGACCAGCATCATCGTTTCCCACGATGTCAAGGAAACCGCCACCATCGCCGATTATCTCTATCTGATCTCCGAAGGTCAGGTCGTGGAGCACGGCACGCCCCAGGAACTGGGCCGCTCGGCCTCGCCCTGGGTCGAGCAATTCCTGCACGCCCTGCCCGATGGGCCGATGTCGTTCCATTACCCGGCATTGCCGTATGTCCAGGACCTGTCCCTGGAGGAACCGTCCCTTGCTTGACGGCTTGCGACGACTGGGGCGATGGGCGCTATACCTGTTCAATCGGCTGGGGCGAGCAACCCTGTTCCTGCTGCGGCTGGTGGGCGCCCTGGTCGCTCTCGGCAAGCGGCCCAGCCTGATCGTCAAACAGCTTTATTCGGTGGG
>DGFE01000267.1:31577-45945 GCA_002391525.1 Competibacteraceae bacterium UBA3908
TCGACTCTGGGCACGGTCGTGGCCCTGTCGCTGGTTCGGGAACTGGGGCCGGTGCTGACGGCGCTGCTCTACGCGGCGCGGGCGGGTTCGGCGCTCACCGCGGAAATCGGCCTGATGAAAGCCACCGAACAACTCGCCTCCATGCAGATGATGGCGGTGGATCCGTTCGCCCGCGTCTTCGCGCCGCGTTTCGTCGCCGGTTTCATCGCCATGCCCCTGCTGGCCGGCATCTTCACCGCCATCGGCATTCTGGGCGGCTACTTCGTCGCCGTCGAACAACTCGGCGTGGACAGCGGCGCCTTCTGGTCGCAGATGCAGGCGTCGGTGGGACTGGTCGACGACGTGATCAACGGCGTGGTCATCAAGAGCATAGCCTTTGGCTGGGTAGCCAACTGGATCGCGATCTTTGAAGGCTACGACGCGATACCCACCTCGGAAGGCATCAGTCTGGCGACCACCCGCACGGTGGTGAATACCGCCCTGGTGGTGCTGGCATTGGATTTCGTGTTGACCGCCATCTTTTTCGGAGTCTAGGCGCCATGGTCACCCTCAAAAAACTGGAGCTGGCGGTCGGGGTCTTCGTCGCCCTGGGACTGGCCGCCTTTTTCATGCTGGCCATGAAGGTCAGCAATATCGCCGAGCTGGGCGAAGACAAAGGCTACAAGGTCATCGCCCGCTTCGAGAACATCGGTGGGCTCAAGGTTCGCGCCCCGGTCACCTTGGGCGGCGTGCGCATCGGCCGGGTGGTCGGCATCGACCTGGACCTCGGCAGCTACGAAGCCATCGTCACGTTCTCCATCGACCCCAAGTACGACCGCCTGCCGACCGATTCCAGCGCCAGCATCCTGACCTCCGGCCTGCTGGGCGAACAATACGTCGGACTGGAACCGGGTGGGATGGAAAGCTATCTCAGGGACGGTAGCACGCTCAAGCTGACTCAGCCGGCGCTGGTGCTGGAAAAACTGATCGGACGGATGCTCACCAACGCCGCGGCGGGTGAATCGCCGCCGGCCAAAACGCCCTGAAGGTCGATGGTCGGCATTCGTAATACGGCAATCAGGATTCGGTCATGAAGAAAGTACTCCTTCTCGGTTTGCTGATGCTCGCGCTCGGCGGCGGCGCGGTCTGGGCCGCCGTCAGACCCCCTCAGGAGATCGTCCAGGACACGTCCGCCCGGATGATCGACGCCCTGCGCGCCAATCGCGAAACGCTGCGGCGGGATCCGAACCGGCTCTACGGCCTGGTCGACCAGATCGTGCTGCCGAATTTCGATTT
This sequence comes from Competibacteraceae bacterium UBA3908, assembly GCA_002391525.1. Taxonomy (GTDB): domain Bacteria; phylum Pseudomonadota; class Gammaproteobacteria; order Competibacterales; family Competibacteraceae; genus Competibacter_A. Next base: position 32,853 of record DGFE01000267.1, read on the forward strand.
CGAACTGATGTCGCGCTGGGTGCTGGGCCGGGCCTGGCAGCAGGCCACTCCCGACCAGCGCCGCCACTTTACCGAGGAATTCCGCACCCTGCTGGTCCGCACCTACGCCAAGGCCCTGCTGGAATATTCGGACGAGGAGATTCGGGTACTGCCGCTGCCGAACGCGGCGGACGGCAACGACGTGACGGTCAGGACCGAGGTGCGTCCCAAAACCGGCCAGCCGATTCAGATCAACTACAGCATGCAGCTCAAGGAAAATGCCTGGAAAGTCTATGACGTGATCGTGGACGGCGTCAGTCTGGTCACCAACTACCGCAGCACCTTCGCCAGCCAGATTCGGAGCAGCGGGATGGACGCGGTCATCGCCGACCTGCGGCAACGCAACGCCCAGAGCGTCCGCTGATGGGGGCGGCGGCTGCCGAGCGCGACGGCGATACCCTGCGCGTCCGGGGCGAGCTGGATTTCGCTTCGGTCGCGGAACTGTGGGAAGCGACCGAATCGCTGCTCGCGGCTGAACCCATTCTCCGGGTCGATTTGGGTGGCATCCATCGCGCCGACAGCGCCGGCGTGGCCCTGCTGGTGGAATGGCTGCGTCAGGCCCGCCAGCGACGGCGGGATTTGGCGTTCATCAATGTGCCGGCGCAGATGCGGACGATCATCCAGGTCGCCGACCTGGAAACGGTGCTGCCTCTCGCCTGATGGCGGTTTTTCCGGCCCCGCTCGCGTCATCCCGCCGGATTTCGTCAACTTAACGAAGGGTTGTGTCATGCAAGCCCAAGACATCGAGCGTCTGATCGAAGAGCAATTGCCGGGCGCGCGGGCCATGGTCCGCGGCGACGACGGCGTCCATTTCGAGGCGGTGGTGGTCAGCGCCGATTTCGCCGGCAAATCGCTGGCGCAACAGCACCGGATGGTCTACGCGGCGCTGGGCGGACGGCTGGAACGCGAGGAAATCCACGCCCTGTCCCTGAAAACCCGTACCCCCGATGCCTGGAACTCGCGGCAATCCCGATGATCCCACGGACGACAATCTCATGAGCAAACTCATCATCAACGGCGGCGTGCCGCTGCAAGGTGAATTGCGGGCCTCCGGCGCCAAAAACGCGGTGCTGCCGATTCTGGCCGCCACCCTGCTGGCCGACAGCCCGGTGACCATTCGTAACGTTCCGCATTTGCAGGATGTCACCACCACCATGGAGTTGCTGGGCCGCATGGGCGTGGATCTGGTGGTGGACGAACGGATGAACATCCAGGTGGACCCGCGCTCCATCCACAGTTTTCAGGCGCCCTACGAACTGGTGCGGACCATGCGCGCCTCGATCCTGGTATTGGGTCCGCTGCTGGCGCGCTTCGGCCAGGCCGAAGTCTCGCTGCCGGGCGGCTGCGCCATCGGTTCGCGGCCGGTCAACCTGCACATCAAGGGCCTGGAGGCGATGGGCGCCGACATCAAGGTCGAAAACGGCTATATCCGCGCCCGCGCCAACCGGCTGAAGGGCGCGCATATCGTTCTGGACCTGGTCACGGTGACCGGCACGGAAAATCTGTTGATGGCCGCTGCCCTGGCCCAGGGCACCACCATCATCGAGAACGCCGCCCGCGAACCCGAGGTGGTGGACCTGGCTGAATGTCTGATCGCGATGGGCGCGCGGATCGGCGGGGCCGGCACCGACACCCTGGTGGTCGAAGGGGTCGAGCGGCTCGACGGCGCCAACTATCAGGTGTTGCCGGACCGGATCGAAACCGGCACCTATCTGCTCGCGGGTGCGATCACCGGCGGTCGGGTCAAGGTCAAGGATACCCGTCCCGACACCCTGGAAGCGGTACTGCTCAAGCTGGAGGAAACCGGCGCTCAGGTCAACACGGGACCCGACTGGATCGAGGTGGACATGAACGGCCGCCGGCCCAAGGCCGTGCGCATCCGCACCGCGCCCTACCCCGCTTTTCCCACCGACATGCAGGCGCAATTCGTCGCCCTCAACGCCATCGCCGAAGGGGTCGGCATGATCACCGAAACGGTGTTCGAGAACCGCTTCATGCATGTCAACGAATTACAGCGGATGGGCGCGCAAATCGAACTGGAAGGCAATACCGCCGTCAGCATCGGCATTCCCCGCTTGACCGGGGCGCCGGTGATGGCCACCGATCTGCGCGCCTCGGCCAGCCTGATCCTGGCCGCGCTGGTCGCGGACGGCGACACCGTCGTGGACCGCATCTACCATATCGACCGCGGCTACGACTGCATCGAGGAAAAACTGTCGCACCTGGGCGCGCGCATCCGCCGCACCCCGAGTTGACTGTCCATGACCGCGCCGCTGACCATCGCCTTGTCCAAGGGCCGCATCTTCAAGGAAACCCTGCCGCTGCTGGCGGCGGCGGGCATCGTGCCGGTGGACGATCCCGAGACCAGCCGCAAGTTGATTCTCGACACCGGTCAGCCGGACGTGAAGCTGGTGGTCATCCGCGCCGCCGATGTGCCGACCTATGTCCAATACGGCGCCGCCGACCTGGGCGTGACCGGCAAGGATGTACTGCTGGAGCACGGCGGCGAGGGTTTGTACGAACCGCTGGATTTGCGAATCGCCCGCTGTCGGCTGATGGTCGCGGGTCGCGCCGACCAACCCCCGAAACCGGGCCGCCCGCGCATCGCCACCAAGTACATCAATACCACCCGCCGTTACTACGCCGGCCAGGGCCGGCAGGTGGAAGTGATCAAGCTGTACGGCTCGATGGAACTGGCGCCACTGGTGGGGCTGGCCGACTATATCGTCGATGTGGTGGACACCGGCAATACCCTGAAAGCCAACGGCCTGGTGCCGCTGGAACACATCGCCGACATCAGTTCGCGGCTGATCGTCAACAAGGCCGCCATGAAGATGAAGCACGCCCGGATCAAGACGGTCATGGAGCGCATGGCCACCGCCGTCGGCGCCTAGTCTCCGGCCGCGTTCCCTCTCCCGGAGAGAGGGCGGTTTTCGCAACAGGTTCTCGCTATCCTTCCCGGAACCCGATCATGCTGGATATCCAACGCCTGAACACCGCCACCCTCGATTTCTGGCCACGGCTGGAAGCCCTGACCGCCTGGGAAGGCGTCGCCGACAACGCCGTGCTCGGCACGGTGCGCGAGATTCTCGCCCAGGTGCGCGCGCGCGGCGACGACGCCCTGCTGGAATACACTCACCGCTTCGACCGGCTGGATGTCGCTCAGGCCGCCGATCTGGAAATCCCCACCGAACGGTGGCAACAGGCGCTCTCGACGATTTCCGCCGAACGGCGCATGGCGCTGGAAATCGCCGCCGCCCGTATTCGCGCCTACGCCGAACGGCAGAAGCTGGACTCTTGGAGCTTCACCGAGGCCGACGGCACCGTGCTCGGCCAGCAGGTGACCCCGCTGGATCGGGTCGGCCTGTACGTACCCGGTGGCAAGGCGGCTTATCCATCCTCGGTGCTGATGAACGCCATCCCCGCCAAGGTCGCCGGCGTGCCGGAAATCGTCATGGTCGCGCCGGCTCCGGGTGGTGAGTTGAACGAACTGGTGCTGGCCGCCGCCGCCGTGGCGGGCGTGGACCGGGTCTTTACCCTCGGCGGGGCGCAGGCGGTGGCGGCGCTGGCCTACGGCACCTCCACCGTACCGCGAGTGGACAAGATCGTCGGGCCGGGCAATGTCTACGTCGCCGCCGCCAAGCGGCAAGTGTTCGGCGCGGTGGGCATCGACATGATCGCCGGTCCGTCGGAAATCCTGGTGGTCTGCGACGGGCTGACCGATCCCGACTGGATCGCCATGGATCTGTTCTCGCAGGCCGAGCACGACGAGGACGCCCAACCGATCCTGATCAGCCCGGACGCGGCGTTTCTGGACCGAGTCCAGGAAGCCATCGACCGACTGCTGCCCGGGATGGAACGAAGGGAGATCATCGCGGCGGCGCTGACCCGACGGGCGGCGCTGATCCAGACCCTCGACCTGGCCGAAGCCGCGCGGGTGGTCAACGTCGTCGCTCCCGAGCATCTGGAACTCTCGGTGGCAAAACCGGAGGAACTGTTGCCGCTGATCCGCCACGCCGGCGCGATCTTCATGGGCCGTTACACCGCCGAGGCGCTGGGCGATTACTGCGCCGGTCCCAACCACGTGCTGCCGACCTCGCGCACCGCCCGGTTTTCCTCGCCGCTGGGGGTCTACGATTTCCAGAAACGCACCAGCCTGATTCACTGCTCGCCCGCCGGCGCCGCGACGCTGGGCCGCACCGCCTCGATCCTGGCGCGCGGCGAGGGTTTGACCGCCCATGCGCGGTCGGCTGAACACCGGCTCCCGGAGTGACCATGGCCAGCCCCTACTGGAGTCCGGTGGTGTGCCGGCTCACGCCCTACGTGCCGGGCGAGCAGCCCAAGCTCGACAGGCTGGTCAAGCTCAACACCAACGAAAACCCCTACGGACCGTCGCCCAAGGCGCTGGCAGCCATTCAGAGCGAGTTGTCCGACGCCCTGCGGCTGTACCCGGACCCGAACGCGGAGCGCCTGAAACGGGCCATCGCCGCTTATTACGGCACCACCTCGGCGCAGGTCTTCGTCGGCAACGGGTCGGACGAGGTGCTGGCCCACGCCTTCCACGCGCTGTTCCAACATCCCGCGCCGCTCTTGTTCCCGGACATCACCTACAGCTTCTACCCGGTCTACTGCGGCCTGTACGGTATCGAATACGTCACCGTTCCGCTGGCCGAAGACTTCACCTTGCGCGTCGCCGACTATTTGCGCCCGAACGGCGGCATCATCTTCGCCAATCCGAACGCGCCGACCGGCTGCCTGTTGCCGCTGGCCGACATCGAATGGCTGCTGGAGCGCAACCGGGAATCGGCGCTGGTGGTGGATGAAGCCTACATCGACTTCGGCGGCGATACCGCCATCGCGCTGGTGGATCGCTACCCGAACCTGCTGGTCACCCAGACGCTCTCCAAGTCGCGCGCGCTGGCCGGCTTGCGGGTGGGACTGGCGGTCGGCCATCCCGAGTTGATCGAAGCGCTGGAGCGGGTCAAGAACAGCTTCAATTCCTATCCGCTCGACCGGCTGGCCATCGCCGGCGCGGTGGCCGCCTTCGAGGACCATGCGCATTTCGAGCGCACCCGGCGGGCGATCATCGCCAATCGGGAGCGCTTGAGCGCGGCGCTGGCGGAACTCGGCTTCGAGGTGCTGCCCTCGGCGGCGAATTTCGTCTTCGCCCGCCACCCGCGGCGGGATGCCGCCGAACTGGCCGCCGCCCTGCGCGAACGCAGCGTCATCGTGCGCCACTTCCGTCAACCGCGCATCGCGCAATTTCTGCGCATCACGGTCGGCAACCCGGAGCAGAACGCCACCCTGCTGGCCACGCTCGACCAGGCGCTGGCGGTGAGTTGATGGCGCGGCTGCACGATCTGGTCGCCTACGCCGACCGCCTGTTGGCGGTGGCGAACTTCAGCGACTACTGCCCGAACGGCTTGCAGGTGCAGGGCCGCCCGGACATCGGCATGCTGGTCGGCGGGGTCACCGCCTGCCAAGCCCTGCTCGATGCCGCCATCGAGCGCCAGGCGGACGCCGTGCTGGTCCACCATGGCTGGTTCTGGAAAGGCGAGGATCCGCGCGTCGTCGGCATGAAACAGCGGCGGCTCGCCGCCCTGCTCCGTCACGACATCAGTCTGATCGCCTACCATCTGCCGCTGGACGCGCACCCGGAACTCGGCAACAACGCGCAACTCGCCCGCGTCCTGGACCTGACCGTTACCGGCACCGCCGGCGGCGACCATCGCGCGCCGGGGCTGGTGATGCTGGGCGAACCGGCCAGCCCGCTGAGCGGAGAAAGCTTCGCCGCCCGCCTCGCCGCCCGGCTGGGCCGCGAACCGCTGCACGTGGCCGGCAACGATGCGCCGATCCGCCGGTTGGCCTGGTGCACCGGCGCCGCGCAATCCTGCATCGAAATCGCGCTCGACGCGGGCGCGGACGCTTTTCTGACCGGCGAGGCGTCGGAGCGGACCGCGCATGTCGCCCGCGAGAACGGCCTGCATTTCTTCGCTGCTGGCCACCACGCCACCGAACGTTACGGCGTGCAGGCGTTGGGCGCGCACCTGGCGCAACGCTTCGCCTTGAAGTTCGCCTTTGTCGACATCGACAACCCGATCTGAAACCGAGTCCGGCCGCTTCCTCGCCGGGAACGGCACAGCTTTGAACGACAAGCACATAGACCCTCATACCTGCCGTGAGGTATAGTTTTGCCGTACCGTGGGAACCACGGGAACCGGCATCCGCGGAGTCCGCGATCCGCCGGTTTCGGCAAGTCCATGGCGCCCGGACGGGTTCCGACGAACGCAAAGACCGTGCAGACCGTGCAAGAGACCAACCATCCACATCAACTATAAATCCACACAGGAGACTGCGTATGAGTACGGTAGAGGACGTCGATCTCGGTAGACGCCGGTTTCTGACCGCCACGGCTACCGTGGTCGGCGGCGTTGGCGTGGCGTTCGCCGCCGTTCCCTTTCTGAAATCCTGGTCGCCCAGCGAACGCGCCCAGGCCGCCGGCGCTCCGGTGGAGGCCGACATCAGCAAGCTGGAGGAAGGCGCCATGATGACGGTCGAATGGCGCGGCAAACCGGTCTGGCTGCTCAAGCGCAGTAAGAAGATGCTGGACGACTTGCCCACCCTTCAGGACCAGTTGCTCGACCCCAACTCCCAAATGGCCAGCCAGCAACCCAAATACGCTCAGAACGCCCAACGTTCCATCAAGGCCGAAGTGCTGGTACTGATCGGTATCTGCACCCACCTCGGCTGCTCGCCGACCTTCCGGCCCGACGTGGCGCCGGCGGATCTGGGTCCGGATTGGAAGGGCGGTTTCTTCTGCCCCTGCCATGGTTCCCGTTTCGACCTGGCCGGGCGGGTCTACAAGGGCGTGCCCGCGCCGTCGAATCTGGAGGTGCCCTCCTACCGGTTCCTGAGCGACTCCCGCGTATTGATTGGCGTTGATCCGGAGGCTGCATAATGGCGAACACACAAGGCACGACCGGTCTGCTCGGCTGGATCGACGAGCGTTTCCCGCTGACCAAGATGATGCGCGAGCATCTGACCGAATACTACGCGCCGAAGAACTTCAACTTCTGGTATTACTTCGGCTCGCTGGCGCTGTTGGTGCTGGTCAACCAGATTCTGACCGGCATCTGGCTGACCATGAGTTACAAACCCTCCGCCGCCGATGCCTTCGCCTCGGTCGAATACATCATGCGCGACGTGGACTGGGGCTGGTTGATCCGCTACATGCACTCCACCGGCGCCTCGGCCTTCTTCATCATGGTCTACCTGCACATGTATCGCGCCCTGCTCTACGGTTCCTACAAGAAGCCGCGCGAGCTGATCTGGATCTTCGGGGTGCTCATCTTCCTGTGCCTGATGGCCGAAGCGTTCATGGGCTACCTGCTGCCCTGGGGCCAGATGTCCTACTGGGGCGCCCAAGTGATCATCAACCTGTTCAGCGCCATTCCCGGCATCGGTCCGGATCTGGCGGTCTGGATTCGCGGCGACTACGTGATCTCCGACGCCACCCTGAACCGTTTCTTCTCGCTGCACGTCATCGCCCTGCCGCTGGTGCTGCTGGGGCTGGTGGTCGCCCACATCCTCGCCCTGCACGAAGTCGGCTCCAACAACCCCGACGGCGTGGAGATCAAAAAGCTGAAGGACGACAAAGGCCGGCCGCTGGACGGCATTCCCTTCCATCCCTACTACACGGTCAAGGATCTGCTGGGCGTGGTGGTGTTTTTGATCTTCTTCTCGGTCGTGATCTTCTTCATGCCCGAAATGGGGGGCTATTTCCTCGAACACCCGAACTTCGATCCCGCCGACTCGCTGAAGACCCCGCCGCATATCGCGCCGGTCTGGTACTTTACCCCGTTCTACGCCATGCTGCGGGCGGTGCCGTCCTTTGCCGGCACGCAAGTCTGGGGCGTGCTGGTCATGTTTGCCGCCATCATCGTGCTGTTCTTCCTGCCGTGGCTGGATCGCAGCTCAGTGAAATCCATCCGCTATCGCGGCTTCCTGTTCAGGCTGGTGCTGGCCGCGTTCGTCGTTTCGTTCCTGATCCTGGGCTATCTGGGCGCGCTGCCGACCACCCCGGCCCGCACCACCCTGGCCCAGATTTGCACCATCGTCTACTTCGCGTTCTTCTTCATGCTGCCGATTCTGCCGTGGTTCGAAAAGACCAAGCCGGTACCGGAAAGGGTGACTGAAAAATGAAAAGAATCCTCATCGCACTCGCGTTCCTGATTCTGCCGGGGCTGACCCTGGCGGCTGGCGGCGAAGGTTATCCGTTGCTGACCGCGCCCATCGATTTGCACAACAAGGCCTCGCTGCAAAAGGGCGCCAAGTTGTTCGTCAACTATTGCATGGGCTGCCACTCGCTCGAACACCAGCGCTACAACCGCATGGCCCGCGACATCGGCCTGACCGACGAGCAGGTCCAGCAAAACCTGATCTTCACCGGCGCCAAGGTCGGCGATCTGATGAAGAACGCCATGCCCAAGGCCGACGCCAAGCAATGGTTCGGCGTCATCCCGCCCGATCTGACCCTGATTGCCCGGTCGCGCGGCGTGGATTATCTCTATACCTACCTGCTGACCTATTACGAGGACGCCAGCCGGCCTTACGGGGTCAACAACGCCGCGTTCCCGAACACTGGCATGCCGCATGTCCTGTGGCAATTACAGGGCATGCAAAAACCGGTGTTCGAGACGCACAAGGACGCCGAGGGCAACGAAACCAAGGCTCTCAAGGACTTCGAACTGACGCAGCCGGGTAGCATGAGTCCGCCCGAGTTCAAGGAGGCGATGCGAGATCTGGTGAACTTCCTGGCCTATGTCGGCGAACCCATCCAACTGGAACGCCAACGGATCGGGATCTGGGTCGTGCTGTTCCTGGTCCTGGCCTTCGTGGTGTTCTATCTGCTCAAGAAGGAATACTGGAAGGACGTGCATTGACGCCGCATTGACGCCGGAGGGAGGGCCAGGCGTTCCCGCCCTCCGGCGGCGTCAGCGGCGACCTGTTTCCCCGCCGACCGTGCGGAATGTTCATCATTTTTCCAGCCTCCCAGCCGGCCCGCCATGACTTCGACCCGCCCCTATCTGATCCGCGCCTTGTACGAATGGATTGAAGACAACGGCCTGACCCCGCACATTCTGGTCAACGCGGAGGCGCCGAACGTGGAGGTTCCCAAGCAACACGTACAGGAAGGGCGGATCGTGCTCAACATCAACCCGGCGGCCGTGCGCGATCTGCGTCTGGGCAACGATTGGATCGAGTTCAACGCCCGCTTCGGCGGCGTCGCCCGCACCGTCCGCATCCCCATCCCGGCTGTCCTGGCCATCTACGCGCGCGAGAACGGCCAGGGCATGGCCTTTGGCGAGGAGCCAGGCGGCGACGAACCGCCGCCCCCGCCGAGTTCGCCCCAGCCGGACAAGCCTGCCAGTCGTCCCGAACGCAGGCCGACGCTGAAGATCGTGAAATAGCGTCAGTCGATATATTCGAATAGCGTCACCACCTGCCGCACGCCGCCCACCTGACTGGCGACGTTGGCCGAGGCGTCCGCTTCGGCGGGTCGCACCAGGCCCAATAAATAGACCACGCCCCGTTCCGTGACCACCTTGACACGGGTGGGATCGAAATCCGCGATCTTGACCTGCAACAGGGCGGTCTTGACCTTGGTGGTCAGCAAGGCGTCGTTGCTGCGACTGGACAGTGGGCTGGGACGACCGACCACCAATTCGTTGTAGACTTCCCGAACCGGGGGCGTGACGCCGCGGGCTATGGTTTCGGCTTGTTGTCGCGCCGCCTCCGACACCACCGAACCGGTCAACAAGACGATGCCGTTATAGCTGGTGGTGCTGATCTGGTTGCCCGGCGGCAATTGCGCGTTGAGCGCGTCGTAGATTTTCAACTCGATGGTCTGATCGTCCACCACGGTGCCGGTGGTCCGCCGGTCGTGCGCCACGCCGACGCCGACCGCCGTGCCGCCGATCAAAAGGCCGGCGCAACCGCTCAGCAGCAGCGTCGACAGCGCCGCGCCAGCCAGTCGTAGTTGCCATGCTTTCATGCTTGCTCCTTACCGAACAGTAACCAATCCACCACATCACACAGGCAATGAATGACGAGAATATGGGTTTCCTGAATCCGCGCGGTCGCCGTCGCCTCCACCCGGATTTCAATGTCCTCGCCGCCGAGTTGTGCGGCCACGCGCCCGCCGTCGCGACCCGTCAGCGCAATGGTGGACATCCCCAGTTGCCGGGCGGCGTCCATAGCCGCCACCACATTTGGGGAATTGCCGCTGGTGGAAATCGCCAGCAATACGTCTCCATCCCGCCCCAGCGCTTGCACCTGCCGGGCGAACACCTGTTCAAAGGCGTGGTCGTTGGCGATGGAGGTCAGCGCCGAACTATCGGTGGTCAGCGCGATGGCGGCCAATCCCGGACGTTCGATTTCGAACCGGTTGACCAGTTCGGCGGCGAAATGCTGGGCGTCGGCGGCGGAACCGCCGTTGCCGCAGCTCAGAATCTTGTTGCCCTGGCGCAACCGCCCGGCCAGCAGTTCGGCGGCCCGCGCGATGCGGGGACCCATCGATTCCAGGGTACGCTGTTTGGCGGCGATGCTGGCCGCAAAATGCTGTTCGATGCGCGTGAGCGGTTCCATCATGTCCATCCGGCGAAATACGGTAGGAAGAGAAGCTTAGCGCATTTCGTCCGATTCAGGCTTTCGATGACGCATAATCCACGCCTTTCGCATTCTACTCAATCTCAAAACCACCATGATCGCTTCCGCTTCCCGTGAATTCCAGGCCGGCGCGCTGGCGCTGGCCCCGCTGCTGATCGGCGTCGCACCCTTCGGCATGATTTACGGCGCGCTGGCGTTGAGCCAGGGTCTGAGTCCGGCGGCGGCGCTGGCCATGTCCAGCATCCTGTTCGCCGGTTCGGCGCAATTTCTGTTCTGCCAGCTGCTCGGCGCCGGTGCCCCGGCCACGGTGACGGTCGCCGAGGTTGGCCTGCTCAACCTGCGCCATGCCTTGTACAGCGCCGCGCTGGCCCCGCGCGTCGCCCATCTGCCCCGGCGCTGGAAGCTGGCGCTGGCCTATCTGCTGACCGACGAGGCTTACGCCGTCATCGCCCGACGAGAAACGGCACACGATACGGGCCCTCACCGGCACTGGTTTTATCTGGGCGCGGGTCTGGCCTTGTGGGGCGGCTGGCAACTGTCTACCGCCGGCGGGGTGCTCTTGGGTGCGCGGCTGCCGGCGGACTGGCCGCTGGATTTCGCCCTGCCGCTGACCTTCATCGCCATCGTGGTGCCGCTGATCCGCAACCGGACCATGCTGGCGGTGGCGGCGGTTTCCGGGATCGTGGCGCTGCTGGCCGCCGGTCTGCCGTTCAAGCTGGGCCTGCTGGTGGCGGCGCTGGCCGGGATGGCGGTCGGCTGGCGACTGGCGGGAGGCGTGCGATGAGCGTCTGGCTGACCATGGCGCTGTGCGGGGTGGCGACCTTCATCATTCGCCTGTCGTTCATCGCTGCCGAAGGCAAGGTGGCATTCCCACCGGGTTTCCGCCGCGTGTTGCCATTCATACCGGTCGCTACCCTGACCGCGCTGGTGATTCCCGAACTGCTGATGCCGCGGGGCGTGCTGTGGCTGGCCTGGGATAATGCTCGACTGATGGCCGGGGTAGCGGCCATCGCCATCGCTGCGACGACCCGCAGCGTGCTGTGGACGCTGGTCGGCGGGTTCGTGGTGCTGGGGGTGTGGCCATCATGAACGAGACGATACAACAGCCCGCCGCCGTCACCGCGACCGTTCTGGAACGCCTGGCGGCCATCGAACAGGCCGAGTCGGTGCGCATTCTGTACGCTTGCGAATCCGGCAGCCGCGCCTGGGGTTTCGCCTCGCCGGACAGCGATTACGACGTGCGTTTCATTTATGTCCACCCGCGGGACTGGTATCTGAGCATCGATCTGGAGCGCCGCCGCGACGTGATCGAGCGCCCCATCGAGGACGTGCTGGACATCAACGGCTGGGATTTGCGCAAGGCGCTGCAATTGATGCTCAAATCCAACCCGCCCTTGTTCGAGTGGCTGTATTCGCCCCTCGTCTATCGGGCGCAACCGGGATTCCGGGAGGCGATGCTGGCCCTGGCGCCAGCCTATTACTTCCCGCTCGGCTGCGCCTGGCACTACCTGCACATGGCGCAGGGCAACTTTCGAGAATATCTGCAAAGCGAGCAGGTGCGATTGAAGAAATACCTGTACGTGCTGCGCCCGCTGCTGGCGGTGCGCTGGCTGGAAAGCGGACGGGGCGTCGTGCCGATGCCGTTCCGCGATCTGGTGAAGACCTTGATCTCGCCCGGTGAACTGCGCGACGCCATCGAGCACTTGCTAAGGCTCAAGCAGAGCGGCGCGGAACTGGCCTGGGGACCGCGCATTCCGGCCCTGAGCGACTGGATCAGTGCCGAACTGGCGCGATTGGCGAACGGTCCCCCCGCGCTGGCACCGGCGACCAAACCGGGTCTGGAACCGCTGAATGCGCTATTCCGGGAGTGGTTGAGGTAATCGTCAATTTCACAACCTCGGATCGACGGGTTCCGACTCCAGCGCCAGCACCCCGAACACGCACTCATGCACTCGGCGCAGCGGTTCGCGGGCGACGAAGCGTTCCAGCGCCTCCAGGCCGAGCGCGAACTCCCGCAACGCCAGCGCCCGTTTGCCGCCCAGCGCGCGTTTCCGTAGCCGCGTCAGATGCCGGTCATCCGTGTATTCCGGCCCGTAGATGATGCGCAGATATTCCCGGCCCCGGCATTTGACCGCCGGCTGAATGTTGCCGTGGCCAGGTACAAAGGCCAGCGGCTTGACCACGATCCCCTCGCCGCCTTCCTGAGTCAGGCCCAGCCACCAGTCTTGCAGGCTCTGGCAGGCCACCTCGTCGGCCAGTTCTACCACCCGGTATTCAGTCGCCAGCAACACCGGCGAACCCGCCGCCGCCAGCCGATGCAACTGTTCCATGTGCCAGGCGTGGGTCTGGTCGGCGTGAACCTTACCCCTGTCTCTTATACACATCT
>DGFE01000094.1 GCA_002391525.1 Competibacteraceae bacterium UBA3908
CTGGATGAAGGTTACGAGATGGTGGTGGGTGCTCGCCAGGCCGACACCCATGCCTCACTGGGCCGACGTTTCGCCAATCACGGCTACAACCGCCTGGCCTCCTGGATGACCGGGTACGACATTCAGGATCTCACCTCCGGCTTTCGCGCCGTCCGCGCTCGCCATTTTCGCAAGTTCCTCTATCTGTTGCCCAATGGTTTTTCCTACCCTACCACCAGCACCATGGCCTTTTTCCGCGCCGGATTCCCGGTCGCCTACGTTCCGATCCGAGCGGGGCAGCGTGGCGGCAAAAGCCACATCAGCGTGCTGCGGGACGGTTCCCGGTTTGTGCTGATCATCCTCAAGATTGGCGCGCTGTTTTCGCCGATGCGGTTTTTCCTGCCGCTGAGCCTGGTTTTCCTGCTGACCGGCGTGGGGTACTACGGATACACCTACTTCACCATGAACCGCTTCACCAACATGAGCGCCGTGCTGTTGATCTATTCCCTGTCGCTGTTTCTGATCGGCCTGGTCTCGGAGCAAATCTCCGCCCTGCACTACAAGGGGGTCGAGGAGGATCAACGGCGAACCCGGCGGGACGAGCAGCCTCATTTGGCCAGCTCGCGTCAGCGCCGCTCCACGGGGGAGAACGATTTGGCGGGCGCTCCCTCCCCGTTGCGGGAAGAGGCAGGCGGCTAGGGATGAAGGTGGCGGCATGACCCGCCCCTTGTACTACTGGCGGTTGCGCCGGATGAGGAGAATGCCGTTGACCCGGTTTGGGTGGGTTGGAGTTTTGGTGTTGACGGTCGGGATGTTGGGCGGGTGCGCGGCGCCACCCGCGGCGATCCCTGAGCAGATGGAAACGACGCAGGTCCCAATGGATGACACCGAGAGCTGGTGGTACGTGCGGTTTCGTCTGAGGTGGCCGGAGGACGAGGAACCGCCCTGGTGGCCAGATCTGCTGTTGGCCGACCGGGTGATTGGCCCCGTACTTGCTACCGAGCACGCGACGATTACGCTCTGGCGTTTCCACCGCCGCGCGGCCCGCGATGGAGCGGGTCGCCAGTTCAGTTTCATTTTCCGGGCATCGCCGGCGACGGCGGAACGGGTCAATACGCGGATCGTTAATGATCCGTTATTGGCTCGTCTGCAACGGGACGGACTCGTGCGGACGGTGAGCTATGACGATCCGGTTCAGGCGCGGCGGCCGGGAATCGGCGACACGTCGGATAAGAACTGGCCCCCGGAGATGCGGGACGCCTGGCCCTGGTTCATCATGGGCGTCAGCCGACTTTGGCTGGAACTGATCCGCGAACTCGAGAAGCAGCAAGGGCTGCCGGAGGAGCCGGAGGCGCGTTATGCCGCACTCGAAAGGGTGTTGAACGAACTCTGGCGGGAGGAGGGCGGCCATGCCCTGCTTCATCATCTGAGCGCGGTGTTCGGTTATCGGGAGTTGGCGGTGACCCGGCGGGAGTTGATGCGGTTTTGAGTTTTTGAGGAGTTGGGTTTGAGCCCAATGCGAGGGCAGAGGGGAGTGAACGACATTTACGATGTGTCCGCGGTACCGCCGGCAACCACGCGCAAGCCGGATGTTGCTGACCATGTTACCGTCTACACCCCGGATTCGGCGCTGCGCGATCCGGGCCGGTTGATCGGCGAGATGCTCCGCGACCTGTGGGCCGGGCGCGAGCTGGCGTGGCGGCTGGCGGTGCGCGACATCAGCGCGCAATACCGGCAAACCGCTCTGGGCCTGGTATGGGCGTTCATTCTGCCGCTGGCCAACACCGCGGTCTGGTTGTTCCTGAACGCCAGCGGCATCGTCCGCATGGGCGAGACCGTGCTGCCTTATCCGGTGTACGTCTTTACGGGGACCATGCTGTGGGCCATCTTCATGGAGGCGGCCAGCGCGCCCTTGCAGCAGACCACCGCCGCCAAGCCCATGCTGGCCAAGATCAACTTTCCGCGCGAGGCGTTGATCGTCTCGGGAATCTATCAGACGCTGTTCAATGCTGGCATTAAAATTGCCTTTATTTTACCGGCGATCATGTTACTGGGGGTGTTCCCGAATTGGAGTCTGTTGTTATTCCCGCTGGCGCTGGGGTCGCTGATTTTGGCGGGTACCGCGTTGGGTCTGTTGCTGACGCCGGTGGGCATGCTCTACACCGATATCGGCAAGTCGTTTCCGCTGGTGATGCAGTTTCTGATGTACCTGACGCCGGTGGTGTTCGCCATGCCGGCCGGCGGCTGGGCCGCCACGACCTTCCAGATCAATCCGCTGACGCCGCTGATTCTGACCGCCCGCGACTGGCTGACGGGGATGATGCCGGAGTATCTGGGGTATTTTCTGGGGGTGAACCTGGCGACGCTGGCGTTGTTGCTGGTGATGTGGATCGTGTTCCGCGCCGCCATGCCCATTCTGATCGAGCGCATGAGCGCCTGAGTGGGTAGTGCTCCAGATGTGGATATCGAATCAGTTAAAGCTTAAGCAATCAACTGGTTATGAGGATTCATATCCACGTCAAGAACACTACTCTGGTTTTCTGGCGGCGCTCGCCGCCGAACAAATAGAGGTTTTCAATTGAATCTAGCGAGTTTGCGGGAAAAGCTGAAGAGGTGCGATCATGCAAGTTGCCGTGGCCATCAATCTTCCGAATGATTTTGTTGAAATGCAAACTCCGGCGGTGATAGAGCGGGAAATGCGGATTAGTTATGCGCTTGCGCTGTTCAAGGCGGCGCGGGTTACGTTATCGAAAGCTGCCGAATTGGCGGGCATGACGATTTATGATTTCATGAAGGCTTGTAAGGAAAATCAGATAGCGGTTATCGATATCACTCGGGAAGAGCTGATGCAGGAGCTTGAATCCTTGAAACCGTCATGATTCTGGTTGCGGACTGTTCGGCCTTGATCGCATTGGCTTCGTGCGATGGTTTGCACCTGCTGGATGCGTTATTCGGTACGGTCATCGTGCCTGAAGCGGTGTATCGTGAGGCGGTCGTGGGTGATAAACCGGAAGCGAAACAGTTAAAGGGATATTTACAAGATAAAGTGAGAAAGATTGACCCTGTTGGTTCGGTATTGCTGGATGGATTTTCTGATCTGGGTGAAACCGAGGCCATGCTTTTATACAAGCAGTATTTGGCGGATAAACTGTTAATCGACGACAAGCGCGGACGCCGGGTGGCTAAAATCAATCACATCAGCACCATTGGCTCTCTCGGAGTTTTGTTGGCAGCCAAGCAGGCTCGCTTGATCGATCAGATTTTTCCTTTTGTGAACAAATTGGCGTCTTCCGATATTTATGTGTCTGCGGATCTGATCTCGACCGTGATGGATATTGCGGGCGAAGAGTGGCCACGTTGAACATTTTCATCCGCACCGATGCTTCGATCCCGGTCGGTTCCGGCCATGTGATGCGCGGCCTGACCCTGGCGGATGCGTTGCGGGAGTGGGGGACGTGGGGCGTGGAGCGTGGGGCGTGGGGAGCGGGGGTGCGAGGAGTCTGAAGCAAGAGGACTTAGTGATGAATACAGCGGATTTGATTTATCAGGAAGCGAAAACTTTATCCGAACCATTATGCGCTGAAGTACTGGACTTCATCGGTTATTTGCGGACCCGGTATCCCATCCTGCCGGCACCGGGGGATCAGGCGGCCCGGTTAGCTGAATTAGAGGCGTTTTTTGCGCGGTACCAGCGTGATCTGAGTCATTTTCAGTTCAACCGGGATGAGGCGAATGAGCGCTGAGTTCGTGGATACCAACGTCGTCCTGTACAGTTTGAGCGATGACGTGGCGAAACGGCGCCGGGCGCTGGCGATATTGGTGGATCGACCCGTGTTGTCGCTGCAGGTCCTGAATGAAGCGGCGAATATTATGCGACGCAAGCTGGGATTCGCTATTCCGGCGATACGCGAGGTGGTGCTGCGCTGGATGGGTGAAAGCCGTTTCCATCCCCTGGCGCCCTCCACCCTGTTGTCTGCGCTCGATGTAGCGGAACGCTATGGTTTTTCCCATTACGATAGCTTGATCATCGCGGCGGCTCTGGAAGCCGGTTGCGCTACGCTGTACTCCGAAGATTTGCAGCACGGCCAGGTTATCGACCAACGCTTGACGATTATCAACCCGTTCACGTGAGAACCAAGGCTAATCTGAGGCAGTGGTAATGGGTGAAGCCAGGCACGTTAACCGGCAAGTTGTCATCCGCACCGATGCTTCGATCCAGATCGGTTCCGGCCATGTGATGCGCGGCCTGACCCTGGCGGATGCGTTGCGGGAGCGGGGGGCGGCGGTGCGGTGAATTTGAACCGGGAAGGATAGCGATGCCGAATGCAGCGGAATTGATTGATCAGGAAGCGAAGACCTTATCCGAGTCGCTTTGTGCCGAAGTCCTGGACTTCATTGGTTATTTGCGGACCCGGCATCCTGTCCTGCCGGCGCCGGCGGATCAGGAGGTCCGGTTAGCTGAGTTAGAAGCGTTTTTTGCGCGGTACCAGCGTGATCACGCGAGAACCACGGCTAACCCAAGATAGTGGTAATGGCTGAAATCAGGCATCCTAACAGGCATGACGGATTACGATTCGCCGTGGAAAAACGTCCTGGAACGTTAACTTCCCGGATTTTCTGGCGTTCTTTTTCCCCGTGGCCCACGCCGGGATCGACTGGTCGCGGGGGTATACCCTGCTGGACAAGGAATTGCAGAAAGTCGTGCGAGATGCAGCGCTGGGGCGGCGCTGGGCCGACAAGCTGGTGCGGGTGACCGGTTGGGACGGCGTGGAAGACTGGGTGCTGGTGCATGTCGAGGTGCAGGGCGAGCGGGAGGCGGATTTCGCCCAACGGATGTTTGTCTACCACTATCGGCTCTACGACCGCCACGCCCGGCCAGTGGTGAGCCTGGCGGTGCTGGCCGAGCCGTTTTCGGGCGAGCACGGTACATTTGGCTACGAGCGCTGGGGTTGTCGGATGGGCCTGTGGTTTCCGGTGGTAAGCCTGGCGGGTTATCGGGAGCGGTGGGCGGAACTCGAGGCTTCGCGCAATCCGTTCGCGGTGGTGACCCAGGCGCACCTGAAGGCCCAAGAGACGGCGCATTCAGACGAGGCGCGGTACCAGGCGAAGCAGACGCTGATCCGGAGTCTGTACCGACGCGGCTATCACCGGTCGGAGATCCTGGAGTTGTTTCGGTTTATTTTTTCCCTTGAGCGGTAGATACAGGTAATCTTCCAGGCGGCCGCCCTGGCGTGCGATAAATCGCTCGACAGCGGACTGGGCTTTGGGATCGCGGGCTGTAAGTTGCTGGATGTCCACGCTGCGGGTGCGCAGGTGCTGGAGGTCCGGCCGGTACGGTTCGTAGAGTTCGGGATGAAATTCGATATCCTTGGCGTGGCCGGTCAGGACGGCGAACATCAGGTCTTGGCGCGCCTTGGGATCTTCAGGAAAGTGCGCCTGCGCCAGGAACGGCCGGGTTCCAGGGGGATGCTGAAGTTTCGGGTGTTTGAGTTGGGCGGGGTCGATTTCCGATGCGGGTATGGTGGTGAACCGATCCACAACGAAGACGATAAAAGCCGGACGTTGTTGGTAAATGATCACTCCGCCATACAGCAGGGCTCCGAGTTGCATGACGATGATGCAGGTCATGTCGAATTTCAGTCCCCATTTGCCGGGCTCGAACACGATCAGGGTCAGCAGCGGCCCCAGCACCACGTCCACGCCGGCCAGAATCCGCAGTACCCGCCAGCCGCCGTCGATCTCGAAATAGGGCGCCGGATACCAGACAAAAAACATGATCCCCAGGAAGATCAGGAAAATCGTGACACTGGCGGTCAGGTGGATGGCGAAGGCGCGCGCTTTGGTCATGATGGATGAGGTCTTTTGCCGTCTTTTCGTAAAATTGCATTCCCAAAGGTCAGGTGTCTTCGTTTCCGTGTCAGCTTGTAGCCGGCGCATCGTCCCTACGCCGCTCCCGGGTCGAAGCGTTCGAGTTGCAGTCCCTGGACCGCGCTAAAGTGCTTGGTATTCGCCGTGAGGACAGTGAGTTGGTGTTCCAGCCCGGTGGCGGCGATCAGGGCGTCACCCACTTGCAGGCCGTGAGAGAGCGCCAGCGTCTCCATTAAGAGGGTGGCGCGTTCGGTGATCGCGGGCGTGAGCGGTAGCCGCTCGGCTTGCCGCATGGCAAGACTCTTTTGCAAGGCCAGCAGTTCGCGACGGTCGCGCATTCCCTGCACTAATTCCAGGTAGGTGATCGCTGAAAGAATCAGTTTGGGAAGTTGATCCAGGCGTTGTGTGGCTTTGGGGTAGCCGCGCAGGTGCCAGATCAGTACATCCGTATCGACCAGCATGATTCAACCTGGGTTGCGCGAACCGTCACGGTGGTAACGAGGAGCGCGCAAGCGCCGCGCGAACGCCTCGACATCCGTGGTCTCGTCGTAATCTTGCCAGATGCCGAAAGCCGGGTCGTCGGTGGTGAAGGAAGTTGTTTCCTCGGCAGACGTCGAGGCTTCCGTGGCGATCCGTACCGTCACGGTTTGTTCGGGCCGCGCCTGGAGACGCCGCGCCCATTCCGATGGCAAGTCGCTTGCCTTCAGATGTTCGATGACTAAAGTGCTCATGGTTTCGTTCTCTGTGTGCTTCACGCATATCATCATACCGAAAAATACCAACGACAATGAGCGGATCGGATACTGCGCGCTGGACGGCTCAACCGCCGCCGACCCAGCACATTGGGCTTGGCTAAAGGCAAAACAAAAACCCCCGGTTTGGCCGGGGGCTTTGTATTCTTAAGTCAGCCGAGGATTAACGGCATTCGTTCGGGGCATACTTATCCAACAACTTACCACCGGTAACGGTTGCCAAGCCACGGGCAGCCGAAAGCGTTCCGCCGACAGCGGCGCAACCCCAGTCCACCGTGCCGGTAGTAGCGGCGGCAATTGCGGCAGCAAGTTGCACGGGAGCACCACCAGCCTGGATGTAAGGCGTCAGAGAAAGGGTGTCCTGACCAGGCACGATACCCACGTTAGCAGCATTGTAGGTGATGATGATTTCACCAGTCACACCGTTAACTTGGATGGAGGTCACGTACTTGCTCGTTGCGCCAGCACCGCCGGCCTGAGCGTTGAAGGTATTGGCCGCAGCCAGCAGATCTGCAGCAGTAGTGGCGTTTTGCGCGACGGTCTGCTTGGCGTCAGCCGCCAGGTTCAGACCTTCCGTGATCCGGGCGCGAATCGTGTAATCCTGATACGCCGGAATCGCGATGGCGGCCAGGATACCGATGATCGCCACGACGATCATGAGTTCGATCAGGGTGAAGCCTTTTTGGAACTTCTTCATGGGATAACTCCTTGATACGCTTTGAGATAAAAAACCCGGTTGGGTGTTTGGAAATCATCGGGGATCTGCTTTCAATCCCCTCGCCGCTGACTGTTGCAGGGGGTGTGCCAACGGCTGAAAATCGAATCGATATTTTTTAAGTAATTGAAATAAATTGAAAAATAATTCAACTGTGTCCGGCAAGGCGCGGAGATGGAATCAAAGATGGAATAGTTGACTTTTTGACGTGACAGCAAATGACGCGGGGTGACAAAAATGGTCAGGGTTGGGTTGGGCGGATCGCGACGCGGCGCTCTCCCCTCGCATTGGGAAAAGAAAACCGGGGAGATTGCCGTTCGCGGCCAGCCGCTCAGGCCGGCGTCGCCAGCTTGAGGCCGACGATGCCGGCGATGATCAAGGCAACGCTGAGCAACCGGGCGGGATTGGCCGGCTCGCCAAGCAGCACGATGCCGAGGATCACCGTGCCGACCGCGCCGACTCCAACCCATACGCTGTAGGCGGTGCCGACCGGCAGCGACTTCATGGCGATGCCCAGCAGCCACAGGCTGATGACCATCGCCGCGGCGGTGCCGAGCGTTGGCCACAAGCGGGTAAAGCCGGCCGTGTACTTGAGCCCGATGGCCCAGCCAACCTCGAACAGTCCGGCAAGAACCAGAATCACCCAAGCCATATGCCTTCCTTCGATATTTGTGGGGCTGTCCCCGGTTGGGGTTGGAGCGGCGGGATCGCGACGGTTCGTGATAACCATCCAGTAACACGTTCGAGGCAAGGTGTCCAGCAACCGGCATTGGCGCTAAACTTCCCGCCCCTGTCCTTACCTTGCGCAGCCGCGTTCCCGTCATGCCCGACGCTATTCTGATCGCCGGGGTGGACGAAGCGGGGCGCGGCCCGCTGGCCGGTCCCGTCGTCGCCGCCGCCGTCATCCTCGATCCCGCCCACCCGATTGCGGGTTTGGCCGATTCCAAGAAACTCAGTGCAAACCGGCGCGAACGACTGGCGGTGGAGATCCGCGCCCGGGCGCTGGCCTGGGCGCTGGGCCGCGCCGAAGCCGCCGAGATCGACCGTGTCAATATACTGCAAGCATCGCTGCTGGCGATGCGGCGGGCGGTGGCGGCTCTAAGCATCGTTCCGGAACGGGTGCTGGTAGACGGCAACCGCTGTCCGGCGCTGACCTGCCCCTGCCAGGCCATCGTCAAGGGCGACGCCACCGTACCCGCGATCAGCGCCGCCTCGATTCTGGCCAAGGTGGCGCGGGATGCCGAACTGCGCCGGTTGCACGACCGCTATCCTCGCTACGGTTTCGCCCAACACAAGGGTTATCCGACCGTCGCCCATCGCGACGCCCTGCGCCGCCACGGCCCCTGCCCGGAACATCGCCGCTCCTTCGCGCCCGTCGCCGCCGCGCTGCAAACCCTCATCGAGGACTGACCATGACCGCGCCGTTCGTGCACTTGCGCCTGCATACCGAATACTCGCTGGTGGACGGGCTGATCCGCATCAAGAGTCTGGTCAGGCAGGTCGCCGCCGCCGGAATGCCCGCCGTGGCGGTGACCGACAGGAGCAATCTGTTCGCCCTGATCAAGTTCTACAAGGCCGCGCTCGCAGCGGGGATCAAACCCATCGTCGGCGTGGACGCCTGGGTGCGGCGGAGCGGGGAACCGGCGCGACTGGTGTTGCTGTGTCAAAATCTGACCGGTTACCGTCACCTGACGCGATTGGTCAGCCGCGGCTTTCTCGAAGGTCAGCAACGCGGCGTCCCGGTCATCGATCACGCCTGGCTGGCGGGCAATACCGACGGCCTGATCGCCCTGTCCGGTGGCCGGGAAGGCGAACTGGGACAAGCCTTGCTCAACGACCGCCCGGAGCAGGCCCAAGCCTGGCTGGCGGACTGGCGGCGCCTGTTCCCGGACCGGTTCTATCTGGAAGTGCAGCGCACCGGTCGATCCCGGGAAGAAGAATATCTGAACGCCGTGGTGGAATTGGCGGCAGCGACGGGGACGCCGGTGGTGGCGACCAACGAGGTGTGCTTTCTCCAGCGCGAGGATTTCGAGGCGCACGAGGCGCGGGTGTGCATCCACGACGGCGCGACGCTGGACGATCCGCGCCGACCGCGCCGCTACAGCGACCAGCAGTATTTGCGAACCCCGGCGGAAATGGCGGAACTGTTCGCCGATCTGCCGGAAGCGCTGGAAAACAGCGTCGAAATCGCCCGCCGCTGTAATCTGCGCCTGGAACTGGGCAAGAACGTGCTCCCGGACTTCCCGGTGCCGGACGGCATGACCGCCGATGCCTGGTTCTCCGTCCAGGCCCGCGACGGGCTGGAGCGACGGCTGCGGCGATTGTTCGATCCCGCCGCACCCGATTTCGCCGCCCGCCGCCAGCCCTATGACGAGCGGCTGGAGCGGGAACTCGGCGTCATCATCCAGATGGGCTTTCCCGGCTATTTCCTGATCGTCGCCGATTTCATCCAGTGGGCGCGGGAACACGGGGTGCCGGTCGGGCCGGGTCGCGGCTCCGGCGCCGGTTCGCTGGTCGCCTACGCGCTGGGCATCACCGATCTGGATCCGCTGGCCTATGACTGTCTCTTATACACATCT
>DGFE01000113.1 GCA_002391525.1 Competibacteraceae bacterium UBA3908
ACCGTTCATGGCTTCTATCGCTCCACCTTCCACCGGCTGGGCGGCGTACCGACGCTCACCCTGCCGTTCTTTCAGGAAATCGCCTCTACTTTGGGCGAACGCCTGGTGCTGGTGCTGGCCAGCGCCCAGGGCCGCGAAGTCGCCGGCGCCATCAGCTTTCGCGGCGACACCACCCTGTACGGCCGCCACTGGGGTTGCCGGGCCGATTATGACAGCCTGCATTTCGAGGCCTGCTATTATCAGGGTCTTGAGTATTGCATCCAGCAGGGCCTGCAACGGTTCGAGCCGGGCGCCCAGGGCGAACACAAAATCCAGCGGGGTTTTCTGCCCACCCTGACCCATTCGGCCCACTGGATCGCCGATTCCGGTTTCCGCCGGGCCATCGCCGATTTCCTGGCCCGGGAAACACCCGCGGTGCGCGAATACGCCCGGGAATTGCTGCAACGTTCGCCCTATCGGGACGAGGTGAAACCCGATGCGCCTGCCATGGCTGGACCCGCGTGACGACAACCAACCGTTTCCACACCCGGACCGCGCCCTGACCGAACCGGATGGCCTGCTGGCCGCCGGTGGCAGTCTGAATCCGCGGCGGCTGCTGCGCGCCTATCGGTTGGGGATTTTCCCGTGGTACTCGCCCGGCCAGCCGGTCTTGTGGTGGTCGCCAGACCCGCGCCTGGTGCTGTTTCCCGAGCACGTCAAGGTCTCGCGCAGCCTGCGCAAGACCTTGCGCAAGGGATCTTTCACCGTCACCGCCGACACCGCCTTCGCCGCGGTCGTCGAGGCCTGCGCCGCGCCGCGCGCCCCGGAGCCGGGCACCTGGATCACTCCGGAAATGCAGCGGGCCTATTGCCGGCTGCACCGTCTCGGCCACGCGCACTCGGTGGAAACCTGGCGTCAGGGCGAACTGGTGGGTGGACTGTACGGCGTGGCGCTGGGCCGGGTGTTCTATGGAGAATCGATGTTCAGCCGAATGAACGACGCGTCCAAGGTGGCGCTGGTGCTGTTGGCCGCGCAGCTGAAGCGCTGGGATTTCGCCGTCATTGATTGCCAGGTGCGCACCGACCATCTCTCGCGCATGGGAGCGTTGGAAATCCCCCGCGCAACCTTCCTGCAGTTGCTCGAACGATGCTGTCCGCTGCCGGGTCGGGACGGCTGCTGGCGGTTGGACCCCGATTTGCCCGACGTTCTGCTGGCCGCCACATCCTTATCATGAGCAATCCCCGCGACTCGCTGTACGACCTGCGGATGTTCCTGACTACCGACTACCCCTGCGGTTACCTGCCGGGCCGGCTGGCGCGCAATCTGGTCGCCGATCCGACCGTGACCGACAACCGGCTGTACACGCAACTGGCGGAACTGGGATTCCGGCGCAGCGGCGATCACGTCTACCGACCGCATTGCCGGGGCTGCGTGGCGTGCCGGTCGCTGCGCCTTCCCGTGGCGCGATTCCAGCCGAATCGTTCGCAACGGCGTATCTGGAGCCATAACCAGGATTTGCGGACCCAGGTGCTGGATGCGGAGTTCAAGGACGAGCACTTCGAGTTGTTCGCCCGCTACCTCAGCGCCCGGCACGCCGGCGGCGGCATGGATCCGGCCAGCGAGGAAACGTATTGGTCGTTCATCGCTTCGCGCTGGTGCCCGACCTGGCTGTGCGAGTTCCGTCGTGACCGGGAGTTGCTGGCGGTGGCGGTGATGGACCGCCTGGATAACGGGCTGTCCGCCGTCTATACCTTCTTCGATCCCCTGGAGGTGGCACGCGGTCTGGGTACTTACGCGATCCTGTGGCAGATCGCCGAAGCCCGGCGCCTGGATCTGCAATGGGTTTATCTGGGTTACTGGATCGAACAGTGCGGCAAAATGGTCTACAAGGCCCGCTTCAAACCATACGAAATCTTCGTCACGGAACGCTGGGGCTGGACCGCGGTGGAAATTTAGCAATCGTGAGGATAGCAATCATGAGCAACCGGTTTGGCCTGGGTTTCCTGTTTCTGCTGCTGAGTATCGCCTGCGTCGCCCAACCACTTACCCCGGTCGAAAAACCCGCCACCCCGCGGGAGCAATCGAACATTTCGACCACCAAGGGAGTGGTCGGCATCATCGCCGGCGGCGTCAACGGCACCTATATCCGTATCGCCGCCGACATGGCTACGGTGCTGGACGCCGCTGATCTGCGCATCCTGGCGATCATCGGTAAAGGTTCGGCACAGAACATCGACGATCTTTTATATCTCAAAGGCGTCGACATGGCCATCGTCCAGTCCGATGTATTGGAATACTTAAAGCGCCAGAGGACCTACCAGGACATCGAAAAACGGATCAACTACGTCACCAAGCTGTACAACGAAGAATTTCATCTGCTGGTAAATTCCGAAATCAATACCTTAAACGATCTGGCGGGCCGCAAGGTCAATTTCGATGTCAAGGGCAGTGGCACGGCCATCACCGCTTCCATTGTTTTCGATACCCTGAAAGTCGCGGTCGAACCGACCCATTTCGATCAGGCGACCGCGCTGGAAAAATTGAAAAGCGGTGAAATTGCCGCCCTGACCTACGTCGCCGGCAAGCCGGCTCAGTTGTTCGAGAAAATAACGGCCGCCGACAACCTGCGTTTCCTGCCAATCGACCACACGCCGGCCCTGCTGGCCACCTATCTGCCCGCTTATCTCAACAATCAGGACTATCCGATTCTGATTGCGCCAAACCAGGACGTCAAGACGATTGCCGTTGGCGCCGTGCTGGCGGTATATAATTGGAAAAGGCATTACAACCGGTATCAGAAAGTGGCCAATTTCGCCAACCACTTTTTAGATCGTTTCAGCGAGTTTCAGCAACCCGCCCGGCATCCCAAATGGCGCGAAGTCAGTCTGTCCGCCGTGATTCCCGGTTGGACGCGATTTCCAGCGGCGCAAGAGTGGCTGCAACGCCATTGATCCCGGATCCTCCTGTTTGTCCTGCCCCCACAAGAGTAATTTCAAACTAGCGCAGCAATTCTCGCAAGGCATTGGCCTCGGTTTCCCGCAAACCTGACCCATCGGACAGCCAGTCCCTCAATTTTTCAAGGCGTTCGACGGTTTCCGGGTCACCGGCTTTTTCCGCTTTCAGGTACCACTCCGCCGCCTTGAGCGGATCGGCGCGGAATCCCCTGATTCCCAGTTGATTGAGTATAACCGGATCGTAGGTTTTACCGACCGCTGTCATCGCCGCGGCAAAGCCGGTTTTGGCCGCTGCCTCGTAAAAAAGGCGCGCGGAGGCAACGTCGCCCTGCGCCAACAACTCATTGCCACTACTCATGTACGACGAGATCACCGGTGTCTCGGGAGCCGGCTCCGCCGAAGGAGGGGGGGAAGCCGGTAGCATCCGGGTCTGGGCGACGGGGGGGGTGGTTTCGGCAATGGGCGCGGGAACCGCGGGCAGCTCCAGACGGGTTCCCGGCGAACCCGTTATTGACACGGGTCCGGGCTCGACCGAGGGGCCTGGACGGGTTGACGCCGGCGCCGGCGTCAACACCGGAGCAGCCGGAGATTCAACCGCCGCTACCTGAGTCGAGCCCGACCCCTGATCATGACCCGCCGCCGGCCCGGTGATTGACACCGGACGCGGGGGCGCAGGCGTTTCAGGCTCGGGGATCGTTGGCGTGGCCAGCGTCCGTATCGGAGGCGGTTGGAATAAATAGATGCTTCCAATACCACCGAGCAAGCCGGCCAGCAGCGCGAAAAATATCAGTAGTATCGTTTGTAATCTGACTGAATGAAACAACCTCGAACGTTTACGCTCAGCCTGAAGTTCACTCGGTCGAGTCACCATGGACGAGCTGGTGCCGAACTCGTCCATCAACAAGGACTCGACCAATTTTTTTCTGGCTTCCTCGGTCAAATTGCCTTTGTTCCAGGCGGATGGCCGCCCCGATTGAACCAGTGAATTCGCATGACCTGAATGCGCCGCCCCATACGAAACAGCGGTAACCGGATATGCAGTCATATCCTGTAATATCGATTCATTGACAGTCTCATCCAGATCAGCCCCAAGCTCGTCCACCAACAATCCCTCAATGGGTTTTTTCTCGGTTTCCTGGCGGACTTTATCTGCATCCGGCGTTGCTGGCTGTCCCGACTGCGCCAGCAAAATTGTATCATCCACGAGTATCGCTTCCGGGGAAGTCGCAATGACAGTATTTGCAGGCATATCGCCTTCCTTCAGCATCAGCTCACTGGCCGCTTCGTCGATGGAGGCAATCGACACAGCCGCCTCCCCGTTAAGTTGTGTGATCAGCAACGCACGCTCGCAAAGCGTGTTGATCAGGCGGGGAATACCTCCGGTATAACGAGTGATTTTCTCGATGGCCAGCACCGAAAACAGGGAGTCCACAGCGCCAGCGCTTTGCATTTGTCGTGAAATAAAAGTCGCCACTTCGTTAACCGTCAGGGGCTCCAGATGAACATGCACGAAATCAGTCTGAAAATCATGTGCAATCCGGGTCTGCTGCAGGGTCTCCTCCAGCGCCGGGGTTCCACTCAACACGATCCGTAGCCTGTGGTTTCCTGCAAGCGCCAGGTTGGGCAAGGCGATCAAGTCGTTCAGTACAGCCGCACCCAAATGATGCGCATCGTCGATCAGCAAAGCCACGCTCATCCCCTGCACCGCGCAGCTATTCAAATACTCCTTCAGCGCCGCGAGTTTATTGGCAAGATTGTGCTGCTCATAAGCCACTATCCCCAACTGATTACTGATAACAGCCAGCAAATTGTTATAATCCAGATGAGTGGCGTAACAAAAAACAGACCTGATATTTCCCGGTGCTTCATTGGCGAGTTTACGCAAGAGCAGGGTTTTGCCCATACCGGCCTCGCCGATCAACACAAACAAACCACCATGCCGACGAATCCCTCCCCGGAGTTGGATGTAAGTATTCAAATAGGCTTTGTTGATAAAAAAGAACTCCGCCTCACTCGTGCTGAAAATCTTACCTCGAATCCCGAAGTTCCTCGGACTGGCAGGCTGAGCATCTGGAAACTCGGTCATCATCAACGTCTCGGCTAAGGGGGATCGGTCTTTGAATCCTGAGCCCTCGCCCCCTGCTCCGGCCAGCCGGAGCAGGGGGCGGTAGCCGGTTACATGCCGGCGAGAGATGGACAGGCTCAGCAGCAGCGCGGGCCGGCCTTGGAATAGCGCCGCTCGATGGCGAAACGGAAGAATTCCTTCTCGCTCATCGGCGGAATCTCCGGGTGAATCCGCCGGTGCCGCGCCAGATAAACTTCGTAATCCGGCGCGCCGATGATCCGCCGGAACGCCTGACGGCAAAAGGCAAGGCGCTCCGCCAGGCTCATCGCCCGTTCGGCCGGTTCGCCGCCCTCGCCCGCGGTCGGGGCATGTGGCGAATCAGTGCGCGGTTGCATAGTCCACTCCCGGTTGTGCGGTCTGGTACGGGCTTTCCTTGACGGTGGGGTTCGGATTCCGGATCGCTTGCAGCGACATCCGAATGGCGAACACCGCCATCGCCGCCACCAGCAAGACGAACATGGCGGTAATGCTGCCGCACAGGTAGTTGTTGAAGGCCACCCGCTCCATTTCCGCAATCGTCTTGGCCGGGGCCAGCACGGTGCCCGCCGCCGCTGCGTCGCTGTATTTCTGGGCGATAGCGAAGAAGCCGACCGGCAGAGGCGAGAAAATTTTCTGCCAGCCCGCGGTCAGGGTACAGACCAGCAGCCAGGCGGTGGGCACCAAGGTAACCCAGATATAACGCTCGCGCTTCATCTTGATCAGCACCGTGGTGCAAAGCAGCAGGGCGATGCCGGCCAGCATCTGGTTGCCGATGCCAAACAGCGGCCAGATGGTATTGACCCCGCCGAGCGGATCGACCGTGCCCTGATAGACGAAATAACCCCACATCGACACGCACAGCACGGTGGCGATGACGTTCGCCACCACCGAGTCGGTGCGGCCCAGCGGCGCGTAGACGTTGCCGAGCAGATCCTGAATCATGAAGCGGCCGGCGCGGGTGCCGGCGTCCACGGCGGTCAGGATGAACAGCGCCTCGAACAGGATGGCGAAGTGATACCAGAACGCCTGGAGCGTCTGGCCGCCGACCGCCGCCGCCATGATCTGCGCCATGCCGACCGCCAGGGTCGGCGCGCCGCCGGCCCGATTCAGAATGGTGTTCTCGCCGATATCCTTGGCGGTCTGGGTGATCATCTCCGGGGTGATCGCCCAACCCCAGTTACTGATGACCTCGGAAGCCTTCTCCGCGGTATTGCCGATAATCGCCGCCGGGCTGTTCATGGCGAAGTAGATGCCGGGATCCAGCACGCAGGCTGCGGTCAGCGCCATGATCGCCACGAAGGATTCGGTGAGCATCCCGCCGTAGCCGATGAAGCGGGCATGCGACTCACGCTCGATCATCTTGGGCGTGGTGCCGGAGGAGATCAGGGCGTGGAAGCCGGACACCGCCCCACAGGCGATGGTGATGAACAGGAATGGGAACAGGGTGCCGGAAAATACTGGACCGGTGCCGTCGATGAAGCGGGTGGTCGCCGGCATCTTGAGATCCGGCGCGACGAGGTAGATGCCGATGGCCAGCGCCGTCACCACGCCGATCTTGAGGAAGGTGGACAGATAGTCGCGCGGGGCCAGCAACAACCACACCGGCAGCATGGATGCCACTGCGCCGTAGATGATGATCGCCCAGGCTAGTTGCGGAGCGGGGTAGTCGAACAGCGGGCGGAGGGTGGCATCTTCGGCGACGTGCTGCCCATACCAGATCGCCAGCAGCAACACGATCACGCCGAACGCGGAAGCTTCGCCGATCTTGCCGGGACGGATGTGGCGCATGTAGACGCCCATGACCATCGCCAGCGGGATGGTCACCGCCACGGTGAAGGTGCCCCAGGGACTCTCGCCGAGCGCCTTGACCACCACCAGGCCGAGCGCGGCCAGGATGATGATCATGATGGCCAGCGCGCCGACCAGGGCGATGCCGCCGGCGACCGGTCCCAGTTCCATCTTGATCATTTCGCCGAGCGAGCGGCCGTCGCGGCGCATGGAACAGAACAGCACCATGAAATCCTGCACCGCGCCGGCGATGATCACGCCGGCCAGAATCCAGATCGTGCCGGGCAGATAGCCCATCTGCGCGGCCAGCACCGGCCCGACCAGCGGACCCGCGCCGGCGATGGCGGCGAAGTGGTGACCGTACAGCACCCATTTGTTGGTCGGGACGTAATCGAGGCCGTCGTTGCGGCTGACCGCCGGGGTCATCCGCCCGTCGTCCAGTTGTAAAACGCGCTCGGCGATGAATTTGCTGTAGAAGCGGTAACCGATGAAGTAGATGCACAGCGAGGCGGTGACCAGCCAGACCGCGCTGACGGTCTCGCCGCGATTGAGCGCGACCGCGCCAAGGGCAAACGCGCCGAGCACCGCCACCAGCAGCCAGCCGATATAGGCCAGGATTTTATTATTCATAAAGTTGGTGATCTCCTCGGAGTTCCATCCTGGAATCGGGATGACGAATGCTCCAATCGCTCCAAGGTCAGGGTCGGGGCATCGAACTGGCTCTGGCCGGGGAGCGATGGAGCGCCGGATCCGGGGTGGGTCGGCGCGAGGAAAAGAGTCGCGCTGTTCCCGGACCTTCTCTTATACACATCT
>DGFE01000169.1:0-11258 GCA_002391525.1 Competibacteraceae bacterium UBA3908
CTACACCATCATCTTCGTCGGCAGCGTCAGATGTGTATAAGAGACAGACCTTGAGCGGTGTCGGCGTTGCGGCAATCGATGCCGTGGATGATACGGCCACCACTGACGCGGGGACCCCGGTCACCATCGACGTGCTGCTCAACGATACACCGCGTGTGGGTTTGACCCTCGTCCAGGTGAGCGACCCGCCGAATGGCAGCGCCACGATCAGCGGCAACGCGGTCGTCTACACCCCGGATGCCGGTTTTGCCGGCACCGACACCTTCACCTATATCGTCCGGGATAGATTCCAGCAGACCGCCACCGCCACGGTGACGGTGACGGTCAGGCCGCCGGGGCTGAACGCCGTGGATGACACGGCCACTACTCAGGCAGGGCGGCCCGCTACGATCAACGTACTGGCCAACGACACCGGCGAGGGGCTGACCCTCGTCCAGGTGAGCGACCCGCCGAACGGCAGCGCTACGCGCAGCGGCAATGCGGTCGTCTATACCCCCAGAGCCGGCTTTACCGGGACCGACACCTTTACCTACACCGTCGTCGATGATTTCGAGCGGACCGACGAGGCGCGGGTGACGGTGACGGTGAGGCCGCCGGGGCTGAACGCCGTCAACGACACGGCCACCACCCAGGCGGGAAATCCGGTGACCATCACGGTACTGGTCAACGACACGGGCGAGGGGCTGACTCTCATCCAGGTCAGCGATCCGCCGAACGGCAGCGCCGCGATCAACGGCGGTACGGTCGTCTACACTCCGGATGCCGGCTTTACCGGCACCGACGCCTTCACCTACACCATCCGCGACCGCTTCGGGCAGACCGACACCGCCACGGTGCGGGTGACGGTGAGACCGCCGGGGCTGAACGCCGTCGACGACACGGCCACCACGCCGGCCAGAACGCCGGTCACCATCCCGGTGCTGGCCAACGACGCGGGCGAGGGGCTGACCCTCATCCAGGTCAGCGATCCGCCGAACGGCAGCGCCGCGATCAGCGGCAGCGCGATCACCTACACGCCCGCCCCTACCTTCGTCGGCAGCGACAGCTTCACCTACACCCTCCGCGACCGTTTCGGGCAGACCGACACCGCCGCGGTGCGGGTGACGGTCATCGCCCCGACCCTCAACGCCGTGGACGACACGGCCAGCGCCCGGACCCGAACGCCGGTCGTCATCCCGGTGCTGGCCAACGATGTGGGGACGGGATTGACCATCACCCAAGTCGGCGCGCCCGGCCATGGCACGGCGGTGGCCGGCGCGGACGGTACGATCACCTACACCTCCGCCGCGAACTTCACCGGCACCGATGCCTTCAATTACACCATCACCGACGGCATCGGCACCGATTCCGCCGTGGTTACGGTCACGGTCACGCGCAACAAGGAAGACACCCAGAGGCTCCTGGAGGACAGCACCGACAATCCCAACGAGCAAGCCGTCGGGCGGACCATCGGCGGTCTCTGCTTCGACCGGGCGGCCAGCGCGAATTTCCTGCGGGATTGCGGCGACCTGATCGACGCGGCCAGCAACGGCGATCCCGGCGTGGGTCCCGCGCTGGCCCAGATTACCCCGATGGCCCTGGGGACCGCGGTCGATACCGCGCAGACCAGCGCGCAGACGCAAATGCTGAACATCCGATCCCGAATGATCTCGCTGCGCACCGGGGTCATGGGCATCGATCTGGAGCGGTTGAACATCCAGCGCGGCGGCTGGACCTTATCCGGTCGGGATTTGCGCTACCTGTTGGCCAGCCTGGAGGGCGGCGGACCCGGCGCGGAGGTGGACACCCATCTGGGTGCGTTCGGCGTCTTCGCCAGCGGCACCCTCAACCTCGGCGACAGGGAAGGAACCGAGAACCAGGCGGGGTTCGATTTCAAGACCCGCGAAGTGACCGTGGGGGCCGATTATCGGTTCAGCGACCAGTTCGTGCTGGGAGCCGCCCTGTCGTATACCGCTGTCGATACCGATATCGACGGCGACGGTGGCCATCTCGATACCCGGGGTTATGGCCTGACGCTGTACGGCACCTATTACCCGTCCGACCGGTTCTATGTCGACGGCATGGTCAATTACGGCTGGAACGATTACGACCAGCAGCGCAACGTCAGCTACCAGGTGCAAGATACCGACGTGAATCAGCGTTTCGACAGCGACTATGGCGGTCGGCAGCTGTTCGCCGAGGTGGGAACGGGTTACGAATTCACGCGCGGCCCGCTGAGCTTCGGCCCCGAGGCCCGCCTGAGCTATCTCGATGTGCAGGTGGACGAGTTCCGGGAACGGGCCGCCGACAGCAACCCCGGCTCGGCCTGGGCGGTGGCCATCGACGAACAGGAGCTGCAATCGCTGACGCTGAGCCTGGGCGGGCGGGCCCGTTATCTGATCGATCAGCCCTGGGGCGTGTTGCAACCGCAACTGGAACTCAGTTGGCTGCACGAGTTCAACGACGACAGCCGCGTGGTTCGGGGGCGCTTCGTCGAGGGCGCCGTGGTCCCCGACAATCTCTTCCAGCTGGCCGCCGATCCGGTGGACAAGGATTACTTCAGGCTGGGCCTGGGGCTGTTGGCGCGCTTCAACCGCGGTCCGTCCGCCCTGATCCAGTATCGGACTCTGTTCGATTACGCCAATCTCGAGGAGCATTCGATCTCGGCGGAATTGCGCTGGGAATTTTAGATGCCGATCCGAAACCGCCTCTCTCCCGTTCGCGGGAGAGAGGATGGAAGACGGGCCGGTGGTCATTGCCTTGGCAAAGCGGGTGGACGCATCCATGTCTTATCCTGACAATGCAAAACCCGAGGGTCATGCGGAGACCGATCTGAGCGCCATCGAGATAGACGATATCGGCGCCATCGACGCGGCTCCCGTCATCCCCGGCTACAAGGTGGAAAAACTGATCAGCAGCGGCGCCATGGGCCAGGTGTATCTGGCGACTCAGGAAGCGCTCGAACGGCCGGTCGCGATCAAGGTGATCACCCCGTCGCTGAGCATCGACGCCACCTTCCGTCAGCGGTTTCTCAAGGAAGGGAAAATCATCGCGCAACTGCGGCATCCGCATATCGTGACCATCCACGATATCGGCGAATGTCTGAACCAGTACTACATGATCATGGAGTACGTGGCGGGCGGCACCTTGCGGGATCGCATTCAAAAAGGGCTGACCCCGCGACAGGCCGTCGGTATTCTGCGCCAGCTTGCCAGCGCTTTGGGCCACGCCCATCGCCAGGGTTTCATCCATCGGGATGTCAAGCCGGCCAATATCCTGTTCCGCGACGACGACAACGCCGTGCTCTCCGATTTCGGGATCGCCAAGGCCTATGAGGACCACGTCCACCTGACCGCGACCGGTCTGGCGGTCGGCACGGTCCTGTACATGAGTCCCGAACAGGCGCAGGGGAAAACACTCGATGGCCGCAGTGACCTGTATTCCCTGGGCTTGGTCTTCTTCGAGATGCTTGCCGGATTTCGCCCCGACCGCACGTTGGGAGGCTACATGGAATCCCTGCCGGCGCACCTGAGTCGATACCAGGGCATTCTGAACAAGCTGCTGGCGCGCGATCCGGACGAGCGCTTTACCACCGCCGAGCAACTCGTCGACGCCCTCGACCGACTCGGCGACCAGGAAAACGACAAAACCGTCGTTCTGCCGCCGGCGAAGGCGGGTAAAAAACTCCGGCGCTCGTTCAATCCATACGCCATCGGCATCGCGCTGCTGCTGGCCACCGTTTTGCTGGCCGGGGTCGCTTACCTGAGTTGGGAACGCCCGTCGAACCCGGCTCTCCCGATTCAGGTTTCCTATGCTTATCGACCCGCCGATCAACTCAATTTCCGGCCATTGTCGGATGGCGACGTGCTGCACTCCGGAGACCACTACCAGATCCGCTTCACGCCGGAACAGGACGGCTATGCCTATATTTTCCAGATCGACAGCGGCGGGGCGGTTTACCGGCTGTTTCCGTTCGAGGACGGCGACACCCCGCGAACCGGCAACGTCAATCCGGTACGGGCCGGAGTGGTTTACTTCGTGCCCGCCGAGGATGAGGCGTTTCAACTGGATGACCAGGTTGGTCAGGAGCGGATCCACGTGTTGGCGTTCCGGGA
Organism: Competibacteraceae bacterium UBA3908; assembly: GCA_002391525.1. Lineage (GTDB taxonomy): Bacteria > Pseudomonadota > Gammaproteobacteria > Competibacterales > Competibacteraceae > Competibacter_A. Next base: position 4,095 of record DGFE01000169.1, read on the forward strand.
CCGTAACCTCGATCTGGAAAACCAGTATGAAGCGCTCGCTGTGGCACGTCGCGTGCAAGACCCGGTACGGATCGCGGAACTGCAAACGCGATTGACCGACAGTTTGCGGAAAACTCAAGCGGGCGCCCTGCCCGCGTTGAATTTCAGGCACAACGCGAGAGGAAGTCATGAACTTTAAAATTCGTTGGTGGGATTACCCGCTGCTGGCCTTGCTCGGCGGCGTGTTGCTCGGAACCGCCGGCGGCGTCGGCGCGGCCGATCCCGCGTCCGATGTCGATCTCAAGACGCGCGGTCCGGCCGGGACCGTCAAGATCGCGCCCGAACCGGGCGGAGCCGCTCCGAAGCCGGCGGCGATTACCCCCCAAGCCGGTTCCAAGCCCCTCAGCTTCAAGGTGAATTATGTCTACCGCCCCGGTGGCCAGGGACCGCTCAAGACCCTGGTCGAGGGCAGCGTGCTGCATTCCGGCGACCACTACAAAATTCAGTTCACCCCGGCGGAAAACAGTTACGTTTACATTTTTCAGGTCGACAGCAGCAAAGCGATCTACCGGCTCTTTCCGATGACCAGCTTCGGCGGCGTGAAGGTTGACAATCTCAATCCGGTGCGGGGCGGCGTCACCTATTATCTGCCCGCCAAGGACAAATCGTTCAAGCTCGATGACAAGGTCGGTTCGGAAACCATCCTTTTCCTGGCGTTCCGGGAGCCGAACCAGGCGATGGAGGAGCAATACGAGGCCCTGGTAAAGGCGCGGCTGGCCCAGGACAGCGCGAAAACGGATACCTTGCAAACGGCCATCCAGAGCAGCTTCAAAACCAGAGGACTGGCGGCCATCGTGGACGATCCCGAGAAAAAGACAGCCACCGTGCCCTGGACAGCAAAAGAGTCTTTCACCATGCCGGTGCGGCGCCTGGACAACCTGTGCGCGGACTGTATCAATATGGTGACTTTCGAGCATCGTTGAATCCAGGGTGACGCCCACCGGCTCCTGGCGACAGCCAGCCGCGCCACGCCGTCCTCGCCTCCGACCCCTCTCCCGCCAGGAGAGGGGATTTCATGCGGTCTCCAAGCGGCGACCGGCACCGATGGGGTGCCGCCACCGTCCGCCTTGCCTGTCGGATGATTTTCCGGCTGAAAACCGCCGCCGGACATCTCGTGCTTCAGCGATTCATCCCCGATTACGAGGCGATCAAGGCGACGGTCTCCATGTTGCCTTGCCTGACCTTGGATCCGAGCAGCCAAGCGGATAAATTTTGCAAAATTTTTACAGTTGGCACAATATTTCCATCTATTTGGTGGGTCCTGTTGCACGACCCTTCCAACTTGAACGAAGGCCATACCCACCATCCCATGAACGACGTCACCGCCAACCTGGTCATCCCGGGAGCCCTGCTGGGCGCCGGAGACCCGCCACCCTTCACCCTCGTCAATCCAGACGGCCAGTCGCCGGTAGTGCTGGTATGCGATCACGCCAGCAACGTCATTCCGACAGCGCTCGACCAGCTTGGACTGGGGCCGGAAGCGCTATCCCGGCATATCGCCTGGGATATCGGCGCCGCGCGCGTCGCCCGACTGCTGGCGGCGCGCTTGGATGGCCCGGCGGTGCTGGCCGGTTATTCGCGACTGGTGATCGACTGCAACCGTTCTCCCGGCGATCCGACCTCCATCGCCGAGGTCAGCGACGGAACGTTCATTCCCGGCAACCGGAATCTTGACGATGCCGCGGCGGAGTCCCGACTGAACGAGGTGTTCTGGCCCTATCATCACGCCATTACCCAAATCCTGGCGCACCGTTGGCGGCACGGTCATGGCCGGGCGCCGGCCCTGATCGCCATTCACAGCTTCACGCCGATGCTGAACGGTTTCCGTCGGCCATGGCAGCTCGGCGTGTTGTGGAACCGCGATCCGCGTCTGGCCCTGCCGGTGCTGGCGCGGTTCCGGACCGATCCCGAACTCTGTGTCGGCGACAACGAACCTTATTCGGGCCGGGAAGTCGGTTTCACCATGGATACCCACGGCGGCGCGGCGGGGTTGCCGCATGTGGAGATCGAAATCCGCCAGGACTTGATCGCCGACGACGCCGGCTGTGAACGCTGGGCGACGGTGGTGGGGGATGCTCTGGCGGCGGTACTGGCCGACCAGACCCTTTATCGAGTCCAGCATTACTGATTCAGATGACCCAAACGAGTGGGCGCCGACTTTAGCAAGGGGGCGTTAGCCATTTTTCGCGGAGATGGGGGGCATGGAAACGACGCGCGATACAAACAATACGGCGCCGGTTGAGAAGCCGCGGCTCCGAACGCTGGCGCTGGCGTCGGGTTATGTAGTCGTTTGGCTGGCGCTGTGGTATGCGTCGAGCCGATTGAACCTGATGGACGGAGTCAGCCTTTGGTCCCCGCCCGCTGGCCTGACCTTCGCCATACTGCTCGAATACGGGGGTCGGGCCTTGCCGTTGCCCATTCTCGCGTCGCTGATCGCCGGGATGTCCGGCGGGTCTTGCGAGCAGTGGCCGTACTATCTGGCGGCCAACCTGGCGATGCCGCTCGGTTACCTGATCGCGGCGCTTGCCCTGCGGCGCTATCCGGGCGGGCGCCGACGCGAGCAGTGGCGCTTCAATAGTCCGAAACACGTAGCGGCGTTTCTGGCCGCCGCCGCCGCCGGCTCCCTGTTCTCGGCGCTGGTCGGCACCCAACTGCTGACCGCCGCCGGAGTGTTGGCCTCGCCGGCTCCGCTGGCGGCGGTGGTGCTGGGTTGGTGGGTTGGGGATTTTGTTGGAGTCGCCACGTTCACGCCGCTGGCGCTGATTCTGGTGGCGCCGCTGGTCCGGCGCTGGTGCAGGGGCGAGCCACCGCACTTGCCGCGCTTGTCGTGGTGGTCAACGAGGGTCGATCCGCCAGCGGCGCGGGTGATGTTGTTTCAGGGTGGATTGTCGGCGCTGATCCTGGCGGCGTTGTTTTGGCTGCCGCATCATTTCTGGCGCAATCAGCCCAATCCGTTTCTGGCCCTGCTGTTGTTGCCGGTGATGGTCTGGGTCGTGGCGACGCATGGCATGCGAGGCGCCGTATTGACCGTATTTCTGTACGAATTGGGAATCGTGACGATGGTGGCGCTGTTCGGGCAAACCGAACTGGCGTTCCAGTATCAGATCGTGATGGCGGCCGTGGTGGCTTCGGGGTTGCTGACCGGCGCGGTATCCCACGCGAGACTGGCCAGTACCGCGCTGTTCCGCGATCTGGCCGAGATTTCCAACGATTTGCTTTGGGAATTCGACGCTGCCGGCAATCTGCGCGACCTGCGGGGGCACTTTGCCGAGGCCGCCAAGCGGCGCGACGGTCGGATCGGCGCGAACTGGCGGGATTTCGTCATATCCCAGGAACAGGACACCGATCTTACCACCCTGAAGCTGGCGATCCGGCAACGGCAACCCTTTCAGCAACTGGTGCTGCGCGTGCGGCTGCCCGGTCAGGGTCGCTCGGCCTGGACCCGCAGCAGCGGGTTGCCGCTGTTCGACGAGGACGGCGAATTTTTGGGCTATCGCGGCGCCACCGCCGACATCACCGATCATAAGAAAGTCGAGGCGCTCCACAAAAAGGCCGAGGCGCTGCTGCGGGATTACGACCAGACGCTGGAAGCCAAGGTGGAAGCCAAGGTGGAGGAGCGTACCCGGATGCTGGCCGAGGTCAGCCTGCGCAACTGGCGGCTGGCCAATTTCGACAGCCTGACCGGGCTGCCCAACCGCAATCTGCTGTTCGAACACCTGCGCAAGGGTTTGCAACAGGCCCGGCGGCAATGGCGGCTGCTGGCCATCCTGCTGGTGGATCTGGATGGCTTCAAGCAGGTGAACGATACCCACGGTCATGACGCGGGCGACGAACTGCTCCGGCAGGTGGCCGCGCGCCTGCAACAGTGCGTGCGCGCCACCGATACCGCGGCCCGGCTGGGCGGCGACGAGTTCACGGTCATTCTGCCCGATCTCGAACACCCCCAGGCCGCCGCCGCCGTGGCGCAGAAAATCATCGCCCGCCTGTCGGAGCCGGTGCCCTTGGGCGCTGCGAGCGCCACCGTCACCGCCAGCGTCGGCATTGCCCTGTATCGCCCCGAACTGCCCGCCAACCTGGAACTGGCGATGAGCCTGCTGCGGCAGGCCGATACCGCCATGTACGCAGCCAAGCGGGCCGGCAAGAATGGTTGGCGGTTCGCCGAGCAACTGGGTCTGGAATAGGGGGCGGCGCTCAGGCGGCTTCCAGGTGCTCGATGCGCAGTTGCAACCGGCGCGCGCCGCGCCATTCGTCCGCGTCCAGACGGTAGGCGATGCGCACCCGCGCCGTGCCCGGCGCGAAGTCACCGGCCCGGTTGAAGGCGACCGCTTCCAGATCCAGGGCCGCTCCCGGCGGTCGTAGCCACAGCTTCAAATGCTGGTCTTTCAGCACCCGGTGGGAAACCACCTCGAACACGCCGTCGAACAACGGTTCCGGGAAACCCTGGCCCCAGGGACCCGCTTCGCGCAGCAGTTCGGCGACCTCCAGCGAGAAGTCGGCGGGCTCCAGTTCGCCGTCGCTCAACAACCGGCCATGCAGGTCCTCGGCGGTGAGCCATTGGCGGATTTCGGCGTCGAACGCCTGACGGAAGGATTCCAGGCGTTCCGCCGCCAGGGTCAGCCCGACCGCCATCGCATGGCCGCCGAAGTGGTCGATCAGCCCCGGCGCGCGAGTCGCCACGGCCGCCAGCGCATCGCGCAGGTGGACGCCGTCCACCGAGCGACCCGAACCCTTAAGTTTGCCGTCGCGATCCGGCGCGAACACGATCACCGGTCGATGCAGGCGCTCCTTCAGCCGGCCCGCGATGATGCCGGCCACGCCCGGATGCCAGCCGGCATCGAACAGGCACAGCCCGAACGCCAGTTCCCCCCTGTCCAGCAGCAGGCGGTCGAGGCTGTCCAGCGCCTGGGCTTGCATGCGGGTCGTGATGTCGTTCCGCCGCCGGTTGATGGCGTCCAGGCGGTGGGCGATGGCGCGGACCGCCGCGGGATCGTCGCCGAGCAGGCATTCGATGCCCTGTCCCATGTCTTCCAGCCGACCAGCGGCGTTGAGGCGGGGCGCGAGATAGAAGCCGATGTCGCCGGCGGTGAGTCGCCGCGGGTTTCGACCCGCCACCGCGCACAGAGCGGTGATGCCGGGCGCGCACTGGCCCTGGCGGATGCGCCGCAACCCCTGTTCGACCAGGATGCGGTTGAGGTGGTCCAGCGGCACCACGTCGGCGACCGTGCCGAAGGCCACCAGATCGAGAAATCGGGCCATGTTCGGTTCGGGTAGCTCGCGCGCCGCGAACCAGCCCGTTTCGCGCAGCCGGGTCCGCAACGCCGACAGCACGTAGAAGATCACCCCGACGCCGGCCAGGCACTTGCTGGGAAACGCGTCGCCCGGCTGGTTGGGGTTGACGATGGCCTCGGCGGGCGGCAGGTCCCGACCCGGCAAATGGTGGTCGGTGATCAGCACCCGCATACCGAGGTTCCGGGCGGCCCGCACTCCATCGTGGCTGGAAATGCCGTTATCGACGGTGACGAGCAGGTCCGGGCGGTCTTGGGCCGCCACCGCCACGATCTCCGGGGTCAGGCCATAGTTGTGCTCGAAGCGGTTGGGCACCCGATAGCCGACCCAGGCCGCGCCGAACGCCCGCAGGGCGCGCACCGCCAGCGCGCAACTGGTCGCGCCATCGGCGTCGAAATCGGCGATGATCAGGATGCGCCAGCGCTCGCGCAGGGCGGTATGGAGCAAGTCCACCGCCTGGTCGATGTGCCGCAGCGCGGCGGGGGTGGTGAGGTGGCGGAGCTCCCTGGCCAGTTCGGCGGCGGAGTGGACGTTGCGAGCGGCGTAGATGCGCCGCAGCAACGGCGCAACGGGCAGGTCGGCGGTGGACGCGGTGGCTGGGCGGCGGACGATGAGCCTGGACATGGAAGTCGGATGGGGACCGTTTTGACCCGGTAATGGCGGTCCACTCTGGTCCGGTGGTGGGAGCGGGGCTCCCGGTTCGGGGCGCCTGGCGGGATTTGACCGAGTTTGACTCAACGGATGTCAAACGGGAAGTATTTCCCGCTGATCCGACTGTAAGCGCCGTTGTCCTTGATCTCGCGCAAGGCCCGATTGAGTTCGTCACGGAGCTTCAGATTGCCCTTGCGGACCTGAATATGGCAATGCGCCGACAGCTCATTGTCGGGAATCGGTTCGCCGACGATTTCCAGAGGTTGCTCGATAGTGGTGCGGATGTAAGGCAAGGAAATCAGCACGTCGGCCAGCACCAAATCCGCTTCACCCTTGACGAGAGCCTCCAGGGCGGCTGACAGGGTGTCGGTCAACTTGATGACGGCGCTATCCCGATAATGTTTGTTCAGGTAATCCGAATAAATAGTGCCGCGCTGCGTGGCCAGCACCTTGCCGCGGACGGTCGCCGGCGTCACTTGCGAGATGCCGCTGTTTGGCCGGCCAATGAAGGCTTGAGGCGACTGGTAATAGGCATCGGTAAACTCCGCGAGCCGCAGCCGTTCCGGCGTTTCGGCCATGCTGGCCACGATCATGTCGAAGTCGCCCGCGCCCAGCCTGGGGAGTAGCTGCTCCCAAGGGACGATGATGACCTCGCATTCGGTCTTGAGTACCTCGCACAGCGCCTTGGCGATGTCCACGTCGAAGCCGGCCGGTTGCCCTTGTTCGTCGACATAGTTGAACGGCGAAAAAGCGCCCTCGGTCGCCACGCGCAAGCGCTCGCCTGCCCAGGTGGACAGGTTTATTCCCAAAATAATGACAATCAAGGCTATATATCGGAATATCATATAGATTATCCATCCAATTTTATATGAGGAAAATAAGTAAAAATGTAAAATAAAGGTTATTATAATACATGAAACTGATCAGAGTCACCTAAAAATGGGTAGGCAGCGGCCGGGGATGGCGCCAAAAACGCCAGCGGGCGGCGCTCGTGACGGTATAGAGCCGACCGTTGCCAGGATGCAGGTGCAGCGCCGCCAGTCCGCCAGTTCGCAACAACAGTTGCCGGCAGGGTGCGAACCAGGCCCGCTCCAATTCGACGATATGCCCGGCCCAGGCCGAGGGATCGTCGTCCATCGGGTCGAAGCGCGTCGTTTCCAGCACGACCAGGCCGTCCGCTTCTCCGGC
>DGFE01000169.1:11543-14833 GCA_002391525.1 Competibacteraceae bacterium UBA3908
CTGGCCGGACCGTAGGGCAACAGCGGTTGGATGTCGCGACCGATGGCGTTCTCCAGGGGGTGGGTGCGCACGCCGGGATCGTCGGGTAGCCGCAGATACCAGCGGTCGGGCCGCGGGGCGTCGAGTCGCAGTCCGTCAGTGGCGAAGGTCTGGTTGAACGCCGCGACCAGCGCCTGCGCCTCGGCGAGGTCGATGGCCAGCATTCGGGCGTCCGCCAGCCATACGCCATGCAAATCGGCGCGCAGATGCACCGGATCGGCGCGCAGCCACCAGCCGTCTTCGGCTTCGGCGCCGTCGGCCAGGCGGGTGACCGCCGCCACCGGCAGGTCGGGCTCTGACGCCGCCGGCAGGCCGAAGAGCCGGAACAGCGCCGCGTCCGGCGATAGTGGCGCGACGCTGACGCGGGCGCGCGCCAGCAGCCATTCCAGCGCCGGCGCGGTTGGGCGGGGGAATGCCGGGTCGATGCGGTCGGGCGGCCAGGGACCGAGCAGGCCGGGGATCAGCAGATGCAGGGTGGTCGCCACGGTCGTCTGTCGTCAGCGCGATTCAATCCGAATTCAGGTGTTCCAGTCGGATGCGCATGACCGGCGCGCGGATGCTGCCTAGCGCCTCGATGGCGGCGATGGCCTCGTTCATCCGCTGTTCCCGAACCCGATGGGTCAGCAGAATGATGGGTACGTCGCTGGCGCCGGGCGGCGGTTCCTTTTGCAGGATGGCCTCGATGCTGATCCGGCGGTCGGCCAGAATACGGGTCACGTCGGCCAGCACGCCGGGGCGATCCACCGCCTGCAACCGCAGGTAATAGGTAGTTTCCACCTCGGTCATCGGCAACACCGGCAGATCGGACAGCGCGTCCGGCTGAAAAGCCAGATGGGGAACGCGATTCTCCGGGTCGGCGGTCAGGGTGCGAACCACGTCGATGATGTCGGCGACCACCGCCGAGGCGGTTGGCTCAGCCCCGGCTCCGGCTCCGTGGAACAGGCTCTGACCGACGGCGTCGCCCTTGATCAGCACCGCGTTCATGATCCCGTTGACGTTGGCCAGCAATTGCCGCTGCGGGATCAAGGTCGGGTGAACGCGCAATTGCACGCCGTTTTCGTCGCGCCGGGCGATGCCGAGATGTTTGATCCGGTAGCCGAGCTTGGTGGCGTAGGCGACATCGTCGTGGGTGATGCGGCTGATGCCTTCGATGTAAACCTTATCGAATTGCAAGGGGATGCCGAAAGCGATGGAGGCGAGGATGGTCAGCTTGTGGGCGGCGTCGACGCCCTCGATATCGAGCGTTGGGTCGGCCTCGGCGTAACCCAGGGCTTGCGCCTCGGCCAGCACGTCTGGAAAGTCGCGGCCCTTGCCCCGCATCTCGGTCAGAATGAAATTGGCGGTGCCGTTGATGATGCCCGCCACCCATTCCAGGCGGTTGCCGGCCAGGCCCTCGCGGATGGCCTTGATGATCGGGATGCCGCCGGCCACCGCCGCCTCGAAGCCGACCATCATTCCAGCGTTGCGGGCGGCGGCGAAAATTTCGTTGCCGTGCCGGGCGATCAACGCCTTGTTGGCGGTGACCACGTGCTTGCCATTGGCCAGGGCGCGCAGCACCAGACCGCGCGCCGGCTCGTAGCCGCCCATCAGTTCGACAATGATCGACACCTCGGGATCGTCCACCACCTCCAGCGCCTCCCCGGTCAGTTTCATGCCGGCGGTGTTGGCGGTGGTGGTGTCCAGATTGCGGGCGGCGGCGTGGGTGATGACGATTTCCCGACCAGCGCGCCGGCTGATTTCCCCGGCGTTGCGCGCCAGCACGCGGGTAACGCCGCCGCCGACCGTGCCCAGGCCGAGCAGGCCGACCTTGACCGGAGGATAGGAACTCGTGTTCATCGCGCGGCCGCCTGGGTTGGCAAGGAAGAATGGGTGTCCCGGTTGTCCTTGCGAAACATCTCGCGGATGCCGCGCAGCGCCTGCCGGGTGCGGTGTTCGTTCTCGATCAGGCCGAAGCGGACATGGTCGTCGCCGTATTCGCCGAAACCGATGCCGGGCGATACCGCCACTTTCGCCTCGGCCAGCAGTTTCTTGCAGAATTCCAGCGAACCGAGCGCCCGGTACGGTTCCGGGATGGGCGCCCAGACGAACATGGTGGCCCTGGGTTTCTGGACGTGCCAACCGAGCGCGTTCAGGCCGTCGCACAGCACGTCGCGCCGTTTCTGGTACATGTCGCGAATCTCGCCGACGCATTCCTGCGGACCTTCCAGGGCGGCGATGGCGGCGACCTGAATCGGGGTGAACATGCCGTAGTCGAGATAGGACTTCATCCGCGCCAACGCCGCGATCAGCGTGGTGTTGCCGCACATGAAGCCGACCCGCCAACCGGGCATGTTATAGCTCTTGGACAGGGTGAAGGATTCGACCGCGATGTCCCTGGCGCCCGGCACTTGCAGAATCGAGGGCGCGACGTAACCGTCGAACGCCAGATCGGCGTAGGCCAGATCGTGAATCACCCAGATGTCGTGCTCGCGGGCGATGGCGACGACTTTCTCGAAAAACTCCAGTTCGACGCATTGCGTGGTGGGATTGGCCGGGAAGTTCAGCACCAGCATCTTGGGACGCGGCCAGGAATCCTTGATCGCTTTTTCCAGTTCGGCGAAGAAGTCCACGCCCGACACCAGCGGCACATGGCGGATGTCGGCGCCGGCGATGACGAAACCGTAGGGATGAATCGGATAGGCCGGATTGGGCACCAGCACGGCGTCGCCCGGCCCCATGGTGGCCAGCGCCAGATGCGCCAATCCTTCCTTGGAGCCGATGGTGACAATGGCTTCGGACTCCAGGTCGAGCTCCACGGCGTAACGGGTTTTATACCAGTTGCAGATGGCCCGGCGCAGGCGCGGGATGCCGCGGGAGACCGAGTAGCGGTGGGTGTCGTCGCGGCGGGCGGTCTCGACCAGCTTTTCGACGATGTGTTTCGGCGTCGGCTGATCGGGATTGCCCATGCCGAAGTCGATGATGTCCTCGCCGCGCGCGCGCGCCTTGGCCTTCAAATCGTTGACGATGTTGAAGACGTAGGGCGGCAGGCGTTTGATGCGTTGGAAGTCGGCGTTCAAGGTTGCGTGTCCAGGGACTGAGTCACGAAAGTCAACGTTCGAGCGGTCCGCGCCTGGGTCGGAGACCGGGGGGCGGGACCGGTGGGAAGAACGGTGGGGGCTGGAAGGTCCAGACAGTCTACCGATGGGGGCGGGGCGGTTCAACCGAAAGCCGGCGTATCGCCCTTGCGGTCGCGGCTGAATTGACAGGGGCAA
>DGFE01000223.1 GCA_002391525.1 Competibacteraceae bacterium UBA3908
AGATGTGTATAAGAGACAGGCCATGCGCCATTCTGATCAGCATCACCCAGAAAAGCCGGGGTTACAAAGCTCACAGTGTAATGTTGTTTAACCATCATGTGTGTTATCTCCATTGGGTGCTGCAAATGTAGTGCGTATAACATCTGCCGGCGACGCAAAGCAGGATATGGCGGGGATAGCGTTCCGGATTCATGGCGGCGTCCTCTGTTCAGCATAGTGCAAATACAGCAACGGTGAATTCAGCGAGATAAAAACGCGGAGTCGGCAAGCATGCCGGTCAAGCCACTACCAGTCGATACCTCCCCAACCCCATTACCGCACCCTTGCCGGCATGAGTCCACTGGCCGAGCCACAGATACGGCCAGAACGGCTCCAGCCCGGCGCCGTCCAGTTCGATTTCGCCGACCAGCCCGCCCATTTTCACCAGCGCGTCCTGGCGCGACGAATAGCGGGCCCATTCATGCCAGCGCAGTCGCGCCGCCCGGTGCCGGATCGTCCAGCCGGCCCGGCTCAATCCGGCGAAATCGGCTTCCAGTGGCGTGTCGGTGTGAAAAGTGATCAACAGCGAAATTCGCCGCAACAGATTGGCGAACAGCGCGCCGAACTGGAACGTTTCCGGCCCCAGCAGCTTCTCGGCTTGCCGTATCCGCAACGGCGTTTCCAAAACCAGCGTCAGCCGCGCCGGACAGGGCGGTGGTTCGGGAACCGTGGGCGGCAACGGTTGCAGGGATTCGCCAGGATGGTAAATGGCCTGCCAATCGCCGTCCGGTGTCCGCTGCGTGACCTGGACCAACTCCAGCCTGCCATCGCCGTGGCCGACGCCGCGCCGGCCGGCCTGGTCGAAAGCGTGCAGCACGTAAGGCAGATGCCGGTTGCCGTGCCCGAACAACACCACGTCCACATCGACCGTCGCGCCGGCGGCGTGCGCTCCCCCCGCTCCCGGTCGCAGCACGTAGGGATGCGGCGCGGCGGGGTACTTGCGCAGCTTGCCGGTGGCGGGATCGGGCGGGGTCTCGAACAGATAGGGATAGACGCAGGAACGGTACAGCAGACAGGACGGACAGGTCGGCTCGCGGGTGACGCAGACCAGCCGCTTGAGGGCATGGCCGAACACCCCGCGCCAGGCGGAACCGGCGTAAACCGGTAGCCGAACCGGCTCCAGGGCGGTGAATTCCAGCCGGTAACCGGCCACGGGCAGTAACGGTTGCATGAGGATTCTCCCTTATCATGACCGAATAACGAATCTCCGTCATGATACCCGCCGGCGCCGGCGGTTTCGGGAATCGGCAAGCTTGCCGCGACGGACCCCGGTTACGAAACCGCAGCCCGCCGGAATGACAGGGAAAAGCGCCCGAAAAACCGCAATCCCTCCCTCCGTCACGAGGGAGAGGGTGTTACAACCGCTACGCGACCTTGGCGAACGCCTCGATCACCTCCGGCGGGGCCTGGATCAGTTCGATCAGCACGCCCTCGCCGGACAGCGGAGTGGCGTCGTTGCCCTTGGGATGGATGAAGCAGACATCGTAACCGGCCGCCCCCTTGCGGATGCCGCCCGGCGTGAAGCGCATCCCCTTGCCGGTCAGCCACTCCACCGCCGCCGCCAGATTGTCGATCCACAGCCCGATGTGGTTGAGCTGCGGCTCGTGCACCTTGGGCACCTTGTTGGGATCGATGGGTTGCATCAGGTCCACTTCCACCTTGAACGGGCCGGAACCGATGGCGGCGATATCCTCGTCCACGTTTTCCCGCTCGCTGCGGAAATTGCCGGTCAGGGTCAGGCCCAGGGTATCCACCCACAGCCGGCTCAATTTGGACTTGTCCAGCCCGCCGATGGCGATCTGCTGGATACCCAGCACCTTGAAGGGTCTATCGGACACGGAAACCTCCTAACTGGTTACTCCCCTCTCCCACCGGGAGAGGGGTCGGGGGTGAGGGATAATGAAGGATAAGGCAACAGACTTTTTCAGTATGTCATTCCACTTCGCGATTGCAACCGTATCCCGCGCCTTCCAGTACGATTCCCTGCCGGGAATCGGGCGAATCTTCGGTTATACTTTTGCGGTACTGTCAACCCCCTCGTGTTTCGATCCACCGGAGGATGCGCATGTCGAACCCACAACAAGCCGACGCGGCTGCTCCCATGTTCAACGAATTTCCCCCAACCCCTTATGAGGAGTGGCGAAAGGTCGTCGACAAGTTCCTCAAGGGCGCGCCGTTCGAGAAGCGACTGGTCACCAGGACCTACGAGGACATCGATCTCCAGCCCATGTACCGGCAGGAAGACATCGAAGGCTTGCCCCATCTGGACAGCCTGCCCGGCTTCGCCCCCTATTTGCGTGGAACCAGTCCACTCGGTTACGTCGCCAGCAGTTGGGATGTCGCCCAGGAATTGCCCTACGGTACGCCGAAGGTGTTCAACGAAGCCCTGCGCGCCGATCTGGAGCGTGGTCAGAACGCCGTCAACCTGGTGCTCGACCGTCCGACCCTGGCCGGCATCGACGCCGATCAGGCCGAAGCCGACGACGTCGGCAAGGGCGGCCTGTCGATCTCCAGCGTCGCGGACCTCGCCGAGGCGCTGGACGGCGTGGATCTCGAACAGACGCCTCTGTTCATCCAGGCCAGCACCAGCGCCCTGACCTTCACCGCCCTGCTGGCGGCGCTGGTCAGGAAACAGGGTAAATCGCTGGCCAGGGTGCGCGGCGCCATCGGCATGGACCCGCTGGGCCAGTTGGCCCGCGACGGCCGGCTGCCCCGCGATCTGGACGGCGTCTACGACGTGATGGCGCAACTCACCGCCTGGGCCAAGGCCAACACCCCGCGATTGCAGACCATTACTGTCCAGGGCAGTCCCTACCATAACGGCGGCGCCAGCGCCACCCAGGAACTGGCGTTCGCGCTGGCCACGGCGGTCGAATATCTCCGCGCCATGCAGGCGCGCGGGCTGAGCGTGGACGACGCCGCGCCGCGTTTTCGCTTCTCTCTGTCCATCGGTTCCAACTTCTTCATGGAAATCGCCCGGCTGCGCGCGGCCCGGCTGCTGTGGGCCAAGATCGTCCAGGCGTTCGGCGGCAACGCGGACGCGCAGAAGATGAGCCTGCACGCCCGCACCTCGGCCTGGAACCAGACCGTCTACGACCCGCACGTCAACCTGCTGCGCGCCACCACCGAGGCGTTTTCCAGCGCGGTCGGCGGCTGCGACAGCCTGCACATTTCGCCGTTCGACGAACTGCTCCGCGTGCCGGACGAGTTCTCCCGCCGCGTCGCCCGCAACACCCATACCGTGCTGCGCGAGGAAAGTCACATCACCCGCACCGTGGACCCTGCCGGCGGCTCCTGGTACGTCGAAAACCTCACCGATTCGGTTGGCCGCAAGACCTGGGCGATCTTTCAGGAGGTCGAGAAACAGGGCGGCATGGCGAAAGCCCTGGCGGCCGGCTGGCCGCAGTCGCAAATCGCCGACACCGCCGCCAAGCGCGCCGCCAACATCGCCCGGCGCAAGGACATCTTCGTCGGCACCAACATGTATCCGAATCTGAAGGAAACCCGCATCGAGCCGGCGCCGGTGGATGCCTGGGCGGTCCAGCAGGAACGCGCGGCGGCTCTCAACGGTTTCCGGGCGGCGGTCAACGCCGGTCAGAAGCAAGCGGCTCTGGATCAACTGGCCCAGGGCGGTGACGTGGTCGAAGCCGCGATTCAGGCCGCGCTCGCCGGCGCGACCCTGGGCGAAATCGCCCAGGCGGCGCGCGCCAACGCCAAGCCCGGTCCCACCGCTACCGCCGTCCACGCCCATCGCGGCGCGCAGGCGTTCGAGGCGCTGCGGCAGGCGGCGGAAACCTACGTCGCTCGCATCGGCCAGCGCCCGCAAGTGTTCCTCGCTACCATGGGGCCGCTGACCCAGCACAAGGCCCGCGCCGATTTCACCACCGCCTTTCTGGGCGTGGGCGGCTTCGAGACGATCTATCCGTCCGGCTTCAATACTCCGGACGAAGCGGCGGACGCGGCGCTGGCTTCCGGCGCCAAGGCGGTGGTGATCTGCTCCACCGATCCGACCTATCCCGACATCGTCCCGCCGCTGGTCCAGAAACTGAAGAAGGCCGCGCCCGATCTGATCGTGCTGCTGGCCGGCTATCCCGCCGACCATGTCGAAGCCTTCAAGGCCGCCGGCGTGGACGACTTCATTCATCTCAACGCCAATTGCCAAGCCCTGTTGTCAACCTTGCAGAAGAAGATGGGGGTCGCCCAATGAGCACGTCACCTGATTTCACCACGATGGCCTATGGCGTCGACTTCCCCAAGCCCAGCTTCGCCGACTGGAAGGCGGCGGTGGAAAAGGCTACCGGGAAGACCCTGGAGCAACTGGTCTCGGCGACCATGGAGCACATCGACGTCAAGCCGCTGTACACGCGAGACGACATCAAGGACTTGCAGCATCTGGGCTATGTCGCCGGCGTGCCGCCGTTCCTGCGCGGCCCTTATCCGGCGATGTACGTGACCCAGCCGTGGACGGTGCGCCAGTACGCCGGTTTCTCCACCGCCGAGGAGAGTAACGCCTTCTACCGCCGCAACCTGGCCGCCGGGCAAAAGGGCCTGTCCATCGCCTTCGATCTGGCAACCCATCGCGGCTACGATTCCGACCATCCGCGCGTGGTCGGCGATGTCGGCAAGGCCGGCGTGGCGATCGATTCGCTGCTCGACATGAACATCCTGTTCGACGGCATCCCACTCGATCAGATGTCGGTGTCGATGACCATGAACGGCGCGGTGCTGCCGGTCATGGCGTTCTACATCGTCGCGGCGGAGGAACAAGGTGTCTCCCACCAGCAGCTCACCGGCACCATTCAGAACGACATTCTGAAAGAGTACATGGTGCGCAACACCTATATTTATCCGCCCGATCCCTCGATCCGCATCATCGGCGACATCTTCGCCTACACCTCCAGGGAGATGCCGAAGTTCAACAGCATCTCGATCTCCGGCTATCACATGCAGGAAGCCGGCGCGACCGCCGACCTGGAACTCGGCTATACCCTGGCGGACGGCCTGGAATACGTGCGGACCGGCATCAAGGCGGGCATGGACATCGACACCTTCGCCCCGCGCCTGTCGTTCTTCTGGGCCATCGGCATGAACTACTTCATGGAAGTGGCCAAGATGCGCGCCGGGCGGCTGCTGTGGGCCAAGATCATCAAGCAGTTCAACCCGAAGAGCGACAAGTCCATGGCGCTGCGCACGCACAGCCAGACTTCCGGCTGGAGCCTGACGGAACAGGACCCGTTCAACAACGTCGCCCGCACCTGCATCGAGGCGCTGGCGGCGGCGCTGGGCCACACCCAGTCGCTGCATACCAACGCCTTGGACGAAGCCATCGCCCTGCCGACCGACTTCTCGGCCCGCATCGCCCGCAACACCCAGTTGTACCTGCAGGACGAAACGGCGATCTGCAAGGTGCTGGACCCATGGGGCGGTTCGTATTACGTCGAGGCGCTGACCAACGAACTGGTCAAGCGAGCCTGGGGTCATATTCAGGAAGTGGAGAGCCTGGGCGGCATGGCCAAGGCCATCGAAACCGGCCTGCCCAAGATGCGCATCGAGGAAGCGGCGGCGCGGCGGCAGGCGCAGATCGACTCCGGCAAGGAAACCATCGTCGGCGTCAACAAGTACCGGCTGACCAAGGAAGAGCCGCTGGAAATCCTCAGCATCGACAACACCGCCGTGCGCGAATCACAGGTGCAACGCTTGCAGAAGCTGCGCGCCAACCGTGACGAAGCCAAGGTGCGGATGGCGCTCGACGCCATCACCGAAGCGGCGCGCACCGGTTCCGGCAACCTGCTGGAGAAGGCGGTCGAGGCGGCCCGCGCCCGCGCCAGTCTGGGCGAAATCTCCGACGCGATGGAGAAGGTATTCGGCCGGCACAAGGCGATCATTCG
>DGFE01000119.1 GCA_002391525.1 Competibacteraceae bacterium UBA3908
AGATGTGTATAAGAGACAGCGATCAAGCAGCGCAACAGCATCTTCGTCAAGCTGCTCGGCAAACCGTAACCGACGCCTCGCAGCCTGGCCTCGCGCCGCCCGCCGTGAAACTGCAAACCAAGCTGTCGCTGGCGCTGGCGCCGCTCATCGTCCTGTCGCTGCTGACGCTGGGTTGGATCGGTTACATCAAGCTGCGCGATACCGCCACCGAGCGCACGCTGCGGGAGATGCAGACCCTGCTCGATCAGCTCGGCCACAACGTGCAGACGACCATCGCCGCCACCCAGGCCAACCTGGAACTGTTCTCCCGTTCCGACATGCTGCGGCGCTACGTACTGACGGCGGACGAAACCGCCCGCTACAGCCTGCTGCAACCCACGCTGCTCAAGCAGTTCGCCAGTTATCAGGATGCCTATCCCGATTACTACGAAGTTCGTCTGCTGCTGCCCGATGGCTACGAGGATACCCGGTCCACCCATGGCGTTATCCCCAACGTCACGGAAGAAGAGGCGGACACGCCCTGGTTCCGCGAGTTGCGGGAGGCGCCCGAAGACACCGTCCTGAACCTGTTGCGCAATCCCGACGATCAGCGGATGGTGCTGCTGGCCGCGAGAAAACTGCGGTTTCGGGATCCAAGCCTGGATCCCCTGCTGGCGCAGCCGGTCTTGCGGGGCTATCTGGTCATCACCATGAGTCTGGATTTTCTGGTGCGGCAGGTCGAAAGCAACCGGGTCGGCGTCAACGGTTCGATTTTCTACACCGACGACCGGGGCACGGTGCTGTTTCACCCGCAACGGGACCGGGTGGGAACGACGCTCGCACCCGAGCTGTTCGCCGCCCTGCGCCGCGCCGTGGCGAACGGGGAGCCGCTGAATGCCGAGGTGGACGGTGTCAAACTGCTGTTTCAGGGTCGTCGGTTGCAGCAGCGCCTGTTCCTGTTCGCCGCGTTGCCGCACCAGGAACTGCTGAGCGCCAGCCGGGAACTGGGCCGGCTGGTAGCCAGTATTACCCTCCTGAGCATCGTGATTACCGTGAGCCTGCTGGTCCTGCTGCTGCGGTATCTGGTGATTCGCCCGGTGCGGGAACTCGGTCGAGCGGCGCTGGAAATCGGCCAGGGCAATCTGTTGACGCCCATCGAGACGCGAACGCGGGACGAGTTGGGAGATCTGGCGCGCGCGTTCCGCGAAATGGCCGGCAATCTCGCCCGGTCCGATGAACAGATTCGCCAACTGGCTTTCTACGATCCCTTGACCGGTCTGCCCAACCGCCTGCTGTTCAAGCAGCATTTCGACTATGCCATGGCCCGGGTCAGGCGCGACGGCCGATTGGTGGCGCTGCTGTTTCTGGACATCGACAACTTCAAATGGGTCAACGACACGCTGGGTCATCAGGTCGGCGACGACTTTCTCAAGGAGATGGCCCGCCGCATCTGCCGGGCGGTGCGCCAGGAAGATTTGATCGTGCGCGGCGGCGTGGCTGCCGAGACCGACGATGTCATCGCCCGCTTGGGGGGCGACGAATTTCTGATCCTGCTCAAGGCACTCCAGGATCCGCGCGCCGCCGGCACGGTGGCGGCGCGGATTCTGCGGCATTTGGGGGAGCCGTTGCTGCTGGCCGATCATGAATTTCACGTCACCGGCAGCATCGGGATCGCCTACTATCCGCTGGATGGTGATACGGTCGATGCGTTGATCAAAAACGCCGACGTCGCCATGTACGAAGCCAAACAGAGCGGCAAGAACAATTACCGGTACTACTCGGACGCCATGAAGGCCACCACGCTGCGCCGGCTCGATCTGGAAGCGCGCTTGCGCCACGCGGTGGAGCATGAGCGGCTGTCGCTCCATTACCAGCCGATTCTGAACCTGAAGGACGGTCGGGTGGTTGGCGTGGAGGCGCTGCTGCGCTGGCGCGATCCGGAGATCGGCGACATCGCGCCTGGCGAATTCATCCCGCTCGCCGAGGAAAACGGCCTGATTCTCCCGATCACGGCCTGGGTGCTGAGGGAAGCGTGTCGGCAAAACCGGGCCTGGCAACAAGCCGGATTGACCGGATTATTCGTCTCCGTGAACGTGTCCGGCGTGGATCTCAAACAGGCCAATGTCCACGAGGTGATCACCGCCGCACTGCGGGAAACCGGACTCGAACCCGAAGGGCTGACGGTGGAGCTGACCGAGGCGGCGCTGATGTCGGCGCGCGACCGGGCGGCGCCGATCCTGGAAGACATCAAGGCGCTCGGCGTGCGGATCGTGTTGGATAATTTCGGCAGCGGGTACTCGTCCCTGGACCGTCTCCGGCGCTTTCCCATCGACGGCCTGAAAATAGACCGCGGTTTTCTGGCCAATCCGCCAGCCGACGGGGGCGATGCCGCCATTGGCGATGCCGCCATTGTCGCGACCATCGTCGCCATCGCCCGCAACCTGGAGCTTACCGTCACGGCGCAAGGCGTCGAGACGCTGGCGCAGCGCGAGTGGCTCGAAGGGCTGGGGTGCGACTTCGCCCAGGGCTTCTGGTTCAGCCCCGCCGTATCGCCGGAGACGCTCCCCGGCCTGCTGCCGGAGCTTGCCCCGAATGATGCGGCCCGGTCGAAGCCGCCGCAGCGTGATCCGGCCTGATCGCCGTTTGACGCT
Organism: Competibacteraceae bacterium UBA3908; assembly: GCA_002391525.1. Classification (GTDB taxonomy): domain Bacteria; phylum Pseudomonadota; class Gammaproteobacteria; order Competibacterales; family Competibacteraceae; genus Competibacter_A. The sequence continues at coordinate 2,631 of DGFE01000119.1, forward strand.
GTTCAACCCCGCTTGGCCGGCGCCAGCGGTTTGTTATCCAGGCTCCAGGTCGAACTCGAGCACCGTCGCATGATCGGGAGCGCGAGACTCCAGCGCCGCGGCGAACGCGGCCAGCGTCGGTCGGACGCCAAACTGGTACATATGGGCGGGACAGCGGCAATCGGAAGCGCCGAAACGGAACGACGGCGCCCGTCCACCCGAGTCCTGCGCCAGCACCGCCGCCCACAGGCATTCGCGCCGGCTGGGGTCGTGGCTGAGCCAAACCGTTTCGAGGCGAGCATATCGCCGCAGGTAATCGATGTGCCAATGCGGCCGGACCACGGGTCGACGGTGGTGGGCCAGCCGGGCCGCTATTCCGCCCGGCCCGAAGGCGCTGCCGACATAAACCGCCCAGCCCGGCGCCAGCGGCAATCGGTGCCGCCGGCCAACGAAGGCGATTTCCGCCACGGCGATGCGCAGCAACAGCGCATAAGTGCCCGGTCGAGCGTCGGGTTGCGCGGAGCGTTTCACGGGTTGAGCTGCCCTCGGCGATCATCTGGTTCGGCGAACGCGGGGCGGGCGGCGGATAGTGGCGGGGCGCGAACTATCCGCCGTTCCACGATTCCGGTGGCAACGAGCGGGCGATGGAAAAAAGGAAAGGGGTCAGGCTGTTATCCAACCCCTTGTTCCATGCGGTGGTGGGCCGTGTGCGATTCGAACGCACGACCAACAGATTAAAAG
>DGFE01000069.1:0-1676 GCA_002391525.1 Competibacteraceae bacterium UBA3908
GCCACCGCGCCCAGCAGGTGCGGAGCGAGGATGGCGGTCAGATAGATCGAGGTTGGTCCGTCCGCCCCGCCGATGATGCCGATGGACGCCGCCTCTTCAGCCTTGAAACCGAACAGGTAGAAAGCGCCGAGCGCGGCGACGAAGATCCCCAACTGGGCCGCCGCACCGAGCATCAGGGTGATGGGCCGGCTCAACAGCGGCCGGAAATCGGTCAGCGCCCCGACCCCGAGAAAGATGACCGGCGGCAGCAACTGGGTCTTGATCCCCATGTTGTAAACAAGTTGCAAGAGGGGGATGGTCTGCCCCGGTTCGGCGTGATAGCCGCTGGAGGCATCGAGCATGGCCGCCGGCAGATTGGCCAGCATCGCGCCGAAGCCGATGGGGATCAGCAACAGCGGTTCGTAGTTCTTCTTCACCGCCAGATAAATCAGCAGCCCGGCCACGAAGAACATGACCACGTTGCGCCAGCCCAGGCCCAGGAAACCGCTTTGGGCGATCAGTTCCAGCAGGGTATCCATGTCAACCGCCGATGGTCAGGATGGGTTTGCCGGCGGAGACCTCGGAGCCGAGATCGGCGTGGATTTCCACCACCGCGCCGGCACAGGGCGCGCGCACGTCGTGCTTGGCCTTCATGGCCTCGACTGCGGCCACCACCTGGCCTTTTTGCACCGTTTCACCCACCTTCACGCTGATCTCGACCAGTTCCACCTTGCCTTCGAACGGCGAGAATACCGGCGTGCGCTGCCCGGCGCTGCCCGGCGCGGGAGCAGGCGCGGCGGCGGGTACGGCGCTGGCAGTCGGTGCGGCCGCGGCCGGTGAGTGCATGCCGGCCGGCGGTTCGATAGTGACGCGGAAGGTGCGGGTCACGTGACCCTCGACCACCGTGCACTGGGTGGTCACCGGCGCGGCGAAGGCGGGGGCGACGACGACCGGAGCGGGGGCGGGAACGGGTTGAGCCGGAGCCGGGACGGTTTCGGCGGCCGGTTTTTCCTTCGCCTTCAGCGGCAGGTTGATCTTGGCCTTGCCGGTCAGCAGCCGGATGCCTTCGTTCAGTTCCATGTTCTTGCCGGGCACGATGGCGGAAGCCACCAGGAAGATGTTCTCTTCGGTCAGCGGCAGCTGGCGCTCGCGCAGCGCCTCCTCGGCCATGGCGACGCTGTCCGGCGCTTTCTCCAGCGGGTCGCCGTCGAACGGTTCCAGCTTGAGCTGCTCGGCGGCGATCCTGACCACTTCGGGGTCCGGCGGCTCCGGCGTGCGGCCGAAGTAGCCGAGCACCGAACGGCCGTAGCCGGGGTCGATCTTTTTCCAGCGGCCATGCAGCACGTTGTTGAACGCCTGCAGCCAGTATTGCTGGCTGCCCGGCGTCACGCTGGTCCAGGCGCCGCCGGCCCGCACCACTTCGGGAAATTCGGCCAGCACTTCGCCGTAGCGATGGAGAATGCGGGCCTCCGCCATCATGTGGACATTGGGGCCGATGGCCCCGCCCGGCATCGGAAAATTGACCACCCGGGCATCAGCCGAGGTGGTGACCGGGTTGAACGAATAGTCCTTGAGACCCTCGTCGAGCAGCTTTTCCAATTCGTCCATCTTGCTGGCGTCGATGTCGAGCGAGTAGCCAGTACCCTTGAGCGCGTGCCACATCGAACGCACGTCCGGCTGGGAGGTGCCGGAGGCCA
>DGFE01000069.1:1931-13149 GCA_002391525.1 Competibacteraceae bacterium UBA3908
CGACGCGGTGTCGTGAGTGTGCATGGCGAGCGGCACTTCGGGCGGCAGGATTTTCTTCAGGCCCTTGGCGGTTTCGTAGCAGGTATGGGGGTCGGTGGTGCCGGAGGAGTCCTTCATGCACACCGAATCGAAATGGAGGCCGGTCTCCAGTAGCTTCTGGATCACCCGGATGTAGAATTCCGGCGTGTGCACCCGCTCGGATTGATAGGGCAGGCCCATCATCGCCACGCAGACCTGATGGTGCATTCCGGCGGCCACAATCGGCCGGCCGGTTTTGACCAGATTGTCCACGTCGTTCATGAAATCGAAGTTGCGGTCGATGGTGGTGCCGTGCTTTTTCATCAACCGCGCCTGCAGCTCCAGCGCCTTGAGCCGCTGGGTGGTCAGGGTAACCCCGGACACCGAGCGGGTCAGGATTTGCAGGTCGACGTCCGGTCCGACCGCTTCGCGCATCTTGTCCATGCAGACGAACGGATCTTCGCCGGCGTAGAAGTAGGGCGCCTGATAGCGGGCGCCGCCGCCGAACTCGAAATGACGAACGCCCATCGCGGCGGCGGCCTGCATCGCCGGAAGCACGTCGTCGACGCGCACGTTGCCGCCGAACACACTCTGCAAACCATCGCGAAAGGCGGTCAGCATGACGCGGATTTTCTTCTGGGTGGGGGCAAAGATCATGATGGCTCCACAACGGATCAGGAAAAAATTAGCGGATTTCTTCGATTCGGGTCACGCGCGCGCCGGGGACGACGGCGTTCGCGGCGGCGGCGATGGCGACGGCGACCGCCGCATCGATCTTCGGCGGCGGTTTCTCGGGAAACAGCTCGATCAGACCGCGCAGGGCGATGGCCAGCACCCAGAGCAAACCGAGTACCGCCGCGAAGGCATTGAGGCAAATCAGGAAAAGATTGGGATTTTCCATAGCGATGTTCCTTCCGCGTCGTGATCGACGACAGGGTCATGGAACGCGGAGAGGAAATTCCATGCCCGTCTGACGGATACCGCTCGTGGGCGGAGAGCCGAACCCGTTCGGGCGCGTCGTTTCGCGCGCATCACGCGTTCTCCAGGGGCGCCAGGGCCAGGCGCGCGTTCCGTACCGGTTCGGGAAATCCTTCGAGCACCAGGGCCAGATCGGCCAGAATATCCACGACCCGGCCCTGCCCCAGGGGAGGCTCGCGGTTCGTGTCCGCGCAAGCGGCGGGCCACAGGCGCACCTCCCGACCGAGGCAGACGGAAAGGGCGCGATACCGTTTGAACAGGTCGGACGAGCCGGTTTCCCGCAGCGTCCGCACGCCGTCGTCCAGAGCCGCCACCAGCGTCGCGAACAGCGCGGGCAGCGATCCCCGCAGGCCGGGGTCGGTCGCGGTCAGGGCGGCGGCGGGTACGAAAGGCGTGGGGTCGATGGGTGGCGCCCGGTCGATATTGATGCCGATGCCGAACAACACGCAAACGGCCCGCGTGTCCTCGATCTGGGTGGCGGTGAGCACACCGCCCACCTTGCCCGCCGGCAACACCAGGTCATTGATCCATTTGATGCCGGGCGCACAACGTCCCGCGCTGGCCCGCCGGATGCTCTCCGCCGCGACCACCGCCGGCAACACGGTCAGGCCGGTTGCGACCGAGGCGGCAGGCAGATCGAGCCGGTAGTGTACGGTCAGGTGGAGGTTGCCCCGCAAGGCGGTCCAGGAACGCCGCCGCTGGCCGCGAAACTCCGCGCCGGCCAGAGCCAGACAGACCAGACCGTCCGGCAGGACGGCGCCCGCACGCAAAGCCGTCTGGAGCGCCACGAATTGAGAGAAGGGCGCGTGATCGATCAGGATCACTCGCCGCTCCGGCCAGGACGCCGGTGTCCCGGTATCGCACCGCCAGCAACGGGCCGACCCACCCAGCAACCGCCAGAGGCTCCGATCCGCGGGCGGCAGGTTCTCTGTCTGACAGACCGACCACGCGCCGCTGGCGGGCAGAAAAATGGATGTGGTTTCCGGGCGGTCGGTAAGCAACAACACGGTCGGTCATCAAGTGGTTTTCAGGTGGCCACCCCACTTTATGACAGCCGCGCCGCTGCGGGCGGATGCTTGAATAAAGTGGCGGATACGGTATTATTGAAACGCCGTATCAAAAATAACGTCAATCTTAACCGATTGACAGATAAAAACAACAAAAGTAAGGAGGTCGCTTGTTGCACGCGCTGGGGTTATGGCTGTTCTGCCTTGGCCTGTGGCTGCTGCTGTCCGGCTATTTCCACGTTACCCTGCTCCTGATTTTCGGTGCTTTGTCCTGCGCGCTCGTGGTCTTCGTCGCCTGGCGCACCGAAGTGATCGATCCCGAGGAACAGCCGTTGCGGCTGCGGTTCAACGCGCACATTCTCACCTACTGGCCCTGGCTGCTGTGGCAGATCGTGCTGGCCAACCTCGACGTCGCCAGGCGCATCGTCGACCCCAAACTGCCGATCAGTCCCACGCTGATCACCCTGAAACCGACCCAGCGCAGCGATCTGGGCCGGGTCATTTACGCCAATTCCATCACCCTCACGCCGGGCACGGTGACGACCGATCTGAGCGGCGACACCCTCGAAGTCCACGCCCTGACGCGGGAAGGGGCCGACGCTCTCCTGGAAGGCGACATGGACCGGCGCGTTACCCGGTTGGAAGGAGGACGTTGATGTTCGCAGCCGCGGCGCTCGGCATCCTGGTGGGCATGATCCTGGCGATGGCCCGCGCCGTGCTGGGTCCCACCGTCTACAACCGCATCCTGGCGGTCAACTCGTTCGGCACCCTCACCGTGCTGCTGATCGCCGTGCTGGGGTTCATGACCGGCCGTCCCGATTTTCTCGACATCGCCCTGGTCTACGCCTTCATCAATTTCATCAGCACCATCGCCGTGCTCAAGTTCATCCGGTATGGGGATATGGGCTGGCCGCGCAACATTTCCGAAGAACCGCAGGATGATTTGTGATGGCCGCGCTACTTGATCTGTTCAGCTGGCTCATGTTGCTCGGCGGCGTGGCGTTTTCGTTGATCGGCGGGGTCGGCCTGCTGCGGATGCCGGATTTCTACACCCGCCTGCATGCGGCCAGCGTCACCGACACGCTCGGCGCCGGGCTGATCCTGCTGGGCTTGATGGTGCAGGCGGGCTGGACCCTGGTCAGCGTCAAGCTGTTGCTGATTCTGGTGTTCATGTGGTTCACCGGTCCCATCGCGACCCACGCCCTGGCCCGGGCGGCGCTGGTCGATCCCGCGAATCCCCGACCGCTTTTGCATGAGGAGCCGCCGCCATCGAAGTCCTCGTCGATATCTTCCTGTTGACCCTGCTGGTCGTCACCGCCGTGGCCGCCATCCGCTTGCGGGATCTGTTCGCGGTGGTGATGCTGTTCGGCATTTACAGCCTGGTGTCGGCCAGCCTGTTCGTGGTGCTGGATGCCGTGGACGTGGCGTTCACCGAAGCGTCGGTCGGCGCGGGAGTCGCCACCGTGTTCATGCTGGGCACCCTGGCGCTCACTACCAGCCGCGAAAAGACTCCCGTCGCCCACAAGCCGCTGTTGCCCTTGCTGATTGTGACTATCACGGGTCTGGCACTGGTCTACGGCACCTGGGATATCCCGCGCTACGGTGATCCGGCCAACCCCATTCACCATCATCTGGTGCAGCGTTTTATCGAGGATTCGCCTCGGGAAATCGGCATTCCCAATATCGTGACGTCGGTACTGGCCAGTTATCGGGGTTACGACACGCTCGGCGAGACCACGGTGGTCTTCACCGCGGCCATCGGCGTGCTGGTGCTTATCGGCGGCGCGCGGCGTCGGCGTTCGGATCGGGATGGGCCGCAATGAAGCGTTACACGATTCCACGCCTCGGCACCAAGCTGCTGTTGCCGCTGATTTTATTGTTCGCGCTGTATGTCCAGTTTCACGGCGATTACGGGCCGGGCGGCGGCTTTCAGGCCGGCGTGATCTTCGGCGCGGGCTTCATTCTCTACGCGCTGATTTATGGGTTGGACAACGCCCGCCAGCTGATGCCGCCGTGGTTGCTGCGGATCGGGGTCTCGCTGGGAGTGCTGATCTACGCTGGCGTGGGCCTGGTCGGGCTGTTGCTGGGTGGCAATTATCTGGATTACGGCGTGCTGGATCACCACGATCCGGCGCACGGCCAGCATCTGGGAATCCTGTTGGTGGAGCTGGGTGTCGGCATCACCGTATCGGCGGTGATGGTGACCATTTTCTACGCCTTTGCCGGCAGGGGGCGCTAGTGCGGATTTTGGGCCTGTACAACTACTGGATTTTCATCATCCTGATGATGTGCGGCTTCTACGTCGTCATTTCCAGCGGCAACCTGATCAAGAAACTGGTGGGCCTGAACATCTTTCAGACCTCGGTGTTCATTCTCTACATCAGCATGGGCAAGATCATCGGCGGCACCGCGCCCATCGTCATCGACAAGGCGGTGGTCTATAGCAACCCCCTGCCGCACGTGCTGATCCTGACCGCCATCGTGGTCGGCATCGCCACCACGTCACTCGGCCTGGCGCTGGTGGTGCGCATCCACGAAGCCTACGGCACTATCGAGGAAGACGAAATTCACGCCCAGGACCAGGAAGACGCCCTGTGATCGCCCATCTGCCCGCGCTACAGGTCATCATTCCTCTGGTCTCGGCGCCGCTGTGCGCGCTGCTGCCGGCTGGCCGCGCGGTCTGGCTGGCGGCCATGGCAGCGAGCTGGCTGGCGTTTCTCATCGCCGTCCTGCTGCTGGATCAGGTGTTGGCGCATGGTCCGATTTCCTACCTGATGGGCGGCTGGCCCGTGCCCTGGGGCATCGAATACCGGGTGGACGTGCTCAATGCCTACGTGCTGCTAATCGTGGCGACCATCGGGGCGGTCGTGATGTCGTTCGGACGAATCATCGTCGAACGCCGCATCCGCCTGCCCGAGAGCAAGCAATCCTGGTTCTACACCGCGTACCTGCTGTGTCTGACCGGGTTGCTGGGAATCACGATCACCGGCGACGCCTTCAACGTGTTCGTGTTTCTGGAAATCTCGTCGCTGTCCAGTTACGTGCTGATCAGCATCGGCCGCGACCGCCGCGCGCTGACCGCCTCTTATCAGTACCTGATCATGGGTACTATCGGCGCTACCTTCATCCTGATCGGCATCGGCCTGCTGTACGTGATGACCGGGACCCTCAACATGGCGGATCTGGCGGCGCGCATTCCGGCGGTGGCCGACACCCGCACCGTGCGCGCCGCCTTCGCGTTTCTGACCATCGGCGTCAGCCTCAAGCTGGCGCTGTTTCCGCTCCACCTCTGGCTGCCCAACGCCTACGCCTACGCACCCTCGGTGGTCACGGCCTTGCTGGCGGCCACGGCCACCAAGGTGGCGGTCTACGTGCTGCTGCGGTTTTTCTTCACCATTTTCGGGGCCAAATTTTCATTTGAAACCATGCAGTTGGACAAAATCCTGCTGCCTTTGGCCCTGGTGGGGATCTTCAGCGCGTCCGTGGTGGCGATTTTTCAAAGCAACGTCAAGCGGATGCTGGCCTACTCCAGCGTCGCCCAGATCGGCTACATGATCCTGGGCATCAGCCTGGTGTCGGTGACCGGCCTGACCGCGGGCATCGTCCATCTGTTCAACCATGCCCTGATGAAAGGCGCGCTGTTCATGGCGCTCGGCTGCGTATCGTTCCGGGTCGGGGCCGCCCGACTCGACCGGATGGCGGGCGTGGGCCGCGTCATGCCGTGGACCATGGGCGCTTTCGTGATCGGCGGCCTGAGCCTGATCGGGGTGCCGCTGACGGCGGGTTTCGTCAGCAAGTGGTATCTGATCGTGGGCGCCATGGAAAAAGGCTGGTGGCCGGTGGCGGTGCTGGTGCTGGTCACCTCGCTGCTGGCGGTGATCTACATCTGGCGGGTGGTGGAAGTCGCCTACTTCAAGCCGGTGCCGGAAGGGCAGGCGGTGCGCGAGGCGCCGCTGGCGCTGTTGATTCCCACCTGGGCGCTGGCCCTGGCCAATCTCTATTTCGGGCTGGACCCGTCGCTGAACGCGGGGGTGGCCCGCCACGCGGCGGAGATGCTGCTGGGGGTGGGCCAATGAAAAAGCTGCGAATTTATGTCGATACTTCCGTTATCGGCGGCTGTTTTGATTCCGAGTTCGCGGAATGGTCAAGCGCCCTGATCGAGGATTTCCGCAAAGGGCGTTACCGCGCCGTCCTTTCCGATGTTACGGCTGCCGAGGTCCTTCCGGCCCCGGATTTTGTCAAAAATCTCCACACGGAACTGTTGTCATTACCGGCACAGATCATTCGGGTTGATGAGGATGCAGTGTCGCTCGTGCAGCACTATATTGCGCATAGCGTTCTCGGCCAGCGGTTCATGAACGATATGTTGCACATCGCCTTGGCTACTATCGCTGAGGTCGATGTACTGGTGAGCTGGAATTTCAAGCATATTGTCAGGCTCGACAAGATACGATTGTTTAACGCCGTCAATCTCGAACAGGGCTACAAACCTTTGGCCATCTATTCTCCACGCGAGGTCATCAGCCATGGATCAGAAGACTGAATTTCACACCGTCGATTTTTTCCGCAAAATCCGCGATGAACAGGCAGCCGTTTTGGCCGGGAAGTCGCCTGCGGAAATCATCGCTTTCTTCTCGAAGCCGAAGCCAGAATCGACGGAGCATTCCGGGGCAAAGCGCCAGCCAGCGTTACAGTCGTGAACAGACATCCATTTTCTGGCTTGGCTGTCGCGGGCTGATTCCTTTGACTTCCGAAGCTACCCTACTGCTGGCGCTGCTCATCCCGCTGCTGAGCGCGTTTTTCATCGCCGCCAACGACGACCGTCCCGACTGGCGCGAAGGGGCGACCCTGCTGGCGTCGCTGCTGTTGCTGGGAGTCGTGTTGTCTCTGCTGCCGGCGGTGGTGGCCGGCACTCGTCCCACGGTGGATCTGTTCCAGTTCGCGCCTGGCCTGCCGCTGCGGCTGAGCGTGGAGCCGCTGGGCATGACCTTCGCCGGCGTGGCCGCGCTATTGTGGCCGCTGAATTCGCTCTATTCCATCGGCTACATGCGCGGCAACCAGGAACAGCGTCAGACCCGGTTCTACATCTGCTTCGCCGTCGCCATCGCCAGCACCATCGGCATCGCCTTTGCCGGCAATCTGCTGACGCTGTTCATCTTCTACGAAGCGCTGACGCTCTCGACCTATCCGCTGGTCACTCACAAGGGCACGCCCGAGGCCATGCGGGCGGGACGCCTGTATCTGGGTATCCTGCTGGGCACGTCGATGGGCTTGCTGCTGCTGGCCATCGTCTGGACCGGATGGATCGCCGGGACCCTGGATTTCGCTCCCGGCGGCATTCTGGCCGGCAAGGTGGAAGGACCGGCGGTGGCCATCCTGCTGGCGCTGTACATGTTCGGGATCGGCAAGGCCGCGCTGATGCCGTTCCACCGCTGGTTGCCGGCGGCGATGGTGGCGCCGACGCCGGTCAGCGCGTTGTTGCACGCGGTGGCGGTGGTCAAGGCCGGCGTGTTCGCGGTGATGAAGGTAATCGTCTACGTGTTCGGCATCGACTTCCTGAGCGCCACCGGTTCCGCGCAATGGCTGCTGTGGGTGGCCGCGCTGACCGTGTTGCTCGCCTCCTGCGTGGCCCTGACCCAGGACAACCTCAAGGCCCGGCTGGCCTATTCCACGGTCAGCCAGTTGGGCTACGTGGTGCTGGGCGCCGCGCTGGCGACCTCGATGGGCGTGATCGGCGGCTCGATGCAGATCGTGATGCATGCCATGGGCAAGATCACCCTGTTCTTCTGCGCCGGCGCGATTTACACCGCGACCCACAAGACCGAGGTCAGCCAACTGGACGGGCTGGGCCGGGCGATGCCGTTCACCTTCGGCGCGTTCCTGATCGGCGCGCTCAGTATCGTCGGTTTGCCGCCGCTGGGCGGCTCCTGGAGCAAGTGGTATCTGCTGGGGGGGACGGCGGATGCGGGGCAGTGGGCGATGATGGCGGTGTTGCTGGTCAGTTCGCTGTTGAACGTGGCCTATCTGCTGCCCGTGGCGGCGCGGGGGTTTTTCGTGCCCGGTCCGACCCATGGCCTGGGTGTTGGCGACGCCGGAACCGGCATCCGTGAAGCGCCGCTCGCCTGCGTCGTGCCGCTGTGTCTGACCGCCCTGGGCTGCCTGCTGCTGTTTTTTTACGCCGATTCCCTGTACGCGCTGCTGGCGCCGATCACCGCCCCCTGAGAGGCAACCATGGCCGCTCTACCGCCCTCCACCGACCAGTCGGAAAAGAAATACTGGCTGGACGATCCGCGCAACGTCAACAAATTGATCGGCGTGTTGGTCGCAGTTTGCGTCGCGCTGGTCATCGTGGATGCGTTCTATCACAAGCATGTCCATCTGGCGTTCGAAGAGTCGTTCCCGGTGTTTTATGGCGTCTACGGCTTTCTCGCCTACTGCGTGATCGTGCTGTCGGCCAAGGCACTGCGCCGGCTGCTGAAACGGGACGAGGATTATTATGATCGCTGAAGGACTGAATCCCGCCCTGATCCTCATCATCGGCGGCCTGCTGGCGCCGTTGCTCGGTGGCCGGGTCCGCGCGGTGTTCATGCTGGCGCTGCCGTTGCTGGGCATCGTACAACTGTGCGGCATGGATTACGGCACTGGCAGTCTCGTTCAGCTTTTCCAACTGAATCTGATCACCCTGCGGCTCGACGGTCTCAGCTTCGCCTTTGCCCTGATTTTTCTGATCGCGTCGTGGCTGGGCGTGATCTACGCCCTGCACCAGCGGGACACGATGCAGGATGTAGCCGCCCTGGTGTACGCCGGAGCCGCCATCGGCGCGACCCTGGCCGGCGATCTGGTGACGCTGTTCATCTACTGGGAACTGACCGCGCTCGGTTCGGTGTTTCTGATCTGGGCGCGGCGCACCGAGCGATCCACCCAGACCGGCTTGCGCTATCTGGTGATTCAGATCGGTTCGGGCGTGCTGCTGCTGGCTGGAGCGATCATTCACTTGCGGGCCACGGGCTCCATCGCCTTCGATCATCTGGGGCTGGATGCTCCCGGCGGCGTGCTGATTTTCATCGCCTTCGGCATCAAGTGCGCTTTTCCGCTGCTGCACAACTGGCTGCAGGACGCCTATCCGGAAGCTACGGTGACCGGCACCGTGGTCCTGTCGGCCTTCACCACCAAGCTGGCGGTCTACGCCCTGGCGCGCGGGTATGCCGGCACCGAGATCCTGATCTATATCGGTGCCACCATGACGGTGTTTCCGATCTTCTTCGCGGTCATCGAGAACGATCTCAGGAAGGTGCTTTCCTACAGCCTCAACAATCAGTTGGGCTTCATGGTGGCCGGCATCGGCGTGGGCACCGAACTGGCGCTCAACGGCACCGTGGCGCACGCCTTTTGCCACATTCTCTACAAGGCGCTGCTGTTCATGAGCATGGGCGCGGTGCTGTTTCGGGTGGGCACCATCAAGGCTTCGGAACTGGGCGGACTGTATAAATCCATGCCGCTCACGGCGGCGTTCTGCATCGTCGGTTCGCTGTCCATCTCGGCGTTTCCGCTGTTCAGCGGGTTTGTCTCCAAGGCGCTGATCATGACCGCCGTGCTGGAGGAGCACTACCCCGTCGTCTGGCTGGCGCTGCTGTTCGCCTCGGCGGGCGTGCTGGATCACTCCGGCATCAAGGTGCCGTTTTTCAGTTTCTTCTATCACGACAGCGGCAAGCGCTGCGCGGAAGCGCCCACCAACATGCTGGTCGCGATGGGGATCACGGCGTTTTCGTGCGTGGCGCTGGGCCTGTTCCCGCAGGTGTTGTTGTACCCGCTGCTGCCCCATGCGGTGGATTACACGCCTTATACCCTGACCCACGTCCTGACCCAGTCGCAGTTGTTGCTGTTCGCCGCGCTGGCGTTCGTGACGCTGATGAAGACGGGCCTCTATCCGGCGGAAATCCCCTCGGTGAACCTGGATTTCGACTGGACCTATCGCAAGCTGCTGCCCGCCGCCTCGACGCGCGTCTGGGGGGTGGCGCTGCGGGGCTGGGAAGCGTTCAACGCCGGTGCGGTGCGGCGCGTGGAAGCCCTGATTGCGGTTTTGTCCCGCCACCACGGCCCGCAGGGGCTGCTGGCCACCACTTGGCCCAGCGGCAGCATGGTGTTGTGGGCGGTGCTGCTGCTGGGCGTGTGCCTGGTGTTCTATTACCTGTAAGTGATCGTCAATCGCATCCGCCACGAGTCATGGACCGGCTTGGCGGCATCGTTTGCCTCTGCTTGCAATGCAGTCGTGTTTCACGGACTCCCGGCAGGCCATGCCTTCAGACCCCGACCCGCCCTTGTATCGTCGTCTTACGACACCGCAAATTTTCAGCCTCCTTGTCACCTCTGCGCGATTTGCGTCGCTGAGCCGCCCGTATAATCCCCGTCATGGAATGGCTCGCTGATCCCACGGTCTGGCTCGGCTTGGCGACTCTGGTCGTTCTGGAGATCGTCCTCGGCATCGACAACCTGATTTTCATCGCCATCCTTGCCGACAAGCTCCCTCCGGTCGAGCGCGACCGGGCGCGGATCATCGGCCTGACCCTGGCGATGGTCATGCGCTTGGTGCTGCTGGCCAGTATCTCCTGGCTGGTCACCTTGACCGCGCCGCTGTTCACCGTTTTTGGTCATCCTTTCTCCGGTCGCGACCTCATTCTGTCCATTGGGGGTCTGTTCCTGTTGTTTAAAGGCACCATGGAGTTGCACGAACGCTTGGAGGGTGGCGACCAACATCACGGTGGATCGAAGCTGTACGCCGGGTTTTGGCCGGTGGTGGCGCAGATCGTGGTGCTGGATGCGGTGTTTTCCCTCGACGCGGTGATTACCGCCGTCGGCATGGTCGAACACCTGCCGGTGATGATGGCGGCGGTCATCATCGCCATCGCGCTGATGCTGATCGCCAGCAAGCCGCTGACCCGCTTTGTCAGCGCCCACCCTACAGTGATTATTCTCTGTTTGGGCTTTCTGCTCATGATCGGCTTCAGCCTGATAGCCGATGGGCTGGGCTTTCATATTCCCAAGGGGTATCTATACGCCGCTATCGGTTTCTCGGTGCTCATCGAGTTCTTCAACCAGTGGGCGCAATTCAACCGCCGCCGCTTCCTGGCCGGCAAGCGCCCGTTGCGGGAACGCACGGCCGAGGCGGTGCTGCGGCTGTTGGGCGGCCGGGCGGAACCGGCCGAGGTGGGCGAGGA
>DGFE01000007.1:0-2457 GCA_002391525.1 Competibacteraceae bacterium UBA3908
GGACCTGCGCGCGGCGGCGGCGACGATCAAGGGCCGCAAGGTCGCGCCGAGTCTCAAACAGGCGCTGGTGGTGCCGGGGTCCGGGCTGGTCAAGCAACAGGCCGAGGCCGAAGGACTGGACCGGGTATTTCGAGAAGCGGGTTTCGAGTGGCGTGAACCGGGTTGTTCGATGTGCCTGGCGATGAACGCCGACCGCCTGCTGCCGGGCGAGCATTGCGCCTCCACCTCCAACCGCAATTTCGAGGGGCGGCAGGGCGCGGGCGGGCGCACGCACCTGGTCAGTCCGGCGATGGCGGCGGCAGCGGCGCTGGCCGGCCATTTCGTCGATGTGCGCACTTTTTAGGAGACTGCCATGCGTCCGCAACTGGTGATTGGCAACAAGAATTACTCGTCCTGGTCGCTGCGACCCTGGCTGGCGGCGCGTCACGCCGGGATCGAATTCGACGAAATCCGCGTTTCGCTGTTCACTCCGGAGGGTATGGCGCAAATCCGGCAATACTCACCTTCGCTCAAGGTACCGGTGTGGCGGGAAGGGGATTTGGTGGTGTGGGAATCGTTGGCGATCTGTGAATATTTCGCCGAGCGCGTGCCTTCGCTGTGGCCGAAAGATCCTACCGTTCGCGCCGTGGCGCGTTCGGTCAGCGCCGAGATGCATTCCGGCTTCACCGCGCTGCGCAACGGCATGCCGATGAACGCCCGCGCGCGTGGCCGGCGGGTGGCCGTCACGCCCGAGATTGCGGCGGATATCGACCGCATCGAAACGATCTGGACCGATTGCCGCAACCGTTTTGGCGCGAGCGGTCCCTGGCTGTTCGGCACGTTTTCCATCGCCGACGCCATGTTCGGCCCGGTCGTGCTGCGCTTCGTACCCTACGGCGTGAGCCGGCCCGGCGTGGTGGACGACTACGTCGCCACCTTCATGGCCGATCCGCACTTGCAAGCGTGGATCGCCGCCGCCGAACGCGAATCCGAAGTGATCGAACAAGAGGAAGTGGGCCTCTAAGCGAGGCCCGGAGTTTCAATCATGACACCGTTTACCCGACTCGATGGCTTGGTGGTCCCCCTGGATCGCGCCAACGTAGACACCGACGCCATCATTCCCAAACAGTTTTTGAAATCCATCAAGCGCACCGGTTTCGGCGACAACCTGTTCGACGAATGGCGCTATCTGGATCACGGCGAGCCGGGGATGGATTGCGCCAGGCGTCCGCTGAACCCGGAATTCAGCCTGAACCAAGCGCGCTATCAGGGCGCGAGCATCCTGCTGGCGCGGGAGAATTTCGGTTGCGGCTCCTCGCGCGAGCACGCGGTCTGGGCATTGGATGAGTACGGTATCCGCTGCCTCATTGCGCCCAGCTTCGCCGATATTTTCTTTGCCAACTGCTTCAAGTCGGGCCTGCTGCCGCTGCGCTTACAAACGGAGGTGGTGGACCGACTGTTCAACGCGGTCGAGGCGACACCCGGTTACCGGCTGGTGGTGGATTTGTCCGCGCAGACCGTCACCACGCCGGACGGTGAAGCCTTCGGGTTCGAGGTCGATCCATTCCGCAAGGAATGCCTGCTCAACGGTTGGGACGACATAGGTCTGACCCTGCGCCACGCCGACGAAATCCGCGCCTACGAAGCCCGGCGGCGACAGGAAGCGCCGTGGCTGTTCGCCTGAGCGGCTCCCCTCGCCCGCACGCGGGAGCGGGGTTGGGGGTGAGGGCGGTAGTTTCAACGACTTGCAGGAAACGACATGACGCATAAAGTGTTGGTTCTCCCCGGCGACGGCATCGGCCCGGAAATCGTGACCGAAGCCGCGAAAATTCTGGAATGCCTGCGCCAGGAACACGGCCTGGACGTAACGCTGGAATACGGCCTGCTGGGCGGTTGCGCGGTGGACGTGTTCGGCGCGCCGTACCCCGAGGAAACCCGCCGTCAGGCCCGCGCCGCCGACGCGATTCTGCTCGGCGCGGTCGGCGGTCCCCAGTGGGAAAAACTGGACCGGCCGCTGCGCCCGGAACGCGGCTTGCTGGCGATTCGTTCCGATCTGGAACTGTTCGCCAACCTGCGCCCGGCCATTCTCTACCCGCAACTGGCAACCGCTTCGACACTCAAGCCGGACATCGTGGCCGGACTGGACCTTCTGATCGTGCGCGAATTGAACGGCGACATCTACTTCGGCCAGCCGCGCGGCATCCGTATCCTGGAGAGCGGCGAACGCGAAGGCTTCAACACCATGCGCTATCGCGAGTCCCAGATCGAGCGCATCGCCCGAGTCGCGTTTGAAGCGGCCCGCAAGCGGCATCGCAAGGTCTGCTCGGTGGACAAGGCCAACGTGCTGGAAGCCTCCGAACTGTGGCGGGAAGTGATCGAGCGGGTGGCGCGGGATTATCCCGACGTGGCGCTGTCTCATCAGTACGTGGACAACGCCGCCATGCAACTGGTCCGCGCGCCGAAGCAGTTCGACGTGAT
>DGFE01000007.1:2652-5907 GCA_002391525.1 Competibacteraceae bacterium UBA3908
CCCGACATCGCCGGCAAGGGCGCGGCCAATCCGCTGGCGACCATTTTGTCGGCGGCGATGCTGCTGCGCTACAGCCTGAACGAACCGGGGCAGGCCGAGCGGATCGAACGGGCGGTCGGGCGAGTGCTGGATCAGGGCTTGCGCACGCTGGACATCATGGCGGAGGGCATGACCCCGGTCGGGACGCAAGCGATGGGCGATGCGGTGGTGGCGGCGCTGGTTGATTCCTGAGTCAGAATGGAACGGGTTGGCGCTGTAGTAAGCTTATTAAGGTTGGCTGCGTTCCGACCCGTTCGGTTGCTTCATATTCCGTGTGTTATGCTGGCGAGCAAAATCGCTAACTTAATAACCATCTTGAGAGTTGTATAAACACAAATATGAATGATTGAGGTAACGCCATGTTAGAGCATACAGAAACCATTTTAGAACAAGCTTTACTGCTATCGCCAAAAGATAGGGCAACTCTGGTTGAGAAGCTACTGGCCAGTCTCGATCAACCTGATCTAGCCATTGATTGCTTATGGGCCAAGGAGGCGGAAGATAGAATCAGTGCTTATGAAGCTGGTGAATTAAAGGCGATTTCGGCTGAAGAGGTTTTCAAAAAGTATAAGAAAAAATGAAGATCAAATTTTTACAGCCAGCCGAGCAAGAGTTAGGTGAAGCTGTTGAGTACTATGAAGCCCAAGAGCAAGGTCTGGGCTTTGAGCTTTTTGAAGAAATCTGGGCGACTATAGAGCGAATAGAACGATATCCTCAAGCATGGCAACCTATCGGTCCACGTACTCGTCGGTGTCAAACTCATCGCTTTCCCTATGGCGTCATTTATCAGATTCGTGAAGAGGAAGATGAAATTCTAATCGTAGCGGTTGCGCATCTTCATCGAAAGCCAAGCTACTGGCAGAATCGAATTTAAGCCACAGAAGATTTTTGGTGTGGATACCCAAGCAATGTTTTTGGCCATGCACAATGAATCAAGGTTAGGGCGAAGATTTATCGAATGCCTCCAAATTTCGATTGTCGAGTCGAGGGTGGTTTTATGATGCGAGTCGGTCTGGTGGGTTGGCGTGGCATGGTGGGTTCCGTGCTGATGGACCGGATGCGGGCGGAAAACGATTTCGCCCTGATCGATCCGGTATTTTTCACCACCTCCAACGTGGGAGGGCGGGGTCCGGCCATCGGCAAGGATACGGCTCCCCTGAAGGATGCCCGGTCCATCGCCGATCTGAAGGCGCTGGACATCATCGTCACCTGTCAGGGCGGCGATTACACCAACGAGATTTATCCGCAACTGCGCGCCGCCGGGTGGCGCGGTTACTGGATCGACGCCGCCTCGGCCCTGCGCATGAAGGACGATGCGGTCATCATTCTGGATCCGGTCAACCGGAAGGTGATCGAAGATGCGATGGTGCGGGGCGTGAAGGACTACATCGGCGGCAACTGCACGGTCAGCCTGATGCTGATGGGCTTGGGCGGACTGTTCGCCCACGGTTTGGTGGAGTGGATGACCGCCATGACCTATCAGGCGGCTTCCGGCGCGGGCGCCCAGAACATGCGCGAGTTGATCCAGCAGATGGGCGTCATCCACGGTGCCGTGGCGAACCGGCTGGACGAACCGGCTTCGGCGATTTTGGAGATCGACCGCATCGTGGCGGACACCATTCGCTCCAGCGATTTTCCGACCACGAATTTTGGCGTGCCGCTGGCCGGGAGCCTGATTCCCTGGATCGACAAGCAGATGGAGAACGGTCAGAGCCGCGAGGAGTGGAAGGGGCAGGCCGAAACCAACAAGATTCTGGGCCGCGCCGACCATCCCATTCCCATCGACGGCATCTGCGTGCGAATCGGCGCGATGCGTTGCCACAGCCAGGCCCTGACCATCAAGCTGACGAAGGACGTCCTGCTGGACGAATTGGTCGGGATGGTCGGCGCCGCCAACGATTGGGTCAAGGTCGTGCCGAACGAACGGGAAGTTTCGATGCGGGAGCTCACGCCCGCCGCCGTCACCGGCAGCCTGAGCGTCCCGGTGGGTCGGCTGCGCAAGCTCAACATGGGGCCGACGTATCTCGGCGCCTTCACCTGTGGTGACCAACTGCTCTGGGGCGCCGCCGAGCCGTTGCGGCGGATGCTGCGGATTTTGTTGGAGGAATAGGCTCGGCTATGGCGATCACCCATTTGCGCGTCGATCAGGTGGGTCCGCGCCTGGATCGCATCGAACAGCGCTTGGATTTGGTCGATACTCCCGCCACGTGACTCCAAACCCTTGCGGGCCATTCCGAGAGATAAGGCGATATCAGCGATGAAACCATCAACCGGCGTTGCCCACCCCACCGAGGTCATCGCCTTCTGGTTCGCGGAGACCGTCCAACCGTTGTGGTTCGCGGCTACCCCAGCCTTTGATGAAGCCTTACGGGCGCGCTTCCTGACCACCTATCGGGCGGCGGCAGCCAGCCAGCTGACCGACTGGGAGGCGACGCCCGAGGGCGCGCTGGCGCTGGTGATCGCCCTGGATCAATTCCCGCTGAACCTGTTCCGGGGTCAGGCCGAGAGTTTCGCCACCGAAGCCGCCGCCCGCGCGGTCGCGGATCGCGCCATCGCCCGCAGCTTCGATCAGGCCATGCCGCCGATCCAGCGGCAATTCCTGTATCTGCCGTTCATGCACAGCGAAACGCTGGACGACCAGGAACGCTCGGTGCGGCTGTACCAGCAACCCGGTTTGGAAGACAGCCTGCGCTTTGCCCGCCATCACCGCGACCTGATCGCGCGCTTCGGCCGGTTCCCGCATCGCAACGCCATTCTGGGCCGGATCAGCACCGCCGACGAGATCGCCTACCTGGCCTCGCCCGAGGCATTTCACGGCTAACGGCGGGAGACACCGTTCGCACCGAGGCCAACGCCAACAATTCATCAGTCGCCGCGACGCCGAGGGTGACGCGGTGGTGATGTCCCTCGATTATTACAATAGTATCATGGAAACCCCGCACTTGCTGGCAACGCCGGCCAACGCCGAAGCAACGGCGCTCGGACGGCGGGCCAGATTGCCCGGTTTGATAGCCTGATTCGTAACTCATCCCGCCCTTGCTCCGCTCCGGACGGCTGCTGGCGCGTCGATCCTCCGGCTCCCCTCCCCTCAGCCCGGACCTGCTCATGGAACCGGCGACGGGTTTTCTTGATTTTTCGCGTTTCGCATTCGCCAGCCGTCTGCCCCATCAATACTACAAAAAAACTATTGACAAGCGTGGGGGGGGGGGGGGGGGG
>DGFE01000008.1 GCA_002391525.1 Competibacteraceae bacterium UBA3908
TCGCCTGGTCGCCCACCTTTCAGGCCGATGTGGAACTGGCGGCGGGCGCCGTGCTGGAACTGCCGCCGGATTACCCGGAACGCGGGGTTTATCTGAGCGAGGGGCAACTGACGGTGGGGGACGATCCACTGGCAACCGGACGACTGGCGGTGCTGACCCCGGACCGGACGGTCCGCCTGGAAGCGCGCGCGCCGGCCCGGCTGATGTTGCTGGGCGGCGCGCCGCTGGACGGCAGGCGGTTCGTTTACTGGAACTTCGTGGCCCGCACGCGAGAGCGGATCGAGGCGGCCAAGGCCGACTGGGCGGAGGGACGCTTTGCGCCGATTCCAGGCGAGACCGAGTTCATTCCCGCACCGTGGCGCTGATCGCGTCAGGCCAGCATCTCCGGCCGCAACTGGCCGCGGATAAACACCAGTCCGCCGTTGCGGGTGGAGATGGGCGCGTGCCGCGAGCCGGGCAGCGCCGCGTGATAGTCACCCTGGCTGTAGGCGCGGTCGCCGATCAGCATGTCGCCCTCCAGCAGCAGGCATTCCTCCAGGATGCCGTGATCGTGCGCGGGAAGCTGGCAACCCGGCGCCAGTCGCAGCAGAAAGGACTGAAAACCGGTATCCCGATCCACCATGAGCACCTTGATCTCCAGGCCCGGCGCCAGGATCCGCCATTCGCCTTCCTGGGCGCGCACGGTTACGGTGGCGGGCGGACTCGCCGCGTCCAGCGCCGCTTCGATGGCCTCCCAGACCGATGCGCGGGGTTCCACTTCGGGCAAGGTGGCCGCCAGCGGAGTCAGGCGCCGTTCCCAGGCGGCGACCTGTCGTTGCAACGCTGGGTCCCGAGCCAGGTTTGCCTCGAACTCGGCCAGTTCCGGTCCGCTCAACGCGCCGAGTACGTAATCGCCCGCCAGGCTTTCGGCTTCGTTCCGGTTCATGATTCCAGGCACCCCTTCAGTTGCAGCAAACCCCGCCGCACCCAGCTTTTGACTGTGCCGAGCGGGGTTTTTAACCGTGCCGCCAGTTCCTCGTGGCTGAGGCCGTGGAAGAAGGCCAGCATAATCGCCTGGGATTGATCGGCGGACAGCCGCCGCAAGCACTCCTGAATAGCGTGAGCCAAATGTTCTACCGACTGCGTGGGTTGGGGATCGGGTATTTGCAGGACTTCCTCGGTCAGCGGTTCGGCGTTGGCTTCCGCCGCC
Organism: Competibacteraceae bacterium UBA3908; assembly: GCA_002391525.1. Lineage (GTDB taxonomy): Bacteria > Pseudomonadota > Gammaproteobacteria > Competibacterales > Competibacteraceae > Competibacter_A. Next base: position 1,190 of record DGFE01000008.1, read on the forward strand.
CGCCGTCGCCGTTGGCGCAGCAGCTCGATGGCCCGGTGGCGAGCGATGGCCATGAGCCAGACCAGAACCGGCGCCCGCTCGGGTTGGTATTGGCCCGCGGTGCGCCAGACGGCCAGATAGGTTTCCTGCAAGACATCCTCCGCGGCGTCCTGCTGGCGCAGCAACGCCAGCGTGATCGCGTACAGGCGACTTCGGGTCAGTCGGTACAGCTCCGCGAACGCCTGACGGTCGCCCCGGGCGGTCGCCGCCAGTAAATCCGCCAGAGGATCGGATTGAGGGGGTGACGATTGACGACCCAGGTCCACGGCGCTCTGCATACTCCCGGTGAGGATACGCCGGGATTCTAGCGGGCGCCGCCAGCGGCGGCAATCGACGCTGGCGGCGGCTGGGGAACGGAGACGGCGGACGCGCATTATATTCTTTCCGTCAGCCCGATCCGGTTGGCGGCAGCAGGCTGATATTCAGGCCGCGCTCCAGACACCACCCCAAAGCGACCAGCGCAACGACGGCCGAGCCCGCCGGCAGCGCCAGTCGCCGGTACAGCCAGGTCTGGCGCAGTGCGAAGGCCAGCGGCAGCACGACCGCGACGATGGCCAGTTGCCCGGTTTCCACCCCCAGGTTGAAGCCGGCCAGCGCCAGCGTCAGCGCGTCCGTCGGCAGACCCAAATCCCGCAACACGCTGGCGAAGCCGAAGCCGTGGATCAGTCCCAGTACGAAGGCCAGCAGCCAGCGCCGCGTCGTCACCAGCGGAAACAGGTTGTTGAGCGCCGCCAGCACCACGGTGAAGGCGATCACCGTTTCTACCAGCCGGCCGGGCAAAGCCACCACGCCCAGCACCGCCAGGCTCAGCGTCAGCGAGTGAGCCAGGGTGAAGGCGGTCACGATGCCAGCGGTTTCCAGCAGCACCGTCCGCAACGCGGCCGCCGGTCGCCAGCGGCCGTTTTCCCACCACAGCACCGCCGGCAGCAGCAGGGCCAGCAGGAACAGGATATGGTCGAAACCGATCCAGATATGCCACACCCCTTCTTCCCAATAGCTCGCGAACTGCCGCCAACCGCTGGCGGGCGTCGCGCTCAGCGCGTGTCGCGGCTGGTCCGGCGACAACACGGCGGTTTCCGTTCCGGTCGGCGCGTCCACCCGCAGCAAGCCGCGGTGCGAGGGATCGAGCGCGAAGAACAGCCGATAGTCGAGCGTTTGCGCGCCGGTTGCCGGACAGTCCAGGGCGAAATGCAGCACTGCGTAGGCGCCGTCGCTGTGCTGGACCACCTGCATCGCGCCAGGCCACGCGGCGCAGCTTGCCTCGCCGGCGCGCAGCGTCAGATGTTCCAGAGCGTAGTTGACCACGGCGTTTTCGCGCGCCCGCAGTTCGCCCCAGGTGATCGCGCCGTCGCCGTCGCCGTCCAGGCCCAGCGCGTATTCCAGATCGCGCAGCGCGATGTCCCAGCGCGCGTCCCAGCCGTCGTCGCGCGGCGTCAGGCTCAGATAGCTGTCGCTGGGTTTGTGGGCGAAGGCGGCGGGCGCCAGTCCCAGCAGTAGTATTAAGGTGATTTTCCGAAATAAACCGACCCGTCCCCCCTTTAACAAAGGGGGGTGAGGGGGGATTTGAACCCCGTGGGCTGACGCGGCCAGTCGAAATCCCCCCCGACCCCCCTTTTTCAAAGGGGGGAGACCCAGCCCGGTTCGGTATAACCTTTTCAGGAAATCGCCAAGAACGAAAAATCCGCGTTTCATGACCGGAACTCCCGCAAGCGCCGGCTCAACTCGGCCAGCCGTTCATCTTCCAACCGGATGCGAGTCAGCCAGTCCAGCACTTCACGCGCCGCTTGCGGCTGACCGGCGGCCAAGGCTGCTTCCAGCAACAGCCGGGCGTCCTGGGGTTCGCGTTGGCCCTGCGCCCAGTTGCGCTGGGCCAGTTCCAGCGCCTCCTGTGGCTGCTGGCGCAGTTCCAGCCGCAGCCGGGCCTCGCTGGCGACATGCGTACTGTCGCCCCGCTGGCGCGCGGCGGCGAACCGGGCTTCCAACAGATCGGCGTGACGTTGCCAGGCGGGATCGTCCAGCCGTCGTTCCGCCAGCGCCAGCCGCAGCAGCAGACCGTCGGCGCGCTGTTCGTCCTTGAGCAATTCGCGCGCTTCGGCGGGACGGTTCCGGTCGAGCAGGAAATCGGCGTAGGCGCCGAGCAGGTAGACATCGCGCCGACCCAGGGCGAGCGCGTCGCGGAAGTGCGTTTCCGCCGCTGGCGCATCGCCGCGCTGTTCGGCGATTTCCGCCAGCACGGTCAACGCCCATTGCCGTTCCACGGGATCGGCCCCGGGGCTGCCGGCGAGCGCCTGGCTCAAGCCGCGATAGGCGGCTTCGGCCTGACCACCGCGGCTGGCCGCGCCGCCCCAGCAGGCGTTGAACAACAATGAGCCGGTCAGCCGGCGCAGTGCCAGACAACTGCGCAGCGCCGCCGCCGGTTCGCCCTGGACCTGCTGGATCACCGCCTGAGTGAGCCAGGCTTGGGCGTGACGGGGGTTCGCCTGCAACACTTGGCGCAGATCGGCCAATGCGCCGTCGAAATCGTGCCGGTTCTGGCGCAGCACGGCGCGCAACAGCAGGACTTCGGGCGGCGGCGGATCCTGGTTCCACCAGGGTGCCAGCGTCGCCTGAGCGTAGCCGTAGTAACGGGGATCGGCTTCGGCGCGGCCGATTTCGAGGTTGCGGCGGGCGACCCGGAGTGCCAGTTCCAGATCGCCGGGCCGGTCGGCCAACTGACGCCGCAGCCCTCGCAGTTCCCGCGTCTGGGGATCGACCGCCGCCAGCGGCAGCTTCTCCAGCACTTGATCGGGAGCGGCGGGGATGAACGGCGCCGCGTAAAGTGTCCGCGTCCAGGTCAGCGCAAGGAACGCGACGAGTGGCAAGATAGGCGTTGCAGTCGTTACAGTACGAAGATAAAAACAGGATCCGTTTATCATCCGAGATACTCCACAAGGTGTAGCGCGTATCCTACGCTCGAGCAAGGCGGAGAGAGACTCGAGCCTCTCTCCATGCCGATGGATCAGTTACAGGGATTGGCGCCGTCCTCGTCGCAATCGATATGACGGCGATTGCGGCCATCGTGCGGCGTGGGCAGGAACGGGAACACCGTGTAGATACCGTTGGCCGTCAGATTCGAGCCTGGCGCGCCGATGTTGAAGTTCACGCCATCGCCCAAGGTTGGTACAGGGCCGAGGAGCGCGCCCGCCACCACTCGCAGGGCGATGTCGGTGACATCGTCATTGGGGCGGCGGCCGTTGGGAAAGCCGGCGGGGTCGGGGGTTGGGTTACCTTGGGCGTCATGAGCCAGGATACCGAGCCGTTTCTGATCCGCCGGCTGGGTCGGCGCCACGCCCAGGTTCAAGCGTAACAACTCGGAGCAGAGATTGTCTTTCTTGCAGGCATTGGGGTCCTGGCCCGGATACTTGAGCAAGGCCGCCACCAGATCGGTACGCCCCGAAGTCGGAAATTGAGTGCCGAAGGCGAGGTTAATGACCGCGGCCAGCCTGGGGTTCAGATAAAAATCAAGAAACCGCGCCTCGTCTTCGGGCTCGGCGGCATTCCAGCGGTCTTTCTGGCCGGTGCCGATGATGAGTTCGTTGACCAGGGGATTGCCCATGCGGGCTACCTGCACCAGGTTGCCCCCGGTCCGGGAGGTGCCGTCTTCATTCAGCAGCTTGACGCGCGGCCGACTGGTGGAGGCGTACATGCCGATCACGGCCTTCGGGTCATTAGTGAGATCCGCGATAGGCACCTCGATGGCGATGGTGTTGATATTAAAGCCGGAAAACATGTCGTTACCAAATGGATTGACGCTGTCGTCGGCATCGTCCCCGACATTCAAAATGGGCGGCGTGGCGCGGAAGTTCAGCGTGTCGAAGGTGGCGCCCAGGTCGATATAAAAAGTCTCGTCGCGCTGTCCGGCGAACGCCCGGCCCCCGTTGTTCAGGGGGTAGACGCCGCGCCTGGTGAGATCTTCATAGTCCGCGATGGTGCGCGGGCCGATGTTGGAGGGTACGGCGACCTGCAAGCCGGTGCCAAGATCGCGTTGCCTCGAACCCCGGATCTCGGTGACGGTATAGGTCTGGCGCAGCCCGAGGCCGGTCGAGTCAGGGCCGTCGAGATCGCGAATCGCGGGTGGCAGTCCGGACACGCCATCCACTCCAGCGTAGGCGACTGGCAAGTCGTTAAAGGGCGAGCGCAGCTCGGTTTTGAAGCGGAACCGATAGACGATGTCATCGGCCTTGCCATCCCGATTAACGTCGAGGTTGATGTCATAGACGACCTGATCGTCGAAATTGAAATAATTGGGACCCGAACTCGGCTCCTGACCCGGGATCACGTTCAGGATGAATACCACCTTATTGGGGTCCTCCCAGCTCCGAAAAGCGTAGACGTCGGTGATATCAGCCGCTGGATCCAGAGCGATCAACGGTGCTTCGCGATGGCTGGCGGCGTGGCCACCGGTGGCGACGGCCAGGGTCAGGGCCAGACTCAGGCAGGTGCGGGCAAATACGCAGGGCATGGAGCAATCCTCCTCGGCAAAACGGTTTGGTCAGGCGACGTCTCGGCTGTCGCCGTGCATGAAGCACCAATGGCTTCCTTGCCTATTGCGCCGACGCACGCCGTTTGGATGCAGGCCGCGAGAACGAAAGTTGAGCAGTTCGGATTCTATGTGGTATCGAACAAGGTGACGGGCGCGATTGCCAGCCAAAATATCCACTTGGCTGACCCGCTGATCGCGCCGGCTTTTTGGGTCAGCGTGGGGTCCGAAGGCGGGAACATCAATCGTCCAAGGTTGCCAAGTGCCGGTTTTGCGCATCCGCAACGGCTTCGACCGCGATGCGCCGGTCGAATGTTACCAGCCGCCCACCGTGGCGCACGGCCAAGGCCAACAGGTAAGCATCGGTCACTTGCCGATGCCCCAGCACCCGTTGCCAGTTCACCGCGCCCGAGTCCAGCAGATTCAAGTCGTCGGGCCAAAACTCGTGCCTTGGATCGCTGGCCGCTTCCGCCAGTCGTTGCGCTACCTCCGCGCTGCGCACCGCACCGGGATAAGCCGGCTGCGACATGATGCGGATGCAGCCGTTCTGAGTGATGGGGCACGAAGCCCAGCCGTGCGCCAACTCGCGCGCCAGCCATCGGTGCGCCAGCGCATGATGCACATGCGCGGCATCCAGCAGCGCGATCAAGACATTCACGTCAAGAAGCGCCCGCATCACACGCCCTCGGCATCCCGCAGTCGGTCGATATCGGCATTGGTCACCGGAACGCCGCGCGACGCGAAAGGCCGAAAGCCACCTGTCGCCGTTGGCGATGTCGGTGAGGGTTGCGAGGGTGTCACCGCTCCAGCCAGCGCGGCGCGCAACAGGCGCGAAACCACTTGCCCGGCCGAAACGCGCTCGCGCTGGGCGATTTCTCGCGCGGCGGCGAGTAGATCGTCGTCTATGTCTATCGTGGTGCGCATGGCAAACCCTCTTGCGGTAAAGATGACATGATGCTATCGCATCAGTGCATCTACGTCGAGGCGAGCCATTTGTTACCCGGTGCACGATGTCAGGGCCAGACTGAGACAAGTCCGGGCAAACGGCTGAGCCATGACAATTCTCCTGGGCAAAACGGTGGCTTGGACGACGACCGAGAAGTCGCCGTCAATGAAGCACCGATGGCTTCCTTGCCTGTTGCGCCAAAACGCGCCGTTTGGATGCAGGCGAGGAAAACGAAAGTTGCAGGGAGCGGGGTGGACGATCTCGCCCCTCCTCAATTCGAGGAGGGGCGGAGTTGGCGGTTGCCCGTCACTCCAAAGGTGCGTGACGGATTTCCACCTCGTTCGAGGTGGCTAGAACATCCTCGCCCAGGACGATTTCCACCTGGTAATTGGCGCGGCCTTGGGGCTGGACATCGCCGGTGCTGACCGTGGCCGTGTAGCGCGAGGGGTTGCGGTCATCGGGTCGAGTCATGCGCTCGGTGCGGGTGCTGCCGTCGGGTTTGGTGACCCACAGACGGACCGTGGCGACATCCTCGACGACCGGGGTGACCGTGGCGGTGAGGGTGGTGTTGAAGTTGCCGACTCCGCCGCCGATGACCACATCGTCGGCGTCCAGGATGACGGTGGGTTTCTTCGGGTCGCCGACCGTTGAGTCGCTGATGGACTTCAATCCGGCGGTCAACGCCTTGCGGCTCATCGGCAGCAACGACCAGAACTTTGCCGTGGTGAACGCCAACGGCGGGAATCTCAACCAGACCGCGGTGCAAACCGCCCTGGCCTATGCCCCCGGCGATGCCAACGCCGGTCGCGACCCCAACGTCACGGCGGGCGCCTACAACAACAACGTTCCCAACACGCCGCAAACGATCTTCTACATGATCGATTACGACCTCGACACGCTGGTGACGATCGCGCCGCCGCTCGGCGCCCGGGGTTCGAACACGGGCGGCGGCCAGTTGCGCACCATCGGCCCGCTGACGGACGCCGAGGGCCGGCCCATCAACTTCGCTCCGACCGCCGGGCTGGACATCTACACCAACGGCGGTTCCAACGTCGGGGTGGCGGTCTCCGGGCAGACCCTCTACTGCATCGGCCTCGACGCCATCGACCCGACCCAGCCGGTGGGCACGCCGCGGCAAAAAATCGTGGCCGAGCAAGTGCCGACGCAACTCCTGCCGAGCGGCAACTTGCCGCCGACCGGCGGGTTCATCGACGTAGCAGTCGCTCCCGTAGACCAGCCGGTGGCGAACAACGCCGATCTGGCGGTCAAGGCGGTCGGCCCCACCTCCACGTTCGACCGGATCAGTTTGGTCTTTACGGTCGTCAACCAGGGGCCGAGCGCGGCCAAGGAGGTTACCTTGACCGGGACCACGCCCAGCGCGCTCGCGGGTTTGCGCCTGAGCGCTTCCTCCAGCCAAGGTCTCTGCGAGAGCGGCACGACCGGCGGGCTTCCCTCCTTCACTTGCAAGACCGAGGCTCTGGCGAGCCAGGCCAGCATCGAGGTGTTGGTGTCCGCAAGCTACACGTCACCCGTATCGCGGCCGATTCTGATCGACGTCGACGCCATCGCGAAAAGCGCCGTCAACGACCCCGTACCGGATAACAACCAGATCCGGGCGCGCGTCGTGGCGAATCCGGTCCCGCCCGGATGAAGGTTTAGGGGCATTTTTTGGACTCGGGGACTGACGTACTCGCGATCTCCTCCCGACCCGCCCGACTTTACGGTGCGGGCGGTGGCGTCAATTCCGACTCCAACTGCTCGTAGAGGCGTTCCAGCAAACGCCGGAGCTGGCGCATTTCCTTCTGGCCCAATCGCTCCGCCAAACGGGCTTCGCACTCGCTGCTCAGCGCCAGGGCTCGGTGCTGGGCCGCCTCGCCCCGCGCGGTCAGCCGGACCCGCTTGGCCCGCCGGTCCTCGCTGTCCGGTTCGATCTCTGCGTAACCCCATTCGACCAGTTGCTCCACCAGATAGGCCATGCTCTGCTTGGTGAGCCCGGCCCGTCGAGCCAGTTCGCTCACCCGCGAACCCTCGGGCGCGATGGTGCGGAACACGGCGCTGTGGGATGCCCGAAGTTCGGGGAAGCCTTGGCGAGCCAGTTCGGCGTAGAGCCAGGCGGCGAGGATTTCGTAAGGGCGGCGCAACAAAGCGCCCAAAGTGCGATGGCGGTCGGGGAAGCCGGTCGAGTTCATGAAGATAGTTTGACAGATTATCTGTCTATCCGTCTATAATAGACAGACAATCTGTCATTTAACCGGCCTTGCAGTCGATTCGACCGTTCCGGAGTCCCGCCCATGACCGATCCTATCGCCCACAACTTGCACGTCGTCGACCGGCACATCCGCAACGAAGCGGTAGACGTAGACAGTGTTCTGGATTTGTATACCGATGACATCGTGCTGGAAGTTCCCGGCCGAGACTTGCGCCTCGAAGCTTTCCGAAGCGGACAGAGCCAGATCGAATTTGGTCTATGACTTGATCGCGCTGACCATCGCCGCGTTCGAGGCTTCGCCCGAATCCAACGCCTTTACCTCGAAATTCGACCTGAGCTTCAAGGGCAAGGCCAGGCTGAGCCAGGAGGAACGGAGGGGCTTCGCCCTGTTCAAGGGCCAGGGCAAATGCGCCCGCTGCCATGCGGTCACGGCCGGCGGCGAGAAATCGTTGTTCACCGATTTCACCTTCGACAATCTGGGTTTGCCGATCAATCCGGAGAATCCCGTATACGACGTCAATCCCGGTTTTGTCGATCTGGGTTTGGGCGGTTTTCTCAAGACGAGACCCGATTATGCCGCCCTGGCCCCGGAGAATGACGGCAAGCACAAGGTTCCCACCCTGCGCAACGTGGACAAGCGGCCAAGCGCGGTGTTCGTCAAAGCCTACGGGCACAACGGCTACTTTAAGAGCCTGAAGGGCATCGTGCATTTCTACAACACCCGGGACGTCAAGCCGGTCTGTCCAGGTGACTACACCGAGGCGGAGGCGCTGGCGGCGAACTGCTGGCCCGCGCCCGAAGTGGCGGCGAACGTCAACACCGCCGAGCTGGGCAATCTCGGCCTGACCGCCGCGGATGAAGACGCCATCGTCGCCTTCCTGAAGACCCTGTCCGACGGCTACGACCCCGGCGGGCAATAAACCACCGCCGCGCCAGGCCGTTCCCGTTCATCGACGGGCTGGGGCCGATAGGTGGCTGTAGGGTGGGCAATGCCCACCTAGGGGTGTAGGGTGGGCAATGCCCACCTAGGGGTGTAGGGTGGGCAATGCCCACCTAGGGGTGTAGGGTGGGCAATGCCCACCCTACATATAGTAAGTCCTGGCTATATATCGGTTACGCCCGGGTGATCCTGTTTACTTGCCTTGAACAGGAACCCGGCCAGCAGCAGCGTCATCAGAACCAGGCCGAATAGCGCTGCCGGTTCCGGCGCGCCGCCGCCGGTGAAAACAGCGGCGGTCGTGAGCGGCGCGGCCGGTTCGCCGTAGGCCCGTTCGGTCGTGCCCTTGACCTGCGCCATCGGCACCGGCAGCGTCGGGGTGGATTCAGGATTGGGATTGTAGATTTTCTCCGACACCGCGACGAAGGCGGTCCACGGCGTCACCAGGGCGAAATTCAGCCCCAGCTCGGTGATCCGCTGCTTGAGCGCGTCGGTATGGATGATTTCCCCACCCGGCTGATGGGCACCGGTCGTCAACCGATACTGCAAATCCCCGATCACGGAGCGCGCCCAGATGAGCGGCACCGCTTCGCCCTCCGTACTCGCCTCCGGCAGCTCGATCTTCAGCAGCAAACTCGCCGGGCGGCCCCGCACCAAACCGCGTACGGTGATTTCGTGCTGGCCGGGTCGGCCATAGCGGCCCTGGACGCGCAGCGATTGCCCGGCAAACAGGTCGGGCAGGCGGTCGGGACTTTGTTCGCTGACTTCCATCCCGCCCCAGTCGATCTCGATGTCGGTCAACACCGGCGATTGCAGGCGGTCGGCCAGTTCGCCGGCCACTTTTTCCAAATCCTCGGTGGGGTCCATGGTGCGGGTGAAACCGCGTCCGACCCGGCCCATTTCGCTCAACAGATAGCGGTTGACCCCCGTGCCCACGCCGAAGGCGTACAGCCGCGCATCGCCGAGATGGGTCTGGAGCAGCTTCAGAATCTCGGCTTCGTTGCCGATGTAGCCGTCGGTGAGGAAAGTGACGATGCGCAGGGCGCCCGCCGGGACCGGCGGAGTCAAAGCCTGGCGGATGCCGGTGCTCATCTCGGTGCCGCCTTCGCCGTTCAGCGCATCGGTGTAGCGCAGGCCGGCCTGGATGTTCTGGGGCGTCGCCGGCAAGGGCTGGGCGGAGAATTCGGTGGCGGCATCGCTGAAGCGAACGATACGGAAGCTGTCGGTGGGCCGCAGCCGTCGCAGCGCCGCCCGCATGAAGGCTTTGCTGGTATCCATCGGTAAGCCGTGCATCGAACCGGAGCAGTCCAGCACGAACACCATCTCGCGGGGGGTGATTTCCGTTTCCGCCGGGACTTCCGGTGGTTCGAGCAGCAGGCTGAAGAAGCCGCCGCGCTGATCGCGGTAGGCCAGCAGTCCGGCCTGGGTCCGCGTCCCCGCCAGGGTGTAGCGCAGCACGAAATCGCGGTTGTCCAAAGTACGACTGTTCGCCAGCTTCACCTCGGCACGTCCGCTGTCCGGCGTTTCGGTGGTGATCGGGTGGGTGCGGCTTTCGATATTAGCAATCGCCATGCCGGCGTTGACATGGACCGCCAATCCCACTCGTTCCGGGTCGATCTGTTCGGGGACGTTCAATTCAAATACCGGCGGGTAGGCGGGCAGCTCCTCGACTTCCCACTGGCCGTAAGCGGTCTGGCTGTTCCTGGCCGTTGCGCCGCCGGAAGTTCCGGTCTGGGCGTTCCAGTGCTGGACGCCGCCGTTTGACGCGGGCTGGCCCGGCGCGACGCCCGCGCCCTGGGGCTGATAGCGCGGCCCCACCACCAGCGGGATGACCAGTTCGTAGGCGCCGTCCACGCGGGGCACGGTCTGGGCGTAGGTCAGCGCCACCTTGATCGGCAAGCCCGGCATCAGGTTGGCGATGTCCTGGGTGAACATGTTCGGGCGATGCTGACTGAGCAGCGCGGCGCTGCGGCCTTCGCTCTTGGCTTTCTGGAAGGTGGCGCGGGCTTCCTCGATCCGCTGGATTTTGGCCCGAACGCGCTCGTCGCCGATTTCCATGGTCATGGCGTTGACGGCGGCGTTCTCGTTCAGCGGAAACAGATAGGTGGCGTGCACCGCCCGGTCCAGAGGGTTGGCGAAGGTCTGGGTCACCGTCACCCGCGCCACGTCGCCTTGCACGTCGGCGTCGATGTCGGTCTTGAGCAGCGGCAAGGTCACGGGCTTGCCGTTCACCTGGGTTTCGATGCGACCGCCCAGGTCGTCGGGAACGACGGCCAGCGCGCCGGACCACGGCAGCCAGGACAGGATGGCGATCAGGACAAAGTGGATGTTCTTCATGGATTGATCCTCGCAAGATCAGAGTTTCACAGGCAGGGGTTGAGGGTGGGTTGGGGATGGGAGCGGGGGCAAATCCAGCGCCCGCCACACCGCGACATCGAAGTTTTCCGCAGCCTCCACGGGCAGTTCCCAGGGCGCGATCCGCTGGATCATCCGCCAGGTCGTGCCGGGCGCTTGCAGCCACCGCCACACCGCCTCGGCGACGTGAGTGGTCCATTCCCCCCGCTCCGAGACATAGGTGACGGTCACCCGCCAGACCCGGCCTTGTGGATCGGTGCTGCGGTAAACCGCGCTGGGAATCGGGCCGCCGGTCTGGCCGAGATAGCGCACCGCGTGACCGGCGCCGGTCAGGCATTCCTCGGGGGCATGGAGATGGCGCAACGGCGCGGTGGTGCTGACCACCAGCAGGCCGTAGGGACCATAGGCGGCCCGCGCCGCGCCGCCGCCGTAGCGGGTGAAGTAATCGCGCTCCTGAGCCGTGAGCGCGCCGGGTTGGGCGGCGAAGACGGCGATGTAACCGGGCAATCGCGGCGCGGGCTGAGGCCGGGCCACGTCCAGCGGTTGCGGCGGCAACGCGACGATTCCCGAGCACGCGGCCAGAAACGCGAGACCGGCGAACGGCTTGATCGACAACAAACGTGATAAATCGAAACCCGTGTTGACGGGCGTTGCCGGAACCGCATCGCTACGACCCTGTCGTGCCCAGAGCAGGAGAGGCAGCGCCGCAAGCGTCAGCGCGATCAGTCCGATCATGCTGTGCCAGGGTTCGGCCAGCACGTCCACGCCGCCCAGCGCCTCGCGGTGGACCAGACCCACCGCCAGGGCGACGATGCGCAGGCTGTTGCCCAGCGTGGCCGCCGCCAGCGTCAGCAGCGCGCCCCGGCAGGCCCGGCCCAGCGTGGGACGGGTCAGCGCCGCGAGGGCGACGAACAACAACAGGAGCAACAGCAAACCACGCGTCCCGGAGCAGGGCAGATCGACCAGCACGGTTTGCCCGCGCCACTGCAACTGAATCCCCTCGCACCGGACCGGCGCGCCCAGATTGAGAAAAGCGCAAGCACCAGTGGCGGAAAGCTGTTGCAGGGCGAAGCCGAAGCCGCGTTGCAGGATGCGTTCGATGGGCAGGGCAAAGGCGAACAGCACGGCCAGCCAGCCGGGTGCCAGCGGGCGGGCGCGACGGTCCAGTCCCAGCAACAGGCCGATGGCATAGACATCCACCGCCAGGGCCACCGCGCCGAGGACGTTGATCCCCAGCCGCTGACCCAGCAGGCGAACAGCGGCGGTCAGCGCCAACAGCCCCAGCCCACTCAGGCGTTGCCGCGAATGAGCGATCCGCAACGGACTGGTCGCGCTCCACAGCAACAGGCCGACGGTCAGCGCCGCCACCCAAACCCCATAGGAATCGTAGGCGGGATCGAACCAGGTCCCCACCAGCCACAGCAGGGGATGGACGGCCAGGAGCGTCAACCCCAGGATCAGGGCGGCGGGACCCACTAGCGGCATAATAAGCGGATAGCGCATGGCGTGACTCCGGTAACTCGCCAGCGCAGTATGAGGACGGGGTTTGCGCGTTCGATGGCGCGCTTGTGCAAGGTTATGGAATGATCGTGCAAAGCCGGTGCAAGCAGTTTCGCCGCCGGGGCAACGGTGCTAATCTGTCAACAATCCATTGCCAGCGTTGGATTGACCGAAACCCATGCCCACCATCCTGATCGTCGATGACGATCCCCACATCCGCGAAGTGATCGGTTTCGCCCTGCAAAAAGCCGGGTTCGCCACCGTGGAAGCGGAGAACGGGGAACAGGCGCTGGCGCGGTTCCGGGAGACGTGCCCGGATTTGGTGGTGCTGGACATCGTCATGCCGGAACTGGACGGTACGGACGTGTGCAAAGCCTTGCGTCGGATCAGCGCCGTTCCCATCGTGTTCCTGTCGTCGCGCGACGACGAAGTGGATCGCATCATTGGCCTGGAACTGGGCGGCGACGACTACGTGACCAAGCCGTTCAGTCCCCGCGAACTGGCGGCACGGGCGCGGGCGATTCTGCGGCGCGGCAAGGGCGAAGCGCATGACCCCGCGATGCCGGGCGGTCGTGAGCTCGAACATGGGCGGCTGCGGCTGGACCTGGATCGCTACACCGCCTTTTGGCAGGGCCAGGAGGTGGTATTGACCCTGACCGAGTTCGGCATCCTGCGCACGTTGCTGAGTCACCCCGGCAAGGTGTTCAACCGCGACCGGTTGATGGACGGCAGTTATCAGGATTATCGCGTGGTCAGCGACCGCACCATCGACAGCCACGTGCGCCGGGTGCGCGCCAAATTCAAGGCGCTGGGCGCGGACCCCATCGAGACGCTGCACGGCATCGGGTACCGACTGGGACCCTGCTGAATGTCGTCGTCCCGACCCCGGCTCAAGCTGCGCCACCTGCTGCTGGCGGTCAACCTGACGGTATTGTGGCTGCCGCTGCTGGGACTGGAGGCGCTGCGACTGTACGACAGCGCCCTGGTGCGCCAGACCGAATCGGAACTGATCGCCCAGGCCGCCTTCGTCGCCGCCAGTTACCGCGCGACCCTGGCGCGGCTGGCGCCCCAGGCCATGGCCGATCCGGCGTATGGCGTGCCACTCGCCGCGCCCTGGCGGGACCTGTACGGCGGCGAAACCCGTTGGCGACCGCGCCCGGCGCGACTGGATCTGGCCGAGGACACGGTGTACCCGCCACCTCCGGACCCCACCGCGCCGGCCGTTCCGCCCGATCCGCACGCCCAGGCCGTCGGCCAGGAACTGCAAGCGCTGCTGCACGACGCGCAGGTCATGACCCTGGCGGGTATCGCGGTCACAGACATGCGGGGCACGGTAGTGGTGACCACCGGACCCAGTTCGGGCCGTTCCCTGGCGGAGTTCGAGGAAGTGCGGCGGGCCTTGACCGGCGAACCGGTGAGTCTGTTGCGCCAGCGCATTCCCGACTCGCCTCCGCCCGCTATCGGCTCCATCAGTCGCGGCACGCTCCTGCGGGTGTTCGTCGCCGCGCCAATCCTGCAGGGACAACGCATCGTCGCGGTAGTCCTGCTGTGGCGCACACCGATCGCGCTCTCCCAGGTGCTCCACGGCAAACGCTATCACCTGCTGCTGGCGGCGGCGTTGCTGCTGGGCACCGTGGTGCTGATGTCGGCGTTCACCTCCTTCACGGTGGCGCGGCCGCTTCAGGCGCTGGTGCGGCAGGCGCAACGCGCCACCGCCGGCGAAAAAGGCGCGGTGACGCCGCTGGTCCGGCCGGTCACGCGGGAAATCGCCGAGCTGTCGCACGCGGTGGCGGCGATGGCGCGCCATCTGGAACAGCGCGCGGACTATATCCGCACCTTCGCCGCCCAAGTCTCCCACGAATTCAAGACCCCGCTGGCGGCCATCCGGGGCGCGGTGGAGTTGCTTCACGATCATGGCGACACCATGATCGCCGCCGAGCGCGAACGGTTTCTGGGCCATCTCGATCAGGACGCCGCGCGGCTTGATCGCCTGGTGCGGCGGTTGCTGGAACTGGCCCGCGCCGACGTCATGCAGGTCTCGGCCACCGACCGCGCCGAGGTCGCCGCCGTGGTCCGCCGTCTCGCCGCCCGTTACCAGGAGGCCGGGTTGCGGGTCACCGTGCTCGAACCATTGTCCGAGGTGAGCGTGGCCATGGCGGAGGACGTGCTGGAATCCATCCTGAGCAATCTGCTCGATAACGCCCGGCAACACGGCGGCGATGCCGTCACCGTGGCCGTGACCTGCCCGGCGCCTGCCCATTTGCTGATCGAGATCGGTGACAACGGTCCCGGCATCTCGGCGGCCAACGCGGCGCGGGTGTTCGAGCCGTTCTTCACCACCGCCCGGGCGCGGGGCGGTACGGGCCTGGGTTTGGCCGTGGTCAAATCCCTGTTGACCGCGCACCGAGGCGTCATCGAATTGGGGGAAAGCGCGGCGGGAACGCGGCTGCGGATCCGCCTGCCGCTCGGGATGGCGGCGTGATCACTCCGGTGCGGTTTATACCATCATCTCGACACACCATGCCGCCTGACCGGTAAGGGTCCTGATTTTTCCGGGTGGAGTCGCCCTCGCGGTTGGGTGACAGTCTGTATACTTTCCGGCGCTTGCAACCTCCGGTTCAACCGATTCATTCGCGACGCCACGAGGGCCATCCTGATGCGCACCGGTACGCTGTCCGTTCGCCACCGCTTCATCGTCCGGTTGATCCTGCCGTTGTTCCTGTTGGGGTCGGGACTTCTCGCGCCGCCGGGGCGGGCCGCCGAGTTGCCCGCCAGCGTGCTGGCCGCCGTCCCGCCCGCCTTGCAGCCCTGGGTGGACTGGGTGCTGCGCGACCGGCCGGAGCGGCGCTGTCCCGTGAATTACGAGGCGGTGGACCGGCGCCAGTGTGTCTGGCTGTCGGCGCTGACGCTCGATCTCGATGCCCGGGGCGGCGAGTTCGGTCAGCAGGTGCGCAGCGACAGCGAAAGCTGGTTGACCCTGCCCGGCGACCGGCGCCATTGGCCGCAGGACGTGCGGCTGGACGAGCAACCCATACCGGTGCTGGAGCGGAACGGGCGACCGGCGCTCAAGGCGTTTCCCGGTGAGCATCGGATCAGCGGGCGGTTTGTCTGGCGGGCGTTACCGGACTCGATCCGCGTTCCCCCTGCCAACGCCTTGCTGGAACTGCGCATCGACGGTCGGCCCGTGACGGTATCCCGGCTGGAGGACGACGGCGTGCTGTGGCTGCGCCAGCGCCCGACCGAACCGGCGCAGCAGGACGATCTCGACCTGCAGGTCTTCCGGCTGTTGACCGACGGGATTCCGTTCGCGGTCGTCACCCGCCTGGATTTGCGGGTGTCCGGCCAGGCGCGGGAGGAGGTGCTCGGTCCCGTGCTGTTACCGGACTTCCTGCCGCTGGCCCTGGACAGTCCGCTGCCGGCCCGGTTGGAGCCGGATGGTCGGCTGCGGGTGCAACTGCGACCGGGAAGCTGGACGATCAGCCTGACCGCCCGTCACCGCGGACCGGTGGACGCGCTGGCCTGGCCTGCCGTCGCCCCACCCTGGCCCCAGCAGGAAATCTGGAGCTTCCAGGCGCAAAATCTGCTGCGGGTGGTCCAGGTGGGCGGCGCGCCGGCGCTCGATCCGGCGCAGACCAATCTGCCGGCGGAATGGCGGCAATGGCCAGCCTATCTGGCGCAGCCCGGCGACACGTTGCGCTTCGTCACGCGCACGCGGGGCGATACCGAAACCGCCCCGGAACGCCTGACCCTGGAGCGCACCCTGTGGCTGGATTTCGCGGGCGGCGGCTACACCGCGCAGGATCGCCTGAGCGGCAGTCTGAACCGGACTCGGCTGGAAGCCGCGCCCGCGCTCCGGCTCGGCCGGGTGGAGATCAACGGCGAGGATCAGTTCATCACCCAACTGCCGGAGGCCGGGACGGCCGGGGTGGAGGTGCGGCAGTTGAACGATCTGCGACTGGTCGCCGACAGCCGGCTGGAGCCTGCCGCCATCGACGACCTGCCGGCGGTCGGCTGGCGCATCGCCCCGCAGAGCATCGGCACCACGCTCAACTTGCCGCCCGGCTGGCGATTGCTGGCGGCGTCCGGTCCGGACAGCGCCGGCAACGCCTGGCTGTATTCCTGGAATCTGCTCGATTTGTTCGTGGTCCTCGTCATCACCTTCGGTTTCGCCAAACTGTGGGACTGGCGCTGGGGGATCGTGGCGCTGTTCGGCATGGCGCTGAGCTACCACGAAGCCAACGCGCCGCTGTACGTCTGGCTCAACGTGCTGGCGGCGGTCGCCCTGTTGCGCGTGCTGCCGCCGGGGCGGTTTCGGGCCGTGGTGAATCTTTATCGTCGGCTGGCGCTGCTGGCGTTGCTGGTGATCGGCGCGCTGTTCGCCGTACAGCAGGTTCGTAGCGCGCTGTATCCACAACTGGAACCGTTCGCCTTCGGGGCGTTGCTGGCCGAGTCCGACCGTGTAATGCGGGCCAATGCGCCGATACCCCAGGCTCTGGATGAAATCCAGACCTACAATCGCGCTCCGGCTTCGGTCGCGCCGGGTAAGGGTGATCGCCTGAAAAAGCTTCAGCAGCAATACACGCCCGACATCAAGGTCCAGACCGGTCCCGGTCTGCCGGTGTGGAACTGGCAGCGGGCCACCCTGCGCTGGAATGGGCCGGTCGCCACCGACGAGCGGCTGCGTCTGTGGCTGTTGCCGCCCTGGGGCACGCGCATTCTGCTGCTGGTCGGCCTGACGCTGCTCCTCGCCATGGGCGCACGGGTGTTCATCGCGGTTGGGCGGAAAATCCCCCCGGCTTCGCCACCCCCCTTTGACAAAGGGGGGTTGAGAGGAATTTCTTCGTCACCCTCCTTTGGCAAAGGGGAACAAGGGGGGATTTCTTCGTCACCCTCCTTTGGCAAAGGGGAACAAGGGGGGATTTCTTCGTCACCCTCCTTTGAAAAAGGGGGGCAAGGGGGGATTTCTTCGTCACCCCCCTTTGACAAAGGGGGGCAAGGGGGGATTTCTCTGCCACCAGGCGGAAGCGTGGCCGTAGCGGTGCTGTCCTTGCTGTTGGCCGCGCCGCTGCTCGGAACCGCCACAGCGGCCCGCGCGGAACTGCCGTCGCCGGCACTGCTGGAGGAATTGCGCGCCCGGCTGACCGAACCGCCGGACTGCCAGCGTTGCGGCGATCTGGCGGCGCTGAGGCTCGCTCTCAAGGGCGATGAGTTGAAGCTGCGCCTGTCCCTGCAGGCCCAGGTGGATGCCGCCGTGCCCCTGCCGCTGCCGCGCGAGGGGCTGATCGTTCGGGCGGTCGAACTGGACGGACAGGCCGCGATCCTGTACCGCGATCCGGCCCAGTTGGTGTGGTTGCGCCTGCCGGCGGGTCTGCACGAACTGACCGTGGCCGCCGCCGTGCCGGAGTCGGTCGCCGCCCTGCAACTGCCGCTGCCGATGACGCCGGGCCGGGTGGAGCTCGATACCGACGGCTGGCTGGTGGAAGGCTACGTCGAAGGCCGCGCCGACCGGCAACTGCAACTGACCCGCCAGCGCCCCACCGCCGCCACGCCGCTGCAAGCCGGGGCGATGCCGCCGTTCGTGCGGGTCGAGCGGGACCTCGTGCTGGACGTGGACTGGCGGGTGGAAACGCGGGTACGGCGGCTGAGTCAGGCCGACTCGGCGGCGGTGGTGGAAATCCCGCTGCTGCCCGGCGAACGGGTCACGACGCCGGACATTCGGGTCCGCGATGGCCGGGTGCTGCTCAACCTGCCGCCGGACCGGACCGAGATCGCTTGGAGCGCGACTCTGAGCCGGAACGATTCGCTCCCGCTCCAGGCCGCGGAACGCGACGATTTCGTCGAGGTCTGGCAATTGCGCGCCGGGCCGCTCTGGCACGTGCAAAGCGCCGGAATTCCACTGGTGCGGCGGGTCGATGCCGAAGGCCAGTGGTTGCCCGAATGGCGACCCTGGCCGGGCGAGCGGGTGACCTTGACGGTCGGCCGGCCCGAAGGCGCGCCCGGCGGCACCGCAACCATCGACCGGAGCGAGTTGCGGCTGAATCCCGGCCAGCGCCTGAGCGAGGCGACGCTGGAGATGACCGTCCGCGCCAGTCGCGGCGCCGACCAGACCGTGACCTTGCCGTCCGGCGCGGTGCTGACCGGCGTTCGGATCAACGACGTTCAACAACCGCTCCGGCAGCAGGGTCAGCAGGTCGTATTGCCGCTGACCCCCGGCGTCCAGCGGGTCGTGCTGGTCTGGCGCAACGAACAGGGCATCGGCGTCCGCTATACGACGCCCGTGGTGAATTTGGGCGGTCCCAGCGTCAACAGTACCGTGAGCGTGAATCTGCCGCGCAATCGCTGGGTGCTGCTGGCCGGCGGGCCGGTCATGGGGCCGGCGGTGCTGTTCTGGGGCGTGCTGCTGGTCATGCTGGCCGGCGCGGTGGTTCTGAAGCGGGTCGGCGGTACGCCACTGCGCGTCCATCACTGGTTTCTGCTCGGCGTCGGGCTGAGCCAGAGTCATATTCTGGCCATCCTGGTCGTGGCGGGCTGGCTGTTGCTGCTGGCGTGGCGCAAGACCCGGGTCGAGCGGGAGATGGGCGCGCTCAGGTTCAATCTGTTGCAACTGGCGCTGGCACTGCTGACGCTGGCCGCCGGCGCGGCCCTGCTCGGGGCCATCGAACAGGGCTTGCTGGGGCCGCCGGACATGCGGATCGCCGGCAACGATTCCAGCGCCTGGCGCTTGAACTGGTATCAGGACCGGGTCGACGGGCCGCTGCCGACCGCCTGGGTGATTTCCGCGCCCATGTTGCTCTATCGCGGTCTGATGTTGACCTGGGCGTTGTGGCTGGCGCTGGCCGTGCTCAAGTGGCTGGGCTGGGCGTGGGACTGTTTCAGCACCGGCGGTTTGTGGCGGCGCTGGCGCCGGCGGAAAGGCGCGGACGCCGCGTCCTCCTCTCGCGCCGGGGGGAGCGAGATGGGGGGCGAGAGAGCCGGATGATGGCGGAACGGATATGATGGGTCGATGAAGCGACGGGGGGTTTTCTGGACGGTCATCGCGCTCGGGGCGTTGATGATCGCCGGTGTCGCGGCGTGGCGGCTGCTCGGTCCGGTGGCGGTGGAAACCGCGCAACCGACCCGGGGCCCGGCGGTGCAGGCGGTCTACGCCACCGGCACCGTGGAACCGATTATCATGTTGCCGATTGCGCCGCGCAGCGCTGGCCGTTTGCTGGAACTCAAGGCCGACGAGGGCGAGCAGGTTCGCGCGGGCCAGGAACTCGCCCGGCTGGAGGACGCGGATTTGCAGCGCTCGGTGGACGAACTGGCGGCGCGGGCGCGGTTCGCCAAGGCGCAATTCGACCGGGCTCAGACCTTGCTCGACCGGGGCCTGGGCACGGCGCTGGAGCGCGACCGGGCGCGTTCCGAATGGCAGGCGGCGGAGGCGGCGCTGGCGCGCGCCCGCGCGTTGCGGTCCTTCATGACCCTGACCGCCCCGGCGGACGGCCAAATTCTGCGCCGCGACGGCGAAGTGGGCCAGTTGATCCCCGCCAATCAACCGATCTTCTACGTCTCCGGTCCGGCCTCGCTGCGAATCACCGCCGAGGTCGACGAGGAAGACATCGCGCTGGTGCAGCCCGGCCAGCAGGTATTGATCCGCGCGCCCGCCCTGCCGGACCGGATCATCGACGGACGGGTCGCCGCCATCACTCCCAAGGGCGATCCGGTCAGTCGCAGTTTTCGGGTGCGCATCGAACCCGTGGGTGATTCTCCGCTGCGCATCGGCATGACCGCCGAGGTGAACATCGTCGTGACCGAACGGGCCAATGCGCTGCTGGTGCCGGCGACCGCCGTGGTCGACAACCACGTCTGGGTCGTGCGCGATGGCCGCCTGCACCGCCAGCCGGTTGAGACCGGCATCGACGGCGAGGCGAAAACCGAGATCGTCTCCGGTGTGACCGAGACCGATGCCATCGTCGTCAGTCCTGGGGCCGGCCTGCAAGAGGGGCGGCGGGTCCGCGCCCTGTCCGGTTCGGCTGCCGCGGCCAGGGCCGGTTGAGCCGTGTCGATTCGGCTGGCCATCGCCGTCACCCATCTGGTCAACCGCAAGCGACCCACGCTGGTCTCGCTTACCGGCATCGTGCTCGGAGTGGCGTTCTTCCTGGCCGTGTCGTCGCTGATGCGTGGCTCCGAGCGGGATTTCATCAAACGGTTGATCGACAACAGCCCGCACATCACCGTCTCCGACGAATACCGCAATCCCCAACTGCAACCGGCGGTCGTCCGTTGGCCCGAAGGCGCCGTCGAGGTGCGGCGGGTCAAGCCGCTGACCGAGGTTCGCGGGATTCGCGGCCATGCCCGGAAATTGGCTTTCATCGAATCCCTGCCTGGCCTGCGCGCGGCCCCGGTGCTGATGGGTTCGGTGGTGCTGACCTTCGCCGGGCGTATCGAAGGCGTCACGCTCAGCGGGATCGTGCCGGCGAAAACCAAAGGGGTATCCACTATCGAGGAGAAGTTTACCCAGGGCTCGCTGGACGCGCTGGCCGCCAACCCGAACGGCATCGTGATCGGCGTGGGACTGGCCAAGAAGTTCGGCCTGGAAATGGGCAGCGTCGTGAACGCCGCCTCGCCGGGCGGCGAGGTGCGCACCCTGAAAGTGGTCGGCATGTTTCGCACCGGCAACGCCAACTACGACGAAACCCAGACCTTCGCGCTGCTCAAGCGGGTCCAGGGCTTGCTGGACCGGCCCAACCGGATCAACCGCTTCATCATCCAGCTCGACGATCCCTACGCCGCCCGGGATGTGGCGGCCGTCATCGAAGAGCGGACCGGCTATAAATCCGTGTCCTGGCTGGAAGCCTCGGAGGATTTGATGAGCGTGCTGCTGGTGCGCAACCTGATCATGTAC
This sequence comes from Competibacteraceae bacterium UBA3908, assembly GCA_002391525.1. Taxonomy (GTDB): domain Bacteria; phylum Pseudomonadota; class Gammaproteobacteria; order Competibacterales; family Competibacteraceae; genus Competibacter_A. Next base: position 22,579 of record DGFE01000008.1, read on the forward strand.
AGCGTGGTCTCGGCGATCCTGGTGGTGGCGGCGTTCGGCATCTACAACACCATTTCGACCATCGTCATGGAAAAGACCCACGACATCGCCATTCTCAAGTCGATGGGCTTTCACGCTCGCGACGTTCGCCGGATTTTTCTGGCGGAGGGCGTGATGCTGGGTCTGATCGGCAGTCTGCTCGGGCTGGCGCTGGGACTCGGGCTGATGGCATTGCTGGCGCGGGTCGAAATCAAACCGCCTGGCGCCACCGAACTCGTTCACCTGCCGATCTACTGGGGCTACGAGCAATACCTGTTGGCCGCCGGTTTCGCGCTGGCGTCGGCGGTGGGCGCGGCCTATCTGCCGGCCCGCAAGGCGGGGCGGGTCCAGCCGGTGACGATCCTGCGGGGCATGGGATGAGGCCGATTCTGGCGGCGGAACGACTCGGGCGCGTGCTGCCCGGCGAGATACCGGTGACCCTGGTGCAGGATGTGACGCTGGCGGTGGAGCGCGGCGAATTCGTGGTCATCATGGGACCATCCGGCTCCGGCAAATCCTCGCTGCTCTATCTGCTGGGCCTGCTCGACACGCCCACGTCGGGACGGGTGTTGCTCGACGGCCAGGATACCTCGGGTTTCGGTGAGGACGAACTGGCGGCGACGCGGTTGCGAAAACTCGGCTTCGTCTTCCAGTTTCACTTTCTGCTGGCCGAGTTTTCGGTGCTCGACAACGTGCTGCTGCCGCTGCGCCGGCTGGGCGTACTCACGGAGGACGCCGCCCGGCGCCGCGCCAGGGAATTGCTCGACCAGCTTGGCCTGAGCGAGCATGGGCACAAGCGTCCATACCAGATCTCCGGCGGCCAGCGCCAGCGCGTGGCGATTGCCCGCGCCCTCGCCAACGATCCGCCGCTCATCCTGGCCGACGAACCGACCGGGAATCTGGATACCCGCGCCGCAGCCAACGTCCGGCAAATCCTGCGCGACCTGACCCGCGCTTTCGGCAAGACCGTGATCGCCGTCACCCACGATCTCACCTTCGCCGGCGCCGCCGACCGGCGGATCGGCATCGTGGACGGTCGCATCGATCCCGATTGGCGGGCGTGAATTCAAGTATAGATTATTATACCATCATCTTCAGGCAACTACCGACTTTACCCTTTCACTCACTGACCGCGTTGGCGCACTGCCCGGTACGCTCGAACTCGGCGAAATTGCCCAGCGTGGTTTCGGCGATGTTGCGCAGGGCGTGGTCGGTGAGAAAGGCCATGTGCGAGGTGACCAGCACATTGGGAAAAGTCAGCAGCCGCGCCAATTCGTCGTTGGTCGGTACCCGGTCGGATAAATCCCGGTAGAAGTAGTCCGCCTCTTCCTCGTAAACGTCGATGGCCAGCAGGCCGATCTTGCCGCTCTTGAGAAACTTGATCACCTTGTCGGTATCGAGCAGGGCGCCGCGGCTGGTGTTGACGATGAACACGCCGTCCTTGAGATAAGGCAGGGTTTCCTCGTTGAGGATATGGCGGGTTTCCGGGGTCAGCGGGCAGTGCAGGGTGATGATGTCCGATTCGCGAGCGAAGGTGGGGCCATCCACGTAGGTGGCGTATTTTTTCGCTTCCTCGCTGGGATACTTGTCATAGGCCAGAATGCGGCAGCCGAAACCGCTCAGATTTTTGATCACCATCTGGCCGATCTTGCCGGTGCCAAAGACCCCCACCGTCTTGTCACGCAGCTCGAAACCTTCCAGCCCGGCGATTTCGAAATTGAATTCGCGGGTGCGGTTGTAGGCTTTATGCGTTTTGCGCCCCAGCGTCAGCATCAGCGCCACGGTGAATTCCGAGACCGCGTTGGGCGAATAGGCCGGCACCCGCGCCGCCATGATACCGTGCCGCTTGGCCGCCGCCAGATCGATCTGGTTGTAGCCGGCGCTGCGGGTGGCGATGATTTTCGTGCCGTGTTGGGCGAGATCATCGATTACAGTAGCATTGCAGGCATCGTTGACGAAAATGCACACACCGGGAAACCCGCGCGCCAGCGCCGCCGTTTCCGGCGACAGGCGCGGCTCGAAGAACGTCAGATCGTGGCCGAACTGGGCGTTGTAGCGTTCCAACGACTGGCGGTCGTAGGACTTGGTGCTGAACACGGCGATTTTCATGGGAACAACCTCTTCTGGAAAAACCCACGGACGGAGTCTGCCCCATCCGTGGAGGGTATGGGGAAAGGATGCCTGGCCAGTTGCGTCGCCCTGCCGAGGAGCGATGACCGTCACCAGTCCCGGCGACCGCAGTCACGCAGTCGCCAGCTGGCCGCGCATTTCCGCCGCGTACTGGTCGGCGTTGAGACCGACCACCAGATGCAGGGTACAGTTGGCCAGCCGCATCACTCCGGCCACGCCCGCCGCCCGCAACGCCGCTTCGTTCACCGAAGCATCGTTACCGACCACCAGCCGCAATCGGGTCTCGGCGCAGGCATCCACCCGCTGGACGTTGCCGGCCCCGCCCAGCGCCGCGATGAGATCCCGCGCCTTGCCGGCGGCTTCGGGGTCGCGCAGCTTGGACACGATGCCGGCGGGCGTCGGCGCCGCCACCGGCGAGGGTTCCTCCACGGCGTCCGCCTCGGGTCCGGCGGTCTTCAGATATTCCTCCATGTCGGTCTTCAGGTTCTCGGACCGGGTGCCGAAAATGGCCTGCAAACCCTTGCCGACCGTGACTACGCCCGATGCACCCAGCGCCTTCAACTTGTCGGGGCTGGCCTTGCTCACGTCGTTCAGCTCCACCCGCAGCCGGGTGATGCAGGCATCCAGGGTCTTGATGTTGCCGCGGCCGCCGAAGGCCAGCACCAGTTGTTTGGCGAAGCCGTGGGCGATGTCGGTCGCCGCGTCGCTCGACATGACCGCTTCCTCGATTTCGCGGCCCGGCGTCTTGAGATCGAATTTCAGGATGACCGCGCGGAAGACGGCGTAGTACAACAGCGCCCATCCCAGGCCGATCACCAGCAGCCACCAGCCATGGGTGGACTTGGCGTACAACACGACGAAGTCGATGGCCCCGTGCGAGAAGGTCATGCCGTGCTTGACGCCGAGCTCGATGCAGAGGAAATAGGCGACGCCCGCCAGCAGGGCGTGAATGACGTACAGCACCGGGGCGACGAACATGAAGGCGAATTCAATCGGTTCGGTGATGCCGGTCAACCAGGCGGTCAGCGCCGCCGAGATCATGATGCCGCCGACCTTGGCGCGGTTCTCCGGGCGGGCGCAGTGCCAGATGGCAATCGCCGCCGCCGGCAGCCCCCACATCTTGAACAGATAACCGCCCGCCATGTTGCCGGCGGTCGGGTCGCCGGCGATGTAACGCTGGATTTCGCCGGTGATGATCTTGCCGGTGGTCGGGTCGGCGTAGCTGCCGACCTCGAAGAAGAACGGCACGTTCCAGATGTGGTGCAGGCCGAAGGGAATCAGCAGGCGTTCGATGACGCCGTAGATGCTGAAGGCCAGAGCCGGATTGCTTTCCGCCGCCCAGTGGGAAAAGCTCTTGATGCCCGCCCCAATCGGCGGCCACACGAAGCTGAGCGCGATCCCCAGGCCGATGGCGGCGAAGGCGGTCACGATGGGCACGAACCGCTTGCCGGCGAAGAAGCCCAGATAGGGCGGCAGATTGATGCGGTAATAGCGATTGAACAGGGTCGCCGCGATGCCGCCGATGACGATGCCGCCAAAGACGCCGGTGTCGATGGACACCATGCCCATCAACTCCTTGCTTTCCACCCCCAGCAGCTTGGCCATGACGCCCAGCGTCGCCAGCATGACCACGTAGCCGACCACCGCCGCCAGCGCCGAGACGCCGTCGTTGTTGGTCAGGCCGAGCGCCACGCCGATGGCGAACATGATGGCCATGAGGCCGAAGATCGCGCCGCCGGACTGGGCCATGATGTTGGACACCACGTCCGGCAGGATGGCGAACTGGGCGCTGCCGATGCCGAGCAGAATGCCGGCGACCGGCAGCACCGAGACCGGCAGCATCAGCGCCTTGCCGATTTTTTGCAGGAATGCGAATGCGTGTTGCCACATGGTCGTAATCTCCAAAATCGGTTAGGGCGCGGCGGTCGCCGAGGTGGCCATCCGCACTTCGGCGGCGGTTTCCAGGGTCAGCGCCCGCGTCGCCAGCTCCTGGCATTCGTGCAGCCACAGGTTGCGGATCTGCGCCTTGATGCTGGGGATGGTCGGCAGGCTGACGCTGAGCTCGTCCACGCCCAGCCCGATCAGCAACGGCACCGCTTGCGGATCGCTGGCGATGCCGCCACAGACGCCGACCCACTTGCCTTGATCGTGGGCCGCTTTGACCGTCCAGGCGATCAGGCGCAGGATGCTGGGATTGAGGCCGTCTACCTTGGGGGCCAGCTTGGGATGGCCGCGATCCATCGCCAGGGTGTACTGGGTCAGGTCGTTGGTGCCGATGGAGAAGAAATCCACTTCGCGGGCGAATTGCGCGGCCATGATCGCCGCCGCCGGGATTTCCACCATGATGCCGGTTTCAATCGGCCCGACGCCCAGCCGCTGCCGCTCTTCCTCCAGCATGGCCTTGGCGTCGCGCAGTTCCGACAGCAGACCGACCATCGGGAACATCACCCGGACCTTGCCGAAGGCGGCGGCGCGCAGGATGGCCCGCAGTTGGATGCGCAGGATTTCCGGGCGGTCCAGCCCGATGCGCAGGCCGCGCTCCCCGAGAAACGGGTTTTCCTCCTTGGGAATGGGCAGGTAAATGAGTGGCTTGTCGCCGCCCACATCCAGCGTGCGAATAATCAGCGGCCGGTCCGGCCCCAGCGCCTCGGCGATAGCCTTGTAGGTCTCGAACTGCTCGTCCTCGTTGGGGGCGGTGCTGCGTTCCAGGAACAGGAATTCCGAACGCAGCAGGCCGACGCCCTCGCCGCCCAGGCCGGGAACCTGCTCGGCTTCGGCCAGCCCGCCGATGTTGCCGACCACCTCCAGCCGGTGGCCGTCCAGGGTGACCGCCGGTTCGTGCGCCACCGCCATCTCCGCCTGCCGGCGCACCGCCAGCCGTTCCTGGGTCTCGCGGATGCGGGCGATGTCCTCGGGCGTAGGATTCAGCCGCAGCGTGCCCTTGCCGCCGTCGAGAATCACCGGCGTGCCGTTGGGCAGTTCCAGCGCCTGCGGTTCGATGCCGGCCACCGCCGGAATGTCCAGCGAACGGGCCAGAATGGCGACGTGCGAGGTCGCGCCGCCCAGCGTGGTGCAGAACCCCCGCACCCTGGCGCGATCCATGCTGGCGGTGTCGGAGGGTGTGAGCTCCTCGGCCACCAGGATGGCGTTGGCGGGCGGTTCCTGGCGTTCCGGCTCCGCGCCGGTCAGCAGAGTCAGCACCCGCCGGCCCACGTCGCGCAGGTCGTTGGCGCGGGCCGCCAGCAGTTCGTTGCGCAGGCTGGCCAAGCGGTCGGCATGGGTGGTGAAGGCCCGATGCCAGGCGAATTCGGCGCTCTTGCCCTTGGCCAGCGCCGAATGAGCGATGTCCAGCAGGTCGGGGTCGTCGAGCAATTCCTGATGGGCGGCGAAGATAGCGGCCTTGTCGGCGGCGCGCTGACCGTGCAGGCTCGTCTGCAAGGCTTCCAGTTGCACCTTGGCCTGATTGACCGCCTCGTCCAGCCGGTCGCGTTCCTGCTGCGGATCACCCTCGGCGGTTTCGTTGACCTGAATCTCCTGATGCCGGATTTGGAACACCTCACCGACCGCCAGCCCCGGCGAGGCAGCCACGCCGAGCAGCAGGTTCGGGTCTTCCGAACGCGGGCGCGGCGCGGGCGCGGCGCTGGGAGAAACTTCGACGCTGGCCGGAGCCGGCGCGGGTTTGCAACCTTCGTCGCCCAGCCCTTCCCACAGCAGCGGGGTCAGCGTTTCGACCGCCGCGTCGGCGTCGTCGCCCCTGGCGGTCAGGGTCACTTTGTCGCCGTAGCCGATTTCCAGGCTCATGATGGCCACCACGCTCTTGGCGTTGGCGGATTGGTCGCCTTTCTGGATGCGGATGTCGGCCTTGAATTTCTTGGCGAGGTTGGCCAGCACCGCCGCCGGGCGGGCGTGCAGACCGGTGGGGTTGGGAATCAGAATCGCCTCGGAGGCGACGGTTTTGACCGACTCGGTCACGGCTTCCGTCTGGGTTCCGGCCAAAGTCAGTTCGAGGATCACGTCCTGGCCGGCGGTGACGGCACCGGAACGCGGAGCGAAGGCCGCCACCCGCTCGCTGTTGGTGACGACGATCTGGGTGAGCAGGCTCTTGGCGTGGGTGGCGACGTAATCGGCGTCGAAGTCGATCAGGGCGTCGCCGGTCTTGACCGCATCGCCCGCCTTGACCTTCGCGGTGAAGCCGCTGCCTTTCAGGCCGACGGTGTCGAGACCGATGTGCATCAGCACTTCAACGCCTTGGGGGGTGGCGACGGTGACGGCGTGACCGGCCGGGTGCAACTGCACGATCTTACCGTCGCAGGGTGCGCGCAGGCACTGGTCGAGGGGGTCGATGGAAATGCCGTCGCCGACCATTTTCTGGGCGAACACCGGGTCGGGAACCCGTTCGATGGGCACTAGCGGGCCGGAGAGCGGCGCGGTCAGGGTGATCCTGGTCATATTGTTCATGTTGGTCATTGCTCAGCTTCAGGATTACGAAAAGCGATGCCGTAAGCAGAAGGCTGATACGGCGAGTGGTGGTTCACCAGAAATTCCTCCTGTATGTTTTGGTTTGGGAGTGTGGCGCAAGTCGAGTGAAGCGGGCTTCGCTTCAGCCTTGGAGTTCCTCGCCGTTGGTTTGGATCAGCTTTCGATACCAGAAGTAGCTCTGTTTTTTGATTCTCTTCAACCCTTTTTGCCGATCAACATAGACGAATCCGTATTGTTTCTGGTAGCCGTTCAGCCAGCTCAGAAGGTCGATGAACGACCAGGCGAAATAACCGATCAGGTTGATGCCATCGTCAATCGCGCGCTTGCACCAGCGGATGTGCTCGCGCAGATATTCGATTCTCGGGTAGTCCAAAATCTCCCCATTCTCTCCAATAGGGTCCTTGTCTCCCAGCCCGTTTTCCGTGATCATGATCGGGATGTCTCCATATCGCTCTCGAATTCTTTTCATCCCCTCGTAGAGCCCTTCCGGATAGATGGCCCAATCCCAGGGAGTATATTCAATTTTTGGGTTGATCACTTTTTTGAACAGCCCAGGAATGCCGCTTTCCTGCTGGGTTCCCTTTTCGCCGGTCACGTTGATGGCCGCCATGCCTACCCCATCGCTTGGATTGTGGGCCAGGAATGCGCTTTGATAATAGTTGATCCCGATAAAATCGATGGCCGCGCTTTTGATCAGATCCATGTCTCCAGCCATGATGATCGGTGCTTGCCACCGATCTTGATACCAGGCTCGCATCCGCTCCGGATATTCGCCCTTCAAGCTGGGATCGTAGAACCAGTGAAAATCCATGTCCTCGTAGAACTCGCAAGCCTGAACATCTTCCTCGGTATTGCTGATGGGAAAGCCTGGCAGAAGCACGTGAGCGATTCCAATCCTGCCATCCAGGATTTTTTTCTCCCGGACCAGTTTTCGGTACTCGGTCACCGATTGGGCATGAGCCAGATTGACAATATGCGAAACTTCCAAGGCCCGTTTTTCGTCCCTGACCCCCGGTGGGTGCAGACCATCCCGGTATCCCAGCATGATGAAGTTGATTACTTCATTAAAGGTGATCCAATACCGAACGCGATCCCCGAAGCACTCAAAACAGGTTTTGGCGTAGTGGGCGAAAATATCGACCAGCTCCCGATTTTCCCAGCCTCCCATATCTTGCAAATCCTGCGGCAAGTCCCAATGATAAAGAGTGATAACAGGGACAATATCGTATTTGAGTAATTCATCAATCAAATTGTTGTAAAATTCGATTCCCTTTGGATTGATCGTTCCTGTTCCCTTGGGAAAGATTCGCGTCCAAGCGATGGAAAACCGATAGGATTTGAGTCCCATTTCGGCCATCAAGCCGACATCTTCCTGATAGCGGTTATAATGATCGGCAGCGATATCGCCATTGGTTCTCTGGTACGTTGTACCGGGCAGGTGGGAATAAACATCCCATATCGATAAACCCTTGCCATCTTGTTGGAAGGCTCCTTCCACCTGATAGGCAGCCGTCGCCGCGCCCCACAGAAAATGCTTTGGAAAAGTTTTTATTGCATCGCTGGTCATTTCAATATCGCCATCATTGCTAAAATCTTTGGAAAAAACCCACGGACGGAATCTGCGCCGTCCGTGGGAAGGTGTGGGGGAGGATTCCCACACGGTCGCACCACCACATTTAATATCAGGGCTTGGCTTCGAGCGGCCGCTTGAGGAAGAACAGCGCGGAGGCCGTCACCAGGGTTCCCACTACGATGGCGACCAGGTAGGGGCCAAGGTTGGTCACTGCGTTCGGGATCGGGAGCACGAACGCGCCGCCGTGGGGCACCCGCAGTTCGCAGCCGGCCACCATCGCAATCGCGCCGGTCACGGCCGAACCGATCATCAGCGCCGGAATGACCCGCAGCGGGTCCTTGGCGGCGTAGGGAATCGCGCCCTCGGTGATGAAGGAGATGCCGAGCGCGGCGGTCGCGCCGGCCGCTTCCCGTTCGTCCAGCGAGAAGCGGTTTTTGAACAGGACGGAAGCCAGCGCCAGGCCCAGGGGCGGCGTCATGCCGGCGGCCATCACCGCCGCCATCGGCCCGTAAATCGGGTCGGTCTGGCTGGTGATCAGCCCGGTGGCGAAGGCATAGGCGGACTTGTTGACCGGACCCCCCATGTCGAAGGCCATCATCGCGCCGAGCAACAGGCCGAGGAAGGCCGCGTTGGCGCCTTGCATCCCCTTGAGCCAGCCCGTAATCGCGGCGAGTGCGGCGGCCACCGGTTCGCCGACCACGTAATACATCAGCAAACCGACGAGGGTGGTGCCGAGCAACGGCAGGATTAAGACCGGCTTCAGACCGACCAGCGTGCGCGGCAGCGGCAGGTTGTCGCTGATGAACTTGACGATATAACCGGCGAGGAAACCGGCGGCGATGCCGCCGAGAAACCCGGAGCCGATGGCGCTGGCGATCATGCCGCCGATCATGCCCTGTCTCTTATACACATCT
>DGFE01000173.1:0-436 GCA_002391525.1 Competibacteraceae bacterium UBA3908
CCCCTGTACGATTTGGCGCTGGCGCTGGGAGGACGGCAAGAGTCCGGGGAGCCGTAATTCGAGCTTGTCAAGCACGGCGCCGCGATAGACACTACACGATGGGAACCGGCTGGACGGTCGCTGTATCGCCATGCGGTATGGAGGAAAGTCCGGGCTCCACAGGACAGGGCGCCAGGTAACGCCTGGGGGGCGCGAGCCTACGGAAAGTGCCACAGAAAATACACCGCCTACGTTCGCGAGAACCGGCAAGGGTGAAAAGGTGCGGTAAGAGCGCACCGCGCGGCTGGCAACAGGCGCGGCAGGGCAAACCCCGCCCGGAGCAAGACCAAATAGGGGAGCGTTTACGTGTGGTCCGCACGGCTCCCGGGTAGGTCGCTACAGGCGTCTGGCGACAGACGTCGCAGAGGAATGACCGTCCTCGACAGAACCCGGCTTA
>DGFE01000173.1:631-48090 GCA_002391525.1 Competibacteraceae bacterium UBA3908
CCCCGTCGCGTGCCGGTCGACGCCGAACGATGCCGCCCGCTCTGATACCTTTTCGATACCCTGATAAAATTTACAAAGGAAAAAAATTATAACTAATTGTATTATAAAGATTATTTTTTTAAGTTATTCGATGGTCTTTCTTGACAGTGACAGCTTGGTCTACCTATAGTTAGTGGCGAAAAGTGGGAGGAAGTGGGATGCGGGAGCGGTCCGGCACACTAAAAGGCGCCACTATTGTTCCGGGGTATCAATCCGTTATCACTGGATAACAAGGGCCGGTTGTCGATGCCGGCCAAGTATCGGCAGCGCTTGCTGGAAGCAAGCGACGGCCAGGTGATTTTAACGATTGATCGCGACCGCTGCCTCCTGCTGTATCCACTGAACGTCTGGGAAGATGTCGAACGCCAGCTTATCCAGCTCTCCAGCACCAACCAGCGCGCCAGGGCCTTGAAGCGGTTGTTGCTGGGACATGCCGAGGAATGCGCCCTGGACGCTGGCGGCCGGATCTTGTTGCCGGCGCCCTTGCGGGAGTTTGCCAGGCTGGAAAAGCGGGTGGTGCTGGTAGGGCAGGGTAACAAGTTTGAAATCTGGAATGAGCAGGCTTGGTACGCCTGGCGTGAATCGCTGTTGGCCGGTCGGGACGATGAGGGCGAGTCCTTGCCGAGTCTGGACACGCTGGCGTTCTGAGCATGATGGCCGCGGCGTTGCCACATCGGCCGGTGCTGTTGGCCGAGGCGCTGGCCGAGCTGGTCGTTCGTCCCGATGGCTGTTACGTGGATGCCACGTTTGGCCGGGGCGGTCACGCGGCGGCGATTCTGGAGTCGCTGGGGCCGACAGGATCGTTGCTGGCGCTGGACCGCGATCCGGCGGCGGGAGAATGGGCGAAGACCGGGTTTCGAGACGATGCGCGGTTTCAGTTCGTTCAGGCCGCGTTCAGCCGTCTGGCTGAGATCATCGCCGGGCGCGGACTGGACGGCCGGGTGAACGGGATTCTGTTCGACCTGGGCGTGTCCTCGCCGCAACTGGACGATCCGGCGCGTGGCTTCGGTTTCAGTCGGGATGGAACGCTGGACATGCGGATGGACCCAACCCGCGGAAACAGCGCGGCCGAATGGCTCAACCGGGTCGGCGAGACGGAATTGGGGCGGGCTCTGGTGGAGTTTGGCGAGGAGCGGTTTTATCGACGCATCGCGCGCGCCGTCGTCGTGGCCCGCCAGCAGGCGCCGATCACGACCACCGCGCGGCTGGCGGACATCGTCGCCGCCGCCGTACCCACCCGCGAACCCGGCAAGCATCCAGCCACCCGCGCGTTTCAAGCCATTCGGATCGTGGTCAACGATGAATTGCGCGAATTACAGGCGGCGCTACCGCAGGCGGTGCGAGTACTGGCGCCCGGCGGGCGGTTGGTGGTGATCAGCTTCCATTCGCTGGAGGATCGGGTGGTCAAGCGATTCATGCGGGAGCAGGCGCGCGGACGGGAATTGCCGCCGGATTTGCCCGTGACGGGGGCGCCGGCAGGGATGACTCTGCGGCTCGTCGGCCGAGCGGTACGGCCCGGCGCCGCGGAAATCGCGGCCAATCCGCGCGCGCGCAGCGCCCGGTTGCGCGTGGCGGAACGGCTGTGATGAAAAGCGGGATTCTGCTGATCGTATTGCTGGCCGGCGCCGTGCTGGGCTCCGGGGTGGGGGTGGTCTACACCCAGCACGCCAACCGGCAGTTGTTCATTCAATTGCAGAAACTGCAAGCGGAACGGGATGACATTGAAATCGAATGGGAATCGCTCCAACTGGAACAGAGCACTCTGGTTACAGACGCCGTGGTCGAGGAAATGGCGCGGAAACGGCTGAAAATGCTGATTCCGGATCCTGGCGAAGTTCTCTACATCACGCCCCATGAGCACGTTTCACGATAAACCGGCTTCGGAGACGCCGCTGCGCCAGGCGTGGGCCTTGGTCCGCAAGGTGACCCGCCATGGCCTGATGCTGGGCCTGTTGTGCGCGGCGGCGGGCGGCATGGTCGCGCGCGCCGCTTACCTGCAATTGATCCACAAGGACTTTTTGCAGGAGCAGGGCAGCGAGCGCTATCTGCGTACGGTCGAGGTGTCGGCCCATCGCGGCATGATCGTGGATCGCAACGGCGAACCGTTGGCGGTCAGTTCGCCGGTGGATTCGATCTGGGCGCAGCCGGCGGAGTTGTTGCGGCAGCGCGAGCATTGGCCGATGCTGGCGCCGCTGCTGGGATTGAAGGTGGCGGAGTTGGAACAGAAACTGGCGGGTCGCGAAAACCGCCAGTTTGTTTATCTGCGCCGGCATATGACGCCGAACGAGGCCCAGCGGATTCTGCAACTCAAAATTCCCGGCGTGTATTCGAAGCGGGAATATCGCCGCTATTACCCCGACGCCGAAGTGACCTCGCATCTGCTGGGGTTCACCGACATCGACGACTTCGGGCAGGAGGGGCTGGAAAAAACGTTCGACGCCCAATTGCGCGGCGCCCCGGGCTTCAAGCGGGTAATCCAGGACCGGCGTGGCCAGGTGGTGGAGGACGTGGAGAGCATCCAGGTCCCGCGGCCCGGCCAGCAAGTGACCTTGAGTATCGACCGGCGGTTGCAGTATCTGGCCTATCGCGCGCTCAAGACCGAGGTGGTCGACCACAGGGCCAGCGCCGGTTCCGCGGTGATCGTGGATGTGGCGACCGGCGAGATCCTGGCGATGGTGGATCAGCCCGCCGGCAATCCCAATAATCGCAAGGACTTGCGGGGCGATCTGCTGCGCAACCGGGCGGTCACCGATGTGTATGAGCCGGGTTCGACCATGAAGCCCTTTGCCATCGCCCTGGCGCTGGAGAGCGGTAAATGGACGCCGGGCACGCTGGTGAATACCGCGCCGGGTTTCCTGAGGGTGGGCCGCCATCTGGTCCGCGACGTGCATAACTACGGTTTGATCGATGTCACCCGCGTCATCAGCAAGTCCAGCAACGTCGGCACCAGCAAGATCGCCCTGTCGATGCCGGCGGAGCGGTTGTGGCAACTGTACAAAAACATCGGCTTCGGCTCGCCGACCGGGGTGGGGTTGATCGGCGAGCAACCCGGCGTTCTGCACCATTTCAGCCGCTGGGGCGGGGAAATCGGCCACGCCAATCACTCGTTCGGTTATGGCCTGTCCGTCAACATGTTGCAGTTGGCCCAAGCGTATGCGGTGTTGGCGGCGGATGGGATCCGGCGACCGCTGACCATCCTGAAGCGCGAAAAACCGCTCGACCCGGCCGCAGAGCGGCGGGTGCTGTCGGCCCGCGCGGTGCGGCAGGTGCGGTCGATGCTGGAGCAGGCCGTGACCAGGGCGGGTACTGGCGCCAAGGCGGCGGTGCCCGGCTACCAGGTTGCCGGTAAGACCGGCACGGTGCATAAGATCGTCAATGGTCGTTATGCCAGCAACCGTTACTTTTCCCTGTTCGCCGGCATGGTGCCGGCCAGCAACCCCCGCCTGGTGATGGTGATCATCATCGACGAGCCCAAGAGTGGGGCCTATTACGGCGGCACGGTCGCGGCGCCGGTGTTCGGCAAGACCATGGGCGGCGTGCTGCGCATCCTCAACATCACCCCGGACGACCTGCCGACCATGAAGATCGCCGGCATGGCCCCCGCGGCCGAGGGGACGCCATGAGCCGTGCGCTGCCACCGACTCTGGGCGAGCTGCTGGCCGGTTTTGCCGAGGCGCCGGCGAACCTGGTCGGGCGGCCGGTCGTCGGGCTGGCTGCCGACAGCCGCGCGGTCCGGGCGGGAGACTTGTTTTTCGCGGTGCGCGGCGGGAACCGGCACGGCTTGGAGTTTCTGGAAGCGGTCCGGGCGGCGGGGGCACTGGCGGTGGTCTGGGAACCGCCTTACGAAGGTTCGCCGGCTGCCGATGCTTGCGGATTGCCGCTGCTGACCGTGCCGGAATTGCGCCGGAAAATGGGGCTGATCGCCAGTCGGTTCCATGGAGAACCCTCCCGGCGCTTGCCGGTGGTCGGCATCACCGGCACCGACGGCAAAACCTCCTGCGCCCATTTTATCGCCCAGGCGTTGAGCGACGCGGATTCCGGGCCGTGCGGCATTCTCGGCACGCTGGGAGTCGGTGCATACGGCCAAACCGAGCCGTCGCCGCACACGACGCCGGACCCGCTGGCCGTGCAGCGCTGGTTGGCCGGATTGGTCGCCGCCGGTCGGCGTCATGCGGTGATGGAAGTGTCTTCGCACGCCCTGGATCAAGGCCGGGTGAACGGCGTCGGCTTCGCGGTGGGGGTGCTGACCAACCTCACCCGCGACCATCTGGATTATCACGGCACGCCGGAAGCCTACGCGGCGGCCAAGCGCCGCCTGTTTTTTGAGCATCGACCCAGGTGGGCGGTACTGAATCTGGACGACGCCTTCGGTCGGGAGATCGCCGCCGAGCCGGGCAGGCGGTCCCAAACCATCGGTTACGGTCTCGGCCAGCGACCGGAACGGCTGGAGCGGTTCGTTTGGGGAGAAAACCCGGAGTTGACGCCCTCCGGACTGCGGCTGCGAATCCGCTCGTCCTGGGGTGATGGCGAATTGCGGGTTGGCTTGCTGGGGCGGTTCAACGCCAGCAACCTGCTGGCGAGCGTGGCGACGCTGCTGGCGCTGGAACTGCCGTTCGCCGAGGCGCTGGCGCGGGTAACGCGAGCGGCGCCGGTGCCGGGGCGGATGGAGCGGCTGGGTGGTGGCGTCGGGCAACCGCTGGCGGTGGTGGACTACGCCCACACCCCCCACGCTTTGGAACAAGTCCTGAGCGCGTTGCGGGAACATGGCGGCAACCGGCTGTGGTGCGTGTTCGGCTGCGGTGGGGACCGCGATCCCGGCAAGCGGCCGTTGATGGGTGCGGTGGCCGAGCGGTTGGCCGACCGGGTGCTCGTGACCGACGACAACCCGCGCACCGAGGATCCGGAACGGATCGTCGCCGACATCCTGGCCGGAATGCGGCGGCCCGGGACGGTTTCGGTCATCCGCGACCGCCGGGCGGCCATCGCGCGGGCACTGGCCGCCGCCGGGCCCGGCGACATCGTGTTGATCGCCGGCAAGGGGCACGAGGATTATCAGATCGTGGGCACGGAACGATTGCCGTTCAGCGACCATGCGGTCGTGCGCGAGTGTCTGTCTCTCCACCGTCGGGATGAGGCCGCCTGAATGGATGACGCCGGTTCTTCCTTGAGCCTGCGGCAAGCCGCCCGCCTGCTGGGGGGCGAGGTGGTGGGCGACGAGGTCGCCTTCGCCGCGGTCGGCGTCGACAGTCGCCGGCTATCGGCGGGCGCCTTGTTCGTGGCGCTGGCCGGACCCAACTTCGACGGCCACGACTTCATCGCCGCCGCGCGGGAGCGGGGGGCGTGCGCGGCGCTGGTCAGCCGGTGGGTAGCCGATCCGCTGCCGCAATTGCGGGTGACCGATACCCGGCTGGCGCTGGGTCGATTGAGCGCGGTCTGGCGGGCGCGGTTCGCCGGACCGCTGATCGCGCTGACCGGCAGCAACGGCAAGACCACGCTCAAGGAGATGATCGCCGCCATCCTGCGGGTCCGGGGGCCGACCCTGGCGACCGAGGGCAATCTCAACAACGACATCGGCGTGCCGCTGACCCTGCTGCGCCTGAACGGCGAGCACGCCTACGCCGTGATCGAGATGGGCGCCAACCATCACGCCGAGATCGCTTATCTGACCGAACTCGCAAGGCCGGACGTGGCGATCATCAACAATGCCGGTCCCTGCCATCTGGAAGGCTTCGGCGACGTGGCCGGCGTGGCGCGCGGCAAGGGCGAGATTTTCCAGGGACTGGGACCGAATGGCGTGGCGGTCGTCAACCGCGACGATCCCTACGCCGATTATTGGGCCGGCCTGAATCCGGGACGGCTGATCATCGATTTCGGACTGGACCGGCCTGCGGCGGTGAGCGGCCGGGTGCTCGATCCGGCGACCAACCGGTTCCGATTGAGCGCCGACGGCAATGAAATCGAAATCCAGTTGCCGCTGCCGGGCCGGCACAACGTCCGCAACGCGCTGGCGGCAACGGCGGCGACGCTGGCGGTCGGGGCCACGCTGGACGACGTCCGCCAGGGGTTGGAGGGATTGCGGGGCGTCGGCGGCCGGCTGCAACGGCTGCGCGGTCGGCACGGTGGCGCGGTGATCCACGATGCCTACAACGCCAATCCCGCCTCGCTGGCCGCCGCGTTGGACGCGGTCGGCGCGGAGCCGGGCCGCAAGTGGCTGGTGCTGGGCGACATGCGGGAACTGGGGCCGGCGGCGGATGAATTGCACGCCCGGTCGGGACGGGCGACCCGCGAGGCGGGATTCGAGCGGCTGTACGCCGTGGGCGAACACAGCCGCGCGGCGGCGGCGGCGTTCGCGGACGGCGGCCGTCATTACGTCGACGTGGAAGCGCTGATCGCGGACCTGAGCCGCGATCTCCAGGACGGCGGACCGGCCGTCGTGCTGGTCAAGGGTTCGCGCGGGATGCGGATGGAACGGGTGGTGGCGGCCTTGGCGGAAGCCGGGGAACCGTCCGCCAGCCGGGAGGGGCATGACTGATGCTGGTTTTGCTGGCGGAGTGGTTGGCCAAAAACCTTTACAGCGGTTTCAATGTGTTCCAGTACCTGACCCTGCGGGGAATTCTGGGAGTGCTGACGGCGTTGCTCATTTCCCTGATCGTCGGGCCGGTCATGATCCAGCGGTTGAGCCGGTATCAGATTGGCCAGCAGATTCGCGAGGATGGCCCCAAAAGCCATTTTTCCAAGGCGGGCACCCCCACCATGGGCGGAGCCCTGATTTTGATCGCCATCGCCGTCGCCACCCTGCTGTGGGCGGACCCGCGCAACCACTACGTCTGGATCGTGCTGCTGACGACGCTGGCGTTCGGCGCGATTGGCTGGGTGGACGACTACAAGAAGCTGATTCTGCGCAATTCCAAGGGCCTGTCGGCGCGCGCCAAGTATTCCTTGCAATCCTGCATCGGCCTGGCGGCGGCGCTGCTGCTGTACGTGACCGCCCAGGCGCCGGTGGAAACGCAATTGATCGTGCCGTTCTTCAAGAACGTGGCCCTGAATCTCGGTTGGCTGTTCATCCCGCTCACCTATTTCGTCATCGTCGGTTCCAGCAACGCCGTCAACCTCACCGACGGCCTGGACGGTCTGGCCATCGTGCCGACCGCCATGGTCGCCGGTGCGCTGGCGGTGTTCTGCTACGCCTCCGGCAACCGCATCTTCGCCGATTATCTCGGCATTCCCTATGTGCCGGGGGTAGGCGAGGTGATGGTGTTCTGCGGGGCGATGGTCGGCGCGGGACTGGGTTTCCTCTGGTTCAACGCCTATCCCGCCCAGGTGTTCATGGGCGATGTCGGCGCGCTGGCGCTGGGCGCGGCGCTGGGCACCATCGCGGTGGCGGTGCGGCAGGAACTGGTGTTGTTCGTGATGGGCGGCGTGTTCGTCATGGAAACCGTGTCGGTGATCCTGCAGGTGGCCTCGTTCAAGCTCACGGGACGACGCATCTTTCGCATGGCGCCGCTGCATCATCACTTCGAGCTCAATGGCTGGCCGGAGCCGCGGGTGATCGTCCGTTTCTGGATCATCACCATCATTCTGGTGCTGGTCGGCCTGTCAACCCTGAAGATCCGGTAAGGGGGAGAAGCGCGGATGCCGCAACTGGACGGAACCACGCTGGTGGTGGGGCTCGGCAAAAGCGGCCTGTCGGCGGTGCGGGCGCTGAAAGCGCTGGGCGCGACGGTCGCCGTGACCGACAGCCGCGCCGAGCCACCGGGCCTGGCGGCGCTGCGGACGGAGTTTCCCGACGTGCCCGTCCATCCGGGCGGCTTCGATCCGGCGCTGTTCGCGGACGCGACGCGCCTGCTGGTCAGTCCGGGCGTCGCGGTCGCGACGCCGGTCATCGCCGCGGCGGCGGCACGCGGCGTGCCGGTCTGGGGCGACATCGAACTGCTGGCCCGCCTGACCCGGCTGCCCATCGCGGCCATCACCGGCTCCAACGGCAAGAGCACGGTCACGACCCTGCTGGGAGCGATGGTTGCGCGCGCCGGCGTGCGCGCGGCGGTCGGCGGCAATCTCGGCGATCCGGCGCTCGATCTGTGGCTGGGGGCGGAATGGCGCGCGGGAGCCGCGGCGGCGCTCGAACTGTACGTTCTGGAGCTGTCCAGCTTTCAGCTGGAAACGACCCACAGCCTGAACGCGCGGGTGGCGACGGTACTGAACATCAGCCCCGACCACATGGACCGTTACGACACCCTGGACGATTACATCGCCGCCAAGCGGCGGATTTTCCGGGGCGACGGGGTGATGGTGGTCAACGCCGACGACCCGGCGGTCATGGCGATGGTCGAGCCGGGCCGGGACGCGCGGCGTTTCACCCTGGACGAACCCGGCGAGGACGACTTCGGCCTGCGCCGGGAGGGCGGCGAAACCTGGCTGGCCCGTGGCCGGCAACGCTGGATCGCCGTCTCGGAGTTGCAAATCAGCGGCGACCACAATCTCGCCAATGCGCTGGCGGCGCTGGCCATGGGTCACGCCCTCGGCCTGCGCCGGGAGGCGATGTTGGCGGCGTTGCGGGACTTCGCCGGTCTGCCGCACCGGACCGCCCTGGTGCTGGAACGGGGTGGGGTGCGCTGGTTCGACGACTCCAAGGGCACCAACGTCGGGGCGACGGTGGCAGCGGTGCGTGGCCTGCCGGGCCGGGTGGTGCTGATCGCCGGCGGCGACGGCAAGAATCAGGATTTTACGCCGCTGCGCGCGGCGCTGACCGGCAAGGCGCGGGCGGTGGTGCTGATCGGGCGCGATGCGCCGCTGATCGCCGCCGCGCTGGGCGACAGCGCGCCGCTGCGGCCGGTGGCCGACATGGAGCAGGCGGTGGTGGCGGCGGCGGAACTGGCGCAGGCCGGCGATAGCGTGCTGCTGTCGCCGGCCTGCGCCAGTTACGACATGTTCAGCGGCTACGAAGAGCGCGGCGCCGTGTTCGCCGCCGCCGTGCGGAGGCTGGCCGGATGCTGAACGCTGCCACCGCTCTGAACCGAAGCAGATTGCCGCGCGCCGGCGAAGGCCGCAACGCGCTGCCGTTTCCCGACCCCTGGGTGTTGATCCCGGCCTTGCTGCTGCTGGCCCTGGGCCTGCTGATGGTGGCGTCGGCCTCGATACCCATCGCCGCCGATGCCGGAACCGGCCAGGGCCAGCCCTTCCATTTCGTCGTCCGCCAGGGCGCGTTCGTGCTGGCCGGGCTGCTGACGGCCGGGCTGCTCTTTCAAATCCCGGTGGTTCGCTGGCGACGGGTCGGTCCCCTGTTGCTGCTGCTGGCGGTCGGCCTGCTGATCCTGGTGCTGATCCCCGGCGTAGGCCGGGAAGTGAACGGCAGCATGCGCTGGATCGGGATCGGTCCCATCAATATCCAGGTTTCGGAAATCGCCAAGCTGTTCACCCTGATTTACGTGGCCGGCTATCTCAAGCGGCACGGCGAGGAATTGCGGACGGCGGACTTGCGAACCTCGGCGCTGGCGCTGTTTCGGCCCATGGCGGTGCTGGCGGTGCTGGCGGTGCTGCTGCTGCTGGAGCCGGATTTCGGCAGCGTGGTGGTGCTGATGGCGACCGCGCTGGGCATGGTGTTCCTGGCCGGCGTCAATCTGTGGCAGTTCGGCGCCCTGCAAGTGGGCACGGCCGCGGCGATGGCGGTCCTGATCTTCTCCTCGCCCTATCGCCGGGAGCGGGTCTTCAGCTTTATCAATCCCTGGGACGATCCCTTCGCCGGCGGGTTCCAGCTGGTCCAGTCGCTGATCGCCATCGGGCGCGGCGAACTGTTCGGG
The DNA here is from genome assembly GCA_002391525.1 of Competibacteraceae bacterium UBA3908. Lineage (GTDB taxonomy): Bacteria > Pseudomonadota > Gammaproteobacteria > Competibacterales > Competibacteraceae > Competibacter_A. The sequence goes on from DGFE01000173.1 coordinate 10,468, forward strand.
GTCGGGCTGGGCGAGAGCGTGCAGAAGCTGTTCTATCTGCCCGAGGCCCATACCGATTTTCTGTTCGCGGTGCTGGCCGAGGAACTGGGGCTGGCGGGCATCCTGATCGTCGTCGTGCTGTTCATGACCCTGGTGTGGCGGGCATTCAGGATCGGGCAGCGGGCCGAGCGCCTGGGCCTGCAGTTCTCGGCCTGGCTGGCTTATGGCATCGGGCTGTGGTTCGGCATCCAGGCGTTGTTCAACATGGGGGTCAACATGGGCGTGTTGCCGACCAAGGGGTTGACCCTGCCGCTGATGAGCTATGGCGGCAGCAGTGTGGTGACGATGTGCATGGCGCTGGCGCTGCTGCTGCGGATCGACGTGGAAACCCGCGCCGGCGGAGTGCACGGGGAATGAGCGGGGCAAGGCCGGTGCTGATCATGGCCGGCGGCACCGGCGGTCACGTGTTCCCGGCGCTGGCGGTGGCCGAGCGGCTGCGGGAACGCGGGACGCCGGTGGCGTGGATGGGCACCCGGCGCGGTCTGGAGGCGGCGCTGGTGCCGAAAGCGGGCATTCCGATGGAATGGATCGGCGTCGCCGGCCTGCGCGGCAAGGGCGCGCGCCGCCTGTTGGAGATGCCGCTGATGCTGGGGCGGGCGATTTGGCAGGCCGGGACGATCCTGCGTCGCCTGCGCCCGCGCGTGGTGCTGGGCATGGGCGGTTTCGTCAGCGGTCCGGGTGGGCTGGCGGCCCGGTCGCTGGGGATTCCGCTGGTGGTGCACGAACAGAACGCCATCGCCGGGCTGACCAACCGTTGGCTGGCCCGAATCGCCGACCGGGTGCTGGAGGCGTTCCCCGCCACCTTCCCGGCGGCGCGGCGGGCCCTGACCGTCGGTAATCCGGTGCGCGCGCCCATCGCGGCGTTGCCGCCGCCGGCGGAGCGGTTCGCCGGGCGCGCCGGTCCGCCGCGCTTGCTGGTGGTGGGCGGCAGCCAGGGCGCCCTGGCGCTGAATCGGCTGGTGCCCCGGGCCTTGGCGCTGCTCGACGAGAGCGAACGCCCGGAGGTCTGGCACCAGGCCGGTGGCCGGTTGCACGAAACGGCGCTGACGGCCTATCGGGACGCCGGGGTGACGGCGCGGCTGATGCCGTTTATCGAGGACATGGCCGCGGCCTACGGTTGGGCCGATCTGGTGCTGTGCCGCGCCGGAGCGCTGACCGTCGCCGAACTGGCGGCGGCCGGAATCGGCTCGATCCTGGTTCCGTTTCCGTTCGCGGTGGACGACCACCAGACCGCCAACGCCCGGTTTCTGGAACAGGGTGGCGCGGCGCTGGTTCGCCAGCAGACGGAACTGACCGCCGAACGGCTGGCGGGCAGCCTGCGGGAACTGTGCGGCGACCGCCCCCGCTTGCTGGAAATGGCCGAGGCGGCCAGGCGATTGGCGAAAATCGAAGCCGCCGAACAGGTGGCGGCGGCGTGCCTGGAACAGGTGCGCTCCTGAACGATGGCTACAACCCGAGTCGAGAATATGGAGAAACCCCTGTTGGCGGCGATCCCGGAAGCGTGGCGCGACATGCGCCGCATTCGCCATATTCATTTCGTCGGCATCGGCGGAGCCGGCATGAGCGGCATCGCCGAAGTGCTGCTGAATCTGGGCTACACCGTGTCCGGGTCCGACCTGCGCGCCAGCGCCGTGACCGCGCGCCTGGCCCAACTGGGGGCGACCATCCGTCAGGGCCATGCCGCCGAACAGGTCGCCGACTGCGACGTGGTGGTGATCTCCAGCGCGGTGGCCGAGGACAACCCCGAGGTGGCGGCGGCGCGGGCGGCGCGCATTCCCGTGGTGCCGCGCGCCGAGATGCTGGCCGAACTGATGCGGTTTCGCTTCGGCATCGCGGTGGCCGGCACCCACGGCAAGACCACCACCACCAGTCTGATCACCAGTCTGCTGGCCGAGGGCGGCCTGGATCCGACCTTTGTCATCGGTGGCCGGCTGAACAGCGCCGGCGCCAACGCCCGGCTGGGCGCGGGCCGCTATCTGGTGGCCGAGGCCGACGAGAGCGATGCCTCGTTCCTGTTCCTGCAACCGATGCTGGCGGTGGTGACCAACATCGACGCCGACCATCTGCCGACTTACGGCGGCGATTTCGGGAAGTTGCGCGAAACCTTCGTCGAGTTTCTGCACCATCTGCCGTTCTACGGGCTGGCGGTGCTGTGCGCCGACGATCCGCAGGTGCGGGCGATTCTGCCGCGGTTGAGCCGGCCGGTGCTGACCTACGGGACCGCGGAGGATTGCGATGCCCGGGCGACCGAGATCGTCCAGGAAGGTTTGCGCACCCGGTTTCTGGCCCATCTGCCGAACTTCAAGTCGCCGTTGCCGATCACCCTGAACCTGCCGGGCCGGCACAGCGTGTTGAACGCGCTGGCGGCCATCGCGGTCGCCCACGAACTGGGTGTGGCGGAAACCGCCATTCGCCGCGCCTTGCAGAATTTCCAGGGCATCGGCAGGCGTTTCCAACAGCATGGCGAGCTGCGGTTGCCTGACGGTGGCCGCGTCACCGTGATGGACGACTACGGTCACCATCCGCGCGAGATCCAGGCGGTGCTGACCGCCTTGCGCGGCGCCTGGCCGCGACGGCGGCTGGTGCTGGCGTTCCAGCCGCACCGCTTCAGCCGGACCCGCGACCTGTTCGACGACTTTGCCCAGGTGCTGTCCGAAGTGGACACGCTGATCCTGCTGGACGTGTATCCGGCCGGCGAGAAGCCGCTCGCCGGAGCCGACGGGCGCAGCCTGAGCCGGGCGATTCGGACGCGCGGCAAGGTGGATCCCGTTTTCGTCGAGCAGACCGCCGACCTGCCGGCGGTGTTGCCGGATTTGCTGCGCGACGGCGATCTGCTGTTGCTGATGGGGGCGGGCGACATCGGCGCGCTGGCGGTGCAACTGGGCCGCGACGGCTTGCCGGGCGGGCGCTGAACGGGCGGAATCGGCGCGAATCTTGAGGCTGGGCAAATCGGGGAGGAAGCGGATGCGGCAGACACAGCGGTACACGGTGAGCGAGCCAGCGGAATTCGGCAAGGTGGCGGTCCTGATGGGCGGCTGGTCGGCGGAACGGGCGGTTTCGCTGGTCAGTGGCCAGGCGGTGTTGCGGGCGCTGCAGGCGCGCGGCGTGGACGCGCACGGCATCGACGCCGACCGTGGGATTCTGCGGGTACTGGCCGATGGCGGCTTCGACCGGGTGTTCGTCGTCCTGCACGGGCGCGGCGGCGAGGACGGCGTGATTCAGGGCGCGCTGGAAATCCTGGGCCTGCCCTACACCGGCAGCGGTGTGCTGGCCTCGGCGCTGGGGATGGACAAGCTGCGCACCAAGCGAATCTGGCTGGGTATGGGGCTGCCGACGCCGCCTTGCCGACTGGTCGGGAGCGCCGCGGAACTGGCGGAGGCTGCCGCCGAACTGGGCCTGCCGCTGGCGGTAAAGCCTTCCCGCGAGGGCTCCAGCATCGGCATCAGCCGGGTCAACGATCCCGCGCAATTCCAGAGCGCGTGGGAGCGGGCCGCCGCCTGCGATTCGCCGGTGCTGGTGGAACCCTGGATCCAGGGCCAGGAATATACCGGCGGTCTGTTGCAGGGCGAGACCCTGCCGCTGATCCGGTTGGAGACGCCGCGCGAATTCTACGACTACGAAGCCAAATACCACGCCGACGATACCCGCTACCTCTGTCCCTGCGGTCTGCCCGAGGAACGGGAGGCGGAATTGCGGAGGCTGGTGCGCCGGGCTTTCGCCGCGGTGAACGGTTACGGCTGGGGTCGGGTGGATCTGATGGTTGACGCGGGTGGCCAGCCCTGGCTGCTGGAGGTCAACACCGTGCCCGGCATGACCGATCACAGCCTGGTGCCGCTGGCGGCGCGGGTGGCCGGCCTGAGTTTCGAGGAACTGGTCTGGCGCATTCTGGAAACGAGCCTGGCGCGACCGGGCTGAGCGGAGGGCGCGATGCGGTTCGGGCACAGGCACCGCCGGGGCGCGACGCCGCTCACGCGCAACCCAGCGGCCGCGTGGGAACGGTGGAAAACGGTTTGGGGGCCGCCGCTGCGCTGGCTGGGGGTGGCGCTGGCGCTGGCGGCGGTCGGATTCGGTCTGCGGGTCGGGGACCAGAAGTTGCGCGAGCCGGGCGCGTTCCCGTTGCGCCAGGTCCGCGTCGAAGGCGAGTTGCGCAACCTGGCCGAGGCGGATTTTCACGCGGTTGCCGGCGAGTACCTGGGCCGGAATTTTTTCGTCGCCAATCTGGACGCCCTGCACGCGGCGCTGGCGGCGAATCCCTGGATCGAGCAGGTGTCGGTGCGGCGCTGGTGGCCGGATACGGTGGAAATCACCCTGCGCGAACGGATCGCCTTCGGTTACTGGGGCGAACACGAGATGGTGGATGTGAACGGCCGCCGGTTTCGACCGACCGTGCTGCGGCAGCCCGGCCCCTGGCCGAGGCTGGCCGGGCCGGACGGCCATGAAAAAACCCTGATCGACGCCTACCGTGAAACTCGCGCGCTGTTCGAACCCCTGGGGTTGAAGCTGGTGAAACTGGTGCAGGACGAACGGCGAGCGTGGTGGCTGACCTTCGACAATGGCCTGGAGGTGTATGTGGGGCGCGAGCGATTCGAGGAGCGGTTGCGGCGGCTGGCGCGGATTTATCCGCGGGTGCTGGCCGGCCAGATCGACCGGATCGCGGTGGTGGACTTGCGGTACGTCAACGGGTTCGCCGTGCGTTGGAAAGCCGAGCGGCCGGCTCCGGCGGCGGGCTAGGCGATTGCGGGAGATGGAGCGGTCATGTCCAGAAAAGAAGACAAGAATCTGATCGTCGGGCTCGATATCGGCACCTCGAAGATCGTCGCCATCGTCGGCGAGGTCGGTCCGGACGGAACCATCGAGGTGGTCGGAATCGGTTCCCATCCCTCGCGGGGATTGAAAAAGGGCGTGGTGGTCAACATCGAATCCACCGTGCAGTCGGTCCGGCACGCGGTCGACGAAGCGGAGCAGATGGCCGGCTGCCGGATCCATTCGGTGTATACCGGGATTTCCGGCAGCCATATCCGGGGCCTCAATTCCCATGGCGTCACCGCCATCAAGAATCACGAAGTGACGCCGGCGGACGTGGAGCGGGTGATGGAGGCGGCGCGGGTGGTGGCGATTCCGGCCGATCAGAAGATCCTGCACATCCTGCCGCAGGAATTCATCATCGATAACCAGGAAGGCATCCAGGACCCGGTCGGGATGTCGGGCGTGCGGCTGGAAGCCCGGGTGCATATCGTCACCGGCGCGGTGAGCGCGGCTCAGAACATCGTCAAATGCGTGCAGCGCTGCGGGCTGGAGGTGGACGACATCATTCTCCAGCAACTCGCCTCCAGCCGGGCGGTGCTGGCTCAGGACGAGAAGGAACTGGGGGTCTGCCTGATGGATATGGGCGGCGGCACCACCGACCTGGCGGTCTTCACCCACGGCGCGATCAATCACACCGCCGTGATTCCCATTGCCGGCGATCAGGTGACCAACGACATCGCGGTGGCCTTCCGCACGCCGACCCATTCAGCGGAGGAAATCAAGATCAAGCACGCCTGCTGCCTCAAGCAACTGGCGCGGCAGGACGAACGGATCGACGTGACCAGCGTCGGCGACCGCGCCGCCCGGGCGCTCTCCCGTCACGCGCTGGCCGAGGTGGTGGAGCCGCGTTACGAGGAATTTTTCGAGCTGGCGCGGGAAGAACTCGAGCGCAGCGGCTTCGAGAACCTGATCGCGGCGGGCGTAGTGCTGACGGGTGGCAGTTCCAAGATGGATGGCGTCGTGGAACTGGCCGAGGACATTTTGCATATGCCGGTGCGGCTGGGCTTGCCGCACGACGTGACCGGCTTGCAGGACGTGGTGCGCAATCCGATTTATGCCACCGCGGTGGGGTTGTTGCTGTTCGGTAACGAGAATCGGCCGCTCAGGCCGAGCCCGGTGTCGCGGGCGGGCCGCAAGGGATTGTGGACCCGGATGAAGAGCTGGTTTCAGGGAAATTTTTAACGCTTGGGCCGGGAATGTTGAGTCGATCAACCATCGATTGAGGAGAGACCATTATGTTCGAGTTGATGGATGCCAAGACGGAAAACGCTGTCATTAAAGTCATTGGCGTGGGCGGCGGCGGCAGCAATGCCGTACAGCACATGTTGACCGCCAGCGTCGAGGGGGTGGATTTCATCTGCGCCAACACCGACGCGCAAGCCCTGAAAACCTGCTCGGTGCCGATCACCCTGCAGATGGGCGCCAATATCACCAAGGGGCTGGGGGCCGGGGCCAACCCCGACGTGGGCCGGCAGGCGGCGCAGGAAGACAGCGAACGCATCCGGGAGGTGATGCAGGGCGCCGACATGGTGTTCATCACCGCCGGCATGGGCGGCGGCACGGGAACCGGCGCCACTCCCGTGGTGGCGCAACTGGCCAAGGAGATGGGGATCCTGACCGTGGCGGTGGTCACCCGGCCCTTCCCGTTCGAGGGCAAGAAGCGCATGGAAGTGGCGATGCGGGGCATTCGCGAATTGAGCGAAACCGTGGATTCGCTGATCACCATTCCCAACGAGAAACTGTTGACGGTGCTGGGCAAGAGCGCCAGCCTGCTGGACGCCTTCAAGGCCGCCAACGACGTGTTGCTGGGCGCGGTGCAGGGCATCGCCGAGTTGATCACCCGGCCCGGACTGATCAACGTGGATTTCGCCGACGTGCGCACCGTGATGGCCGAAATGGGCATGGCGATGATGGGTTCCGGTCGGGCGGTCGGCGACGGACGCGCCCGCGAAGCGGCCGAGGCGGCCATCGCCAGCCCCTTGTTGGAAAATGTCAACCTGGCGGGCGCCAAGGGCCTGCTGGTCAACATCACCTCGGGCATGGATCTGACCATCGGCGAGTTCGAGGAAGTCGGCAACACCATCAAGGAACTGGCCTCCGACGACGCCACCGTGGTGGTGGGCACGGCCATCGATCCCGAGATGCATAATGAAATCCGGGTTACCATCGTGGCGACCGGCATCGGCCAGGCCGTGCCGGTCAAGCAGACCGGTCCACGCGAACGGGAGACGGCGATTCCGCCCTTCAAGCTGGTGCAGCGGCCGGGCGACGGTGAAGCGCATTTCCGTCACGACCGGCCCAGCGCTCGGCAGAAGGCGGTCGGCGATAACCCGAGCGAACGGGAGCGGGTGGACGACCTGGACTATCTGGATATCCCGGCATTCCTGCGCCGTCAGGCGGATTGAGGTGGATCGGAAAAATACCGGAGCGACCGGTCCCGACCGGAGCGACCGTTACCGAATGGGCGGCGGTGGCGGATCCCGCTGATTGCTGGAGCACCGACTTTCGTAACTTAACAACAGTTGTAGTTGCGAATGAGAAACAAAAGTTGCAAGATAGCTACGGACTGTGGTATCTTGATTGCAACGTAGAAAGGTGCATCGGTTGCCGACTGTCAAAACCGGTCGGTATTTCGTGGGATGCGCGACCGCGCATCCGCGCGGCGAACCGAAGCGCCGTGCTCCAGTTCAATCGACGTGTTGGGGGACCTGACATGATTAGGCAGCGAACCTTGAAAAACGCCATTCGGGCGACCGGTGTCGGTCTGCATACCGGCGATAAGGTCTATTTGACGTTAAGGCCCGCGGCGCCCGATGTCGGTATTGTATTCCGGCGGGTCGATCTGCCCGCGCCGGTCGAGATCAAGGCCTGCCCGCAAAATGTCGGGGACACCCAGCTTTCCACCTCTCTGGTCAAGGGGAAAGCGCGCATTTCCACGGTCGAACATCTGCTCTCGGCGTTCGCGGGATTGGGCATCGACAATGCCTACGTGGACGTGAGCGCCGCCGAAGTGCCGATCATGGACGGCAGCGCCGGTCCCTTCGTGTTTCTGATTCAGTCGGCCGGAATCCAGGAGCAGAACGCGCCCAAGCGCTTTATCCGCATCAAGCGGCCGGTCGTGGTGGAAGACGACGACAAGTGGGCGCGGTTCGATCCTTTCGCCGGCTTCAAGGTCGAATTCACCATCGCCTTCGACCATCCGCTGTTCAAGGGTCGCAACCAACATGCGGTGGTGGATTTCTCGACCACCTCCTTCGTCAAGGAAGTCAGCCGGGCGCGCACCTTCGGCTTCATGCGCGATCTCGAATATCTGCGCGAGCGGCGGCTGGCGCTGGGCGGCACGCTGGACAACGCCATCGTGGTGGACGACTATCGGATCCTCAACGAGGACGGCTTGCGCTACGAGGACGAGTTCGTCAAGCACAAGATTCTGGACGCCATCGGCGACCTGTATCTGCTGGGCCGTAGTCTGATCGGCGCCTTCACCGGCTACAAGTCCGGCCACGCGCTCAATAACCGGCTGTTGCGCACCTTGCTGGCCGACAGAGCCGCCTGGGAAGAGGTCACCTTCAACGACGAACGGCAAGTTCCCATCTCTTATTTGCAACCGGCCCAGGCTACCCGTTGAAATAGTCCGGCTCCGGGTTTTCACTCCTCCTTCGCGTTTTCCACGGCGGCTTTTCGGGATCGAACCGGAAAGCCGTCGTCGTTTTCCAACCGATGCGACCCGTCTGGCCACGCCGCGCAAAAAACCCGCCGCTGGGGTATCATCCCCGCCTGTTTTATTTTCAAGCGACGTAGTAAAGGCTCCCGATCGATGAATATTCTGAAAACGATTTTTGGCAGCCGCAACGACCGCGTGCTCCGCCCCATGCGCAAGGTGGCGGAGCGGATTAACGCTCTGGAACCCGCCATCGCGGCGTTGAGTGACGCGGAACTGCGCGCCAAGACCGACGAATTCAAGAACCGGCTGGCCCAGGGCGAGAAGCTCGATACGCTGCTGCCGGAGGCGTTCGCGGTGGTGCGCGAGGCGAGCAAGCGCACCCTGGAGATGCGGCATTTCGACGTGCAGTTGATCGGCGGCATGGTGCTGCACGAGGGCAAGATCGCCGAGATGCGCACCGGCGAGGGCAAGACCCTGGTGGCGACCCTGCCGGTCTATCTGAACGCCCTGACCGGCAAGGGCGTGCACGTAGTGACGGTGAACGACTATCTGGCCCGGCGCGACTCGGAATGGATGGGGCAAATCTATCGGTTTTTGGGGATGAGCGTCGGCGTGGTGGTCGCCGGGATGAGTCCGGAAGAGAAGCGCGCCGCTTACGGCGCCGACATCACCTACGGCACCAACAATGAATACGGTTTCGACTATCTGCGCGACAACATGGCCTTCAGCCTGGACCAGAAGGTGCAGCGGCCACTGCATTACGCGCTGGTGGACGAGGTGGACTCGATCCTGATCGACGAGGCGCGCACCCCGCTGATCATCTCCGGGCCAGCGGAGGAAAGCTCCGAACTGTACCGCCGGGTCAACGAGATCGTACCGAAACTGACCCGTCAGCGGGAAGAGGAAGGACCGGGCGACTACTCGGTGGACGAGAAGGTCAAGCAGGTCTACCTGACCGAGGACGGCCATCAGCGGGTCGAGGAACTGCTGCTGGAGGCGGGATTGTTGCGTGGCGATGAAAGTCTGTACGATGCCGCCAATCTCGGCGTGTTCCATCATCTGAACGCCTGCCTGCGGGCGCACGCGCTGTTCCATAAGGATGTGGAGTACATCGTCCGCAACGGCGAAGTCATCATCGTCGATGAATTCACCGGCCGCACCATGCCGGGCCGGCGCTGGTCGGACGGTCTGCATCAGGCCATCGAGGCCAAGGAAGGGGTGCCGATTCAGGCCGAGAATCAAACCCTGGCCTCGATCACCTTCCAGAACTATTTCCGCCTGTACCAGAAGCTGGCCGGCATGACCGGCACCGCCGACACCGAAGCCTTCGAGTTCCAGCAAATCTACGGGCTGGAGGTGATCGTGGTGCCCACCCACCTGCCGATGATCCGCAAGGACATGGGCGATCTGGTGTTTCTCACCCCCCAGGAGAAGTTCGAAGCGGTGTTGGCCGACATCCGCGATTGCCGCCAGCGCGGTCAGCCGACCCTGGTCGGCACCACCTCCATCGAGGTATCGGAAGTGCTGTCCAAGCTGCTGGACCAGGAGAAGATTCCTCATCAGGTGTTGAATGCCAAGCAGCACGAGCGGGAGGCCGAGATCATCGCCCAGGCGGGACGACCGGGCACTGTCACCATCGCCACCAACATGGCCGGTCGCGGTACCGACATCGTGTTGGGCGGCAACCTGCAGGCCGAATTGAAAAGCATGGGACCGGATGCCGCCGAGGCCGCGCTCGAGGAGGCGAGGCGGAGCTGGCAGGCGCGGCACGAGCAGGTGGTGGCCGCCGGCGGTTTGCACGTAGTCGGCACCGAACGTCACGAATCGCGGCGCATCGACAACCAGTTGCGCGGTCGTTCGGGCCGACAGGGCGACCCCGGTTCCAGCCGCTTCTATCTGTCGCTGGAAGACAACCTGCTGCGGATTTTCGCCTCCGACCGGGTGGCGGGGCTGATGCAGAAACTGGGCATGGAAAAGGGCGAGGCTATCGAGCATCCCTGGGTGACCAAGGCCATCGAGAACGCCCAGCGCAAGGTCGAGGCCCACAACTTCGACATCCGCAAGAATCTGCTGGAATTCGACGACGTGGCCAACGACCAGCGCAAGGTCATGTACGCCTGGCGCAACGAACTGATGGAAGCCGAGGACGTGTCGGAAACGTTGCGGGGGATGCGGGCCGAGGTGCTCAAGCAGGTGATCGACCCGTACATCCCGCCGCAGAGCCTGGAGGAGCAATGGAACGTGGCCGGACTGGAGGAAGCGCTGGCCAGGGAATTCGGGTTGCAACTGCCGGTCCGGTCCTGGCTGGACACCGATCCCGATCTGCACGAGGAACCACTGCGGGAGCGGATTCACGCCGAACTGGAGCAGGTCTACGCCGGCAAGGAAGCTCAGGTTGGCGGACAATGGATGCGACAATTCGAGAAGGCCGTGTTGTTGCAGGTGCTGGATACGCACTGGCGCGAGCATCTGGCGGCGATGGACTATTTACGCCAGGGCATTCATCTGCGCGGTTACGCCCAGAAGAATCCCAAGCAGGAATACAAGCGCGAGGCGTTCGAGATGTTTCAGGCGCTGGTGCAGCGCATCCATCAGGAGGCGGTCGGCTTTCTGGTGCGTGCCCAGTTCCAGACCGAACCCGAGCCGATTCCCGCGCCGCGCCGCCCGTCACCCGCCGCCATGCATTTCGAGCACGCCGAAGTGTCGGCGCTGGCCGAGGGTGAGGCCGAGGAAGAGGGCCATGCCGGCAGCGAAGCCCGCTATCAGCCGGAGCCCCGGACGCCGTTCGTGCGCGAAGGCCGCAAGGTGGGCCGGAACGAACCCTGCCCTTGCGGTTCGGGCAAGAAATACAAGCACTGCCACGGCCAGTTGAACTGAAACGGGAGAAGAACGATGGAACCGTTTACCGTCGCCGGCATCCGGCTGGGCACGGTCCGCGCCGGCATCAAGTATCCCGACCGCCGCGACCTGGTGGTGATCGAGGCCGCGGCCGGGACCCGGGCCGCCGCCGTCTTCACCCGGAATGCGTTTTGCGCCGCGCCGGTCACGCTGGCGCGGGCACATCTGGCCGCCGCCTCGCCCCGCTATCTGGTGATCAACACCGGCAACGCCAACGCCGGCACGGGCCGACAAGGGGTGACGGCTGCCGAGGCGACGTGTCGGGCGCTGGCGGAGCGGGCCGGCTGCCGCCCGGAGGAGGTGCTGCCGTTCTCGACCGGCGTGATCGGCGAACCGTTGCCACTCGACAAGCTGATCGCCGGTCTGCCGGCGGCCTTGGCGGCGCTGCGGCCGGATGGCTGGATGGAGGCGGCCCACGGCATCATGACCACCGACACCCGGCCCAAGTGGGCGTCGCGGCGACTGATGCTCGGCGGCCGGGACGTGACCGTGACCGGCATCGCCAAGGGCGCGGGCATGATTTGCCCGGATATGGCCACCCTGCTGGCCTTCGTCGCCACCGACGCCGCCGTGGACGAGGCGTCGCTGCGATGCGTGCTGGCGGACGCGGTGGCCGATTCGTTCAACGCCATCACGGTGGATGGCGATACGTCGACCAACGACGCCTGCGTGTTGCTGGCGACGGGCCAGACTGGAGTGGCCGTGTCCGTCAACAGCGCGGAATACGAACGCTTCGCGGTCGCGGTGCGCGAGGTCTGCGGCGATCTGGCGCAGACCATCGTCCGCGACGGCGAGGGCGCGACCAAGTTCATCACCGTGCGGGTCGAGGGTGGCCGGGACCTGGCCGAATGCCGGCGGGTCGCCTACGCCATCGCTCACTCGCCGCTGGTGAAAACCGCTTTCTTCGCCTCCGATCCCAACTGGGGCCGGATTCTGGCGGCGGTGGGCCGGGCCGGGCTGGTCGATCTGGACCTGGAACGGGTGGCGATTCATCTGGACGAGGTTTGCATCGTCCGCGCCGGCGGTCGCGCACCGGGCTACACGGAGGAGCAGGGGCAGTCGGTCATGCGGCGACCCGACATCGCCATCCGGGTGGAACTCGGTCGCGGCGACGCCGCGGCGCGAATCTGGACCACCGACCTGTCCTTCGACTACGTGCGGATCAACGCCGAGTACCGGACATGAGCGAAGCCACCGCCGCGTCGGTTATACACGTGGCGGTCGGCATCGTTGCCGATGCCAGCGGAGCGGTGCTGGTCACCCGACGTCCCGACCATGTGCATCAGGGCGGACTGTGGGAATTTCCCGGCGGCAAGGTGGAAGCGGGTGAAACGGTGGAGGCGGCGCTACGGCGCGAATTGCACGAGGAACTCGGGATCGCGGTGCAGGCCGCCGAACCGCTGTTGCAGGTTCGCCATGCCTATCCCGACCAGTTCGTGTTGCTGGACGTGTGGCGGGTGACGGCCTACCACGGCGAAGCGCGGGGTCGGGAAGGGCAACCCCTGGTCTGGATGCTGCCAGCGGGCATGGCCGATTCCGCCTTTCCCGCCGCCGACGGGCCGATCATCGCACGGTTGCGCCAGCAGCGGGATTAAATGGCGCAGCAGGCCAGTTCGAACAGAATATCGTCCGAGCTTTGTCTGGCCCGGCGGCTGGGATCGGGCTGCTCCAGGAAACGAATCGTGAAACGGTGTCGTCCGCCGCTGATTTCCGGGAAACAACCGGCTCCGGTCGGCAGCAGCACCCGGATCAACTGATGAGGAGCGTTGCTGTCGAGCCCGCGCTGGAAAAAGCCTTGCGCGGCGATTTCCGGACGGGGAACGGCGCTCTCGCGGATGAGTTGGAGAATCAGGGCGATGGCTTCCTGCATGGGGGCGAAGGGGATCAGCCAGCGCCGCAGATGTTGGGCGCGAACGGCATGATCCAGTTGCAGCCAGTGATACAGGGCGGGCAGGTCGAACTGGCAGGAGCCGCCGGGTACATGGCTCCGGTTGTAGACGGCGCTGAGGAAGTCGGTTTGCCGTACCTCGTCCAGCGCCAGGGTGTCCAGGCGGTGAATTCGCCCGGTGACCTCGCCGATGTTCGCCAGTACGTTGTCCAGCGTGGCTTCGTGGACGCCAGGCGACTGCCGCAGGCGGCTCAGCGTGGTCGCGTGTCGTTCCAGCTCCTTGAGCAGTTCGCCCTTGAATTCGGTGCGCCCGGTCAGGGCCAGCAGGTCGAACAGCCCGTGCAACGCCACGCGACTGTCCCAGGACGAGTGGCCGGTGAGCGCGTGATTCACCTGCTGAAACAGGAATTCCAGCCGCAGCAGGGAGCGAACCCGCTCGTTGAGCGGTTGTTCGTAGCAGACGGTTTGGGGCACGGAATACCTCGCGAACACGACGGCAATCGTCGAACTGCCGAACGCGAAAGCGCGCCAGAGGTCCCCCGTTGCGGACGTGTCGCGGCAATGGCGCTATCGAGGACCGGTTCAGGTGGTGCTTCGGGCGGAAGCGAGCGCCAGATAATACCGGTGCAGGGCGGCGACTTGCCGGGTCAGCGCGTCGAGGTCGCCAGCATTCTCCAGCACGTCGTCCGCCAGCGCAAGCCGCTGGTCGCGGCGAGCCTGGACGGCCAGAATACGGTGGGCCTGTTCTTGCACGACCCCATCCCGCGCCATGACCCGGCGGATTCGTTCGGCCTCGGGCGCGTCCACCACCAGGATGCGGTCGACCAGATCGGTCATGCCGGTTTCCACCAGCAGCGGAATGACCACCAGGCAATAAGGCGCGGTCAGCGCGGCGACCCGCTCCTGCACCAGGGCGCGGATGCGGGGATGCAGGATCGCTTCGAGCCGGCGGCGACCTGTCGAATCGGCGAACACCCGCTCGCGCAGGCGGGCGCGACGCAGCCGGCCACCGTCATCCAGGCAGTCCAGGCCGAACTCGGCCACGATTTCCGCCAACGCCGGCTGGCCGGGTTCAACCAGTTCGCGGGCGAGCTGGTCGGTATCGATGATCGGTACGCCCTGTTGCGCGAACCGGTCGCTGACGGCTGTCTTGCCGCTGCCGATGCCGCCCGTCAAGCCGATGACCAGCACGGTTCAGAGGCCCAGCCAGTTCAGGTAAGCGCGGTTGATCGCTTCGCCCCACAACAGCGCGATCCAGCCGGCGGCGGCGAGAAACGGGCCAAACGGCATGGGTACTTGCCGATCCCGACCGCGGAACAGGATCAGCGCCAGGCCGAAAACCGCGCCCACCAGCGACGACAACAGCACGATGGTGACCAGATAGTGCCAGCCCGTCCAGGCGCCGAGCGCCGCCAGCAATTTGAAGTCGCCATGCCCCATCCCTTCCTTGCCGGTCAACAGGCGGAAAATCTGATACACCGACCAGAGCGACAGGTAGCCGGCCATGGCGCCGACCACCGCGCTGGGCAGGTCGGCGAACAGCCCGAACAGCGCCGCGGCCAGTCCGAGCCAGAGCAATGGCAGAATCAGATCGTCGGGCAACAACTGCTGGCGGAAATCGATGATGCTCGCCGCCAGCAGCATCCAGGTGAAGATCAGCGCCGCCGCCGCCGGCCAGCCGAAGCCGAACCGCCAGGCGACGATACCGGCCAGGATGCCGCTCGAGGCTTCGACGAGTGGATATTGAATGCCGATTCCCGCGCCGCAGTGGGCGCAACGACCGCGCTGTAAGGCGTAGCTGAGCAGCGGGATGTTTTCCGCGGCTGTAATCAAATGACCGCAGTGCGGACACCGCGAACGCGGTCCCCACAGGCTCAGGGCGGGCTGCCCCGCGTCCGGAGCCGGTTGGCCGAGCAGCTCCGCGCATTGCGCCCGCCATTCCCGTTCCATCATCAACGGCAGGCGGTAAACGACCACGTTCAGAAAGCTGCCGACGATCAGGCCCAGCAACACGGCCAGGACGATGAACAGCGTCGGCGAATCGGCCAGCAGTTCGAGCGGAGTCATCGCGCGGCCGCCATCAGACCGCGGCGGCCAGCTTGAAGATCGGCAGGTACATGGCGATCACCAGCGTGCCGACCACGCCGGCCAGGAACGCCATCAGCAGCGGTTCGATCATGGTGGTCAGGGTATCCACCTTTTGATCCACTTCCGCCTCGTAGAAATCCGCCACCTTGGCCAGCATGTCGCCCAGCGAGCCGGCTTCCTCGCCGATGGCCACCATCTGGATCACCATGTCCGGGAACAGATTGCTTTGACGCATCGCGAAATTCAGTTGCTGGCCGATGGACACCGCGTCGCGCATTTCCATGACCGCCTTTTCGTAGACGTAATTGCCGGTGGCCCCGGCCACGCTGACCATGGCGTCCACCAGCGGCACGCCGCCGCTGAACAGGGTGGACAGGGTGCGGGCGAAGCGGGCGTTGGCCGAGGTGGCGACCAGATCGCCGATCAGCGGAATTTGCAGAACCACGCGATCCAGCCATTGATAGAAGGTGCGCGAGCGCTTGCGCGCTTCCAGGAAGCCGACGATGGCGACGACCGGCAGGCCAAGGATCAGATACCAGTATTCCTGGAATACCTGCGAAATCTGGATGACGAAGCGGGTCAGGGCCGGCAGCTCGGCGCCGAAGCCCTTGAACAGATCCTCGAAGGTCGGGATGACGAAAATGAGCAGGATCGCGGTGACCACGAAGGCGAACACCAGCACGATGGCCGGGTAGGTGAGCGCCTTCTTGACCTTGGCTTTCAGCGCCTCGGACTTTTCCAGATAGGTCGCGATCTTGTCGAGCAGGACCTCGAGCACGCCCGCTTCCTCGCCGGCGTGGACCAGGCTGCAATACAGATCGTTGAAGTACAGATGATGCTTGCCCAGCGCCTTCGACAGCGAGGTGCCGCTTTCCACGTCGGCCTTGACGTTCAGGATCAGTTCCTTGACCTTGGGCTTGCGGTTGCTGTGGCCGACCATGTCCAGCGCCTGCACCACGGCGATGCCGGAAGCCAGCATGGTGCACAGCTGGCGGGTGAACAGCATGATGTCCTTCGATTTGATGGTGTCGCCGAAGGTGAACAGCGGCTTGGCTTTCTTGCGGACCCGCAGCGGCAGGATGCCCTGTCGGCGCAACTCGGCCTTGATGATCGTTTGATTGGAGCCCCGCAATTCCCCCTTGACGCGGACGCCCCGTTTGTCGGTACCTTCCCACTTGAACGTGGGTTCCTCTTCTTTCTTCCTGGCTTTCGCCAACGTCGGTTGTTTGGCCACGACCATTAATCCGTTGTCACTCGGTTGATTTCTTCGAGGCTGGTGAGGCCCACGCGGACCTTGTTCAGACCCGACTGGCGCAAGTCGTTGATGCCGTCCTTGCGCGCCTGTTCGGCGATTTGCATCGCGTTGCCGCTCTCCATGATGATCCGGCCGATCTCCTCGGAAATCGGCAGCACTTCGTAAACGCCGACCCGGCCCTTGTAGCCGTGGTTGCACTGGTCGCAACCGACGGCCTTGTAGATCACCAATTCATGCAGTTCGTTCTCGCGAAAGCCCTGGTTGATCAGTTCCTCGGGCGGAATCTTGACTTCCTCCTTGCAGTGCTGGCACAGCCGGCGCGCCAGCCGCTGGGCGATGATCAGCGTTACGCTGGAAGCGATGTTGTAGGGCGCCACGCCCATGTTCATCAGTCGGCTGAGGGTCTGCGGCGCGCTGTTGGTATGCAGGGTCGAGAGCACCATATGGCCGGTCTGGGCGGCCTTGATGGCGATTTCGGCGGTTTCCAGATCGCGAATCTCGCCGACCATGATGATATCCGGGTCCTGGCGCAGGAAGGAGCGCAGAGCATTGGCGAAGGTCATGCCGACCTTGGGGTTGACGTTGACCTGATTGATGCCGGCCAGGTTGATTTCGACCGGATCTTCGGCGGTGGAGATGTTGACGGCCGAGGTGTTCAGGATGTTGAGCGCCGTGTACAGCGATACCGTTTTGCCGCTGCCGGTGGGGCCGGTCACCAGCACCATGCCCTGCGGCTTGTGGATGGCCTTGAGGAACAGTTCCTTTTGATGGTCCTCATAGCCCAGCGCTTCGATGCCCATCTGGGCGCTGGTGGGGTCGAGCAGGCGCATCACCACCTTTTCGCCCCACATCGTCGGCAGGGTGTTGACGCGGAAGTCGATGGCCCGTTGCTTGGTCAGGTAGAGCTTGAGGCGTCCGTCCTGCGGCACGCGGCGCTCGGCGATGTCGAGCTGGGCCATGATCTTGAGACGGGCGGCCATGCGTGGCGCCATCGCGACCGGCGGTTTGTAGATTTCGTCCAGGATGCCGTCCTGACGGAAGCGCACCCGATAGATTTTTTCGTAGGGTTCAAAGTGGATGTCGGACGCGCCGCGGTTGATGGCTTGGAGGATGACCTGATTGATGAATCGCACCACTGGCGCGTCGTCGGCGTCCGACTGGGTCAGGGTTTCGACTCGCGCCGCCGCGTCGGTCTCGCCGCTGAAATCGAGTTCGCCGATGTCGTTGTCGGTCATGCCCGCCACCGGCGCGTCGATGGCGGTGTCGAGCGCCTTGGTCAGTTGGGACTGACTGACGATGATCGGTTCGATGTCGAGCCGGGTCTGGAACTTGATGTCTTCCAGCACCCGCTGATTGGTCGGGTCGCTCACGCCCACGAACAGCCGCCGGCCCCGCTTTTGCAAGGGCAGGGCATGATGCCGGCGGAGCAGCTTTTCGTCGACGAGACGCACGATGGCCGGATCGGTCTCCAGGGCATCGATATCGAACAGCGGCAGGTTAAAGCTGCGCGCGGCGATGCGGGCGATGTCCTTGTCGCGGGCCAGCTTGTTTTCGACCAGGTGGGCGACGAACGGGATGTTTTCCTTGCGCGACTGGTCGAGCGCCCTGAGCGCGGTGGCTTCGTCGAGCAGGTGATTCAGCACGAGTTGTCTGGCCAGCCCGATCAGTTGGCCACCGGGCTGGGAGATGACGTTGCTGGGATTGGTAGCCATGAGTTGTTTGCTATGTGATGCCCTGGACGGGTTGAGCCTGTGCGCCCCCGGTGTTTCAACTTTAGACCATGTGGGAGACCTTGGAAAGAGGCGGACAGGCGGCCTCCCAGTGAGTTTCTCATTTTACGATTGTATTTAAATAAGGACAAATCCGCTGGAATTATTTTTCTCGTTGGAACCTCTTCAGCCTGCAAAAGGGGTCCAGCGGCTAATCGGTAATCGAAAGGTCATCCGTTTGTCATACTCGGGCAATCCTGACGCGCCAGCATACGGATTTGCGTGTGTCATTGGGAGATTTTTCGATGAGAATGAAATTGTTGACGGTTGCGGCGTTGTCCGTCCTGGGGCTTGGGGGTTGTGGTGACGACGACGACCCCGTCAGCACCGCGGTCAGGTCGGTGGAGTTCACCGAAACGCCCGCGCCGACTACCACGGACGAGATTGCAAGGACCTATACCCGATCGACGGTCAAGGTGACCTACGAGGACGGGCGGGTCAGGGAGACCCCACTCGCTTACAACGTGCTGTTCAGCGTGAAGGACCCGGTGGCCGAGGTCAACGGCGAGAAACACCCGGCGGGCCAGCTTTACAACTACCGGATGGAGCCCTTGCTCGATCCGATGGGCAATCCGGTGGTGGCCGAGACCCCGGACGCCAACAGCCTGCTCGAGGTGGACGACCAGCTGTTCCTGGTGACGCATTACGAATATGACTGGATTCTGAGCGACGGCGCGGTGGCGTGGACAGCGCCCGGCTGGTACACCCGCATGCCGATGTCGATGACCTTGAGCGAGATCGCCCAGACCGGCGACGGCAAGCTGACCGCGACCAGGGTTCGACCCATCGAGTTCTCCGGCGTCAACGGCATCTGGATTCCCTGTTTCGGCTCCCAAACGCCCTGGAACACCCATCTGGGTTCCGAGGAAGATTACGATCTGATCTACAACCCGCTCGATGCCAAGAATTACGGCACCACCACGTCCGGCCTCAAGGCCATGCGCGAACTGTATTTCAAGGGCGAGCGCGAGGCCAATCCCTACCATTACGGCATCATTCCCGAAGTGACCGTCAGGGCCGACGGCTCCACCAGCGTGGTCAAGCACTACGCCATGGGACGCGGCACCTGGGAGCAGGCCAAGCTCATGCCGGACGGCCGCACCGCCTACCTGGGTGACGACGGGGCCTACGTGCAGATGACGATGTTCGTGGCCGACCAATACGGCGATTTGTCCGCCGGCACCCTGTACACCGCCAAATGGAATCAGACCAGCGACCAGAACGGCGGCAGCGCGACTCTGAGCTGGATCAGGCTGGGCCACGGCGCCGACGCCGAGATCAAGGCGCTGGCCAACCGCCTCACCTTCAACGACATCTTTGACGCGGTGGCCCCGAGCGACGGCCAGTGTCCCGCCGGTTACCAGCGGGTGCGCGCCGGCTCCGCCTCGGACGAGTGCCTGACGCTCAAGCCCGGCATGGAACAGGCCGCCGCCTTCCTGGAAACCCGTCGCTACACCGCCCTGCTGGGCGGCACCACCGAATGGACCAAGATGGAAGGTCTCGCGGTCAACGCCAGGGACAAGAAACTGTACATGGCGATGTCGCGGATCGAAACCAGCATGCGTTCCGACCCCACCGAGCCGGCCGATCACATCCGGCTGCCCGAGAACAAGGCGGGCGCCACCTACACGCTGGAGTTGAGCTCCGGCATCGAGGACACTCAGGGCAACGCCATCGATTCCGAATGGGTGGCGGTCAGCATGGCGGTCGAGCCGGCGCTGCTCGGCAAGCCGATTGCCGCGGACGCTTTGGGCAACACCGCCGACGTCGACGCCATCGCCAACACCGACAACCTGTTCTTCTCCGAGAAAATGCGCACGCTGTTCATCGGCGAGGATTCGGGGATGCACATCAACAACTTCGTGTGGGCCTACCACGTGGACACCCGGAAGCTGACCCGCGTCATGACGTTGACGGCGGGCGCCGAGTCCACCGGTTTGCAGGTGGTCGAGAACCTGAACGGTCATGCCTACATCATGAGCAACGCTCAACACCACGGCGATTTTGCGAGCAGCATCAACGCCGATCTCAAGGCGCAACTGACGCCGCTGATCGACAGGTTCGACGCGCCGGTGGGTTACATCGGGGGTATCCCCGGTCTTTGATCGCTTGCCGCGAGGTTTGAAAAGATAGAAACAGCTGGCGGTCGCGAGCCGCCAGCTGTTTGCGTTTGAGGAGAACCGTATGCATCGCCAGCAGCATGGTTTGAACGGTGTCCTGGCCGCCGTGATGGTGAGTGTAGTGCTTGCGGGCTGTAGCGACAGCCAGGGTCGGGTGGATCGGCTGGCGGCCAATGCCGGAACCGCGGCCAGCGCCGTGCCCGGCTTTCCGAAGGGCGATTTCCGCAGCCCGCTGACGTTTGCCAATCCCTACGCCCACATCCCCGCCCAGTGCCATATCGAGACCTCGCGGGGTGCGCAAAACGCCTGTCTGTTCTGTCATACCAACGGCGTTTATCGCCTGGGGCTGGGCAACAACTTTCCGCAGGCCGGCGCGGAGCCGCGACTCGGCAACCTGCAACTCGAATATTCGTTCACGCCCATCAGTCCCTTCACCGTCTCGCCGAGCCGCAATCCCTGGGAAAACACCCTGACGCCGGAGAAGTTGCGCGAAGCCGTGGCCGCGCTGGGCGTGAATCCCGAAGAGTGGGACATGGAAGCCTATATTCGCCAGGACAACTGGCAGGCGGCTTTTCAGCAGCGTCCCGGCGACCCGCGCGACTGGGACGGCGGGGGCGGCGCCGCGCCGTTCCGGCTGTTTCCAGGGCTGGATCCGGCGGATTTGCCCGCCGATGCCGACGGTTTCGTCCGCTCCGGCAGCCCGCGCAACGGCTGGTTCCAGGACGGCGACGGACGCTGGGTCACCGGCTGGCGAGCGGTGAATTTCATGCCCTACGGCATCTTCACTCCGATGACCGGTTCCGTATCCGGGATTTATATTCGGCTGCCCAGGCCGTTCATGCAGCGCGAGGACGGCGGTTTCGATCTGGACGTCTACGCCCGGAATCTCGAGCTGTTGGAACGGGCGATTCAGGACCGCTTGCGCGAGGAAGATGGCGAGACCTACCAGGGCGCGGCCCGGACCGTCGCCATCGAACGCGGACTGTATCCGGTCGGCACGGAAATCGCGCATCCCCTGCATTACGTGGACGTGGCGGCGGATGGGAGCGACCGGGCGGTGAGTCCCTATCCCGGCACGCGCGCCCGCCGGGTCAAGGAAATCCGCTACATGTACAAATGGAAAGCGTTTTATCCCAGCCAGTTCCGTCCCGGCGCCAAGGAAGAGGGCGCGCCGGTCTACGGCAACGACGCGCAAGGCTGGGTGGACAATGGCGTGGGCTGGTATCTGGCCGGTTACATCGAGGAGGCCGGTGGCGCGTTGCGGCCGCAAAACCGCGAGGAGCTGGCGCAGTGCATCGGCTGCCACAGCGGCGTCGCCACCACCGAGTTCCCCATGTTCACCTCGGGGGTCGGCAACACCGTGGATTCCACCTGGTCGCTGCCACGCAAGTTTCCGGGCGAACCGGGCTGGCGGGAAATGGATTATCTGCGCTATCTGGCCAGGCCCGACGCCCAGCCGGCGGATACGCCGGGCTTGGCGCGGCTGGGCGATCCCCTGAATCGAGGGCTGGGCAAGGGCGAGTTCCGCCATTTCCTGGATCACGTGGTCGGCGTAAGTCTATACGGGGACATGCCCGCCGCCATCGAGCGGTTTCTGAACGTCGCGATCCAGCCGGATCGCGGCTATTCCGCCGCCTGGCCGGCGCTGGATCCCACCAGTGCGGCGAGTTTTCAGCAAAGTCAGGCAGTGCGACAAACGCTGTTGCGTGAACTGACCGCGCGGAGCGGTTATCTGACCGCCGAGGGCGCGATTCGCGGCGAACTGCTGTATCCGCCCAGGGACGATACTTTGGCCGCCGCCCGCCGCTATCGGCAGGTGGTCGTTACCCAACGCTACGTCAAGGGCAAGGACGTGTTCGCGGAGACGCCCGTGACTTTCCGTTATTTCCGGGACGGAGCGGAAGGCTTCGCCCATCGGGACGGACGGCCCTACCAGACCGGTGAGGTGATTACCGACCGGCCGGTGGATCTGGCCAATCCCGCCTCGATCACCTATGGAGTAGGCATCGCCGAGACCCTGATCGATCCCGACCGGCCGTTCGAGTCGGGTGGAAGCCACTTTCCGGACTATGTGCCGCTTCTGGCCGAGCCGTTGCGCTTTGCACCGAAGCCTTGAGGTCGAGCTCACGAGTGCGCCGTTGGCTATTGCGGTGATGACGGGAAACGGGTTAGCGTTATCGGCGGTATGAACGTCTTTCACCCATCACCGAAACCCGTCGCCGCGTCCGCGCGGCGGGTGGCCAACAGGGGGCTCTCATGGAACTCGCTTGCCTGGACCTGGAAGGAGTCCTGGTTCCGGAAATCTGGATCAATGTGGCCGAACGCACCGGCATCGAAGCGTTGCGGCTGACCACCCGCGACGTTCCCGATTACGATGAATTGATGCGGGGACGGTTGGCGCTGCTCGATCAGCACGGGCTGAAGCTGCCGGACATCCAGCGGGTGATCGCCGGCATGGGGCCGCTGGACGGGGCTCGCGAATTTCTGGACTGGCTGCGCGAGCGGTTTCAGGTGGTGATCCTGTCGGATACCTACTACGAGTTCGCTCTGCCGCTGATGCGGCAGCTCGGCTGGCCCACCCTGTTCTGCCACCGGCTGGAAGTGGCGAACGACCGGGTCGTGAACTATGTCCTGCGGCAGGCCGACTCCAAGCGCGCGGCGGTACGGGCGTTCCACGATCTCAATTTCCGGGTGATCGCCGCCGGCGATTCCTACAACGACACCGCGATGCTGGCCGAGGCCGAGGCGGGCATTCTGTTCCGGCCACCGCAGAACGTGATCGACGAATTCCCGCAGTTCCCGGTGGCCTGGACTTTCGAGGACATGTGCGAGGAATTTCGCAAGGCCAGCCTGCGCCCGTTGTGAACGGGCGTCGAAATCAGCGGGTCATGAGACGAATGAAAAAAATAGCGATTGCCTGTCAAGGCGGTGGCAGCCACACCGCATTCACCGCTGGAGTGTTGAAAGCCATCCTGGCTGTCGAGCAACAGACGTTGCCGCCCGACAGGAAATTCGAGATTGTCGCCCTGTCCGGTACTTCCGGGGGCGCCATCTGCGCCCTGTTGGCATGGCGTGGCCTGGTCACGGGGCAACCGGACGAGGCGATCCGTCAACTGGATGATTTCTGGAAAAAATCGTGGCCGCAGGGCAACGCCAGTTCACCTTTCGAGCCCTTTCCGCCCAATCATCTGATGGTGCTGTTGGGCAGGCTGCTGCCCGTCGAGCTGCAATTGAGTCCCTACGATATCAACGATCCCCTTGGTTTGCTGGATGCCCAGGCCATTTTGAGAAGATTGCTGGAGAAATACGTAGACAAGACCTTCATTGAAAAGGTGAGGCGCGAACCGCCCTGTCCGACGCTCATCGTGGGCGCGGTCAACGTCCTGAGCGGCGAGTTCAGGGTGTTCAGCAGCGACAAATCGGAGATCGGCATCGATGCGGTCGTAGCGTCGGCGGCGATTCCAACGCTGATGAAGGCCGTGGAAATCGATGGGGCTGCGTATTGGGATGGTCTTTTTTCGCAGAACCCACCATTGAAAAATTTATTGCGGGTATTGTGTTCCGGGCGGCAACGAGATCCTGACCGTCCATTGAATGAGCGGGACAAGGAAATCTGGATCATCCGCATCAATCCTGAAAGGCGGGAAAAAATACCCAGGTCCACCAGTGAAATTGTGGACAGACGCAATGAATTGGCTGGCAATCTGTCGTTGGAGCAGGAAAAAGGGTATATCGAAACCATCAATCGCATGGTGCGATATTGCCGGGCCAAGGATTTGCCTCCTCCCGACAAGATCGATGAGCGGGGTATCGCAATTCGCCCCTACCAATACGTTCGACTCAATGAAATCGCCATGCCGCCGGGGAATTTCGATTCATCCTGGCCGATGGACGCGATATCCAAACTGGACAGAAACCCGGACTTTCTGGCGAGATTGATGGCGGAAGGCGAGCGGCAGGCGGAACTCTTTCTGGCAAAGTCCGACGCTCTGGCGTAACCCCGTTCACCGCCCGCGATCCAGCCGGCGCGAGTTCAGGTTCACCCATTGTCCCGCATAGCCGTCAAGCACCCGTATGCAGTCCGAATTCGTCAATGTCATGTTCGCCTGGGTCGCGGCCCATCCAGGCTGGATGAGCGCCGTGATCTTCCTGACCGCGGCGGCGGAATCGTTGACCATCGTCGGCGTCATCATTCCCGGCGCGCTGATCATGTTCACCCTGGGCGCTTTTATCGGTCTGGGCCATGTCGACTTCTGGTCGGCTTACTGGTGGTCGGCGCTGGGCGCGGTGGTCGGCGACGCCATCAGCTTCTGGATCGGCCGGGTCTTCCACCAGGGCGTGCGCCGGGTCTGGCCGTTCACCAGGCATCCCGAGATGATCACCCGCAGCGAGGAATTTTTCCGCAGGCACGGCGGCAAGGGCGTGCTGTTCGGGCGCTTCTTCGGGCCGGTGCGCGGCACCATTCCGACCGTGGCCGGGATGATGGACATGAGCTGGCGCGATTTCATGATCGCCAACGTGGTCTCCGCCATCCTGTGGGCGCCGGCCTACCTGATTCCCGGCATGGTCTTCGGCGCCTCGCTGGACATCGCCTCGCGGGTGGCGGGGCGATTGGTGGTGCTGATCCTGATCATCGCGGTGCTGCTGTGGGCCACCACCTGGCTGGTGAAGCACCTGGCGCGGCTGTTTCAGGCCCACGCCACCGACTGGGTGCAGCGGTTCTACGCCTGGAGCCGGGGCCGGCGCTTCATCGGACCGATCAGCGCGTCGTTGCTGGATCCGGCCCAGGGGGAACTGCGCGGGTTGGCGACGCTGGCGGTGTTGCTGCTGGGCGGCGTGGTGCTGATCAGCCTGAGCCTGAGCGCCGCCGGCCAGAAATTGCCGAGCGGCCTGGATCAGAGCCTTTATCACTTTTTCCAGGAATTGCGCACCCCATGGGCCGACGCCCTGATGGTGTTCACCGCCGAACTGGGCGATTATCAGGTCACCCTGCCGCTGAGCCTGGTCGTGTTCGGCTGGCTGGTCTGGCGGCGCAAGTCGGTGGCCGCCTGGCACTGGCTGGCGGCGCTGGGGTTCGGCATGGCCACCAATCTGCTGTTCAAGTGGCTGTTGCCGGTATCGAGTCCGGCGGAGGTGTCGCAAGGTGTATCCGGCTATTCGTTCCCGTCCAGCCACGCCACCTTCAGCACCCTGGTGTTCGGGTTCCTGGCGGTGCTGATCGCGCGCGAAATCCCGTTGGCCCGCCGCTGGATCGTCTATCTGGCGGCGGCGTTTCTGATCGTGCCGATTGCGTTCGCCCGGCTGTATCTGGGCGTGCACTGGCTGACCGATACGCTGGCGGGGTTGTGTCTGGGGCTGATCTGGGTGATGGTGCTCGGCTTGGCCTACAACCGCCACGCGGCGGCGGCGATGAACTGGCGCGGGCTGCTGGCGTACAGCGTGATCGCCCTGCTGGCGACCGATCTGGTGCATGTGGGACTCGACTATCGCGCGGACCTGCAACGTTATCAGCCGCAACCGGCGGTGCGAACCCTGGCGCGGGAGCAGTGGTGGCAGGGCGGCTGGCGGCAGTTGCCGCAGCAACGGTTGGATTTTCGGGGAAATCGCCGGCAGGACTTCGTGCTGCAGTGGGCGGGGACCCGCGAGGACCTGGAGCGCCGCCTGCTGGCCGCGGGCTGGCAGCCGTCGCCACCGCCGAAACCGCGAAGCATGTTGTTGTGGCTGAGTCCGCAAGTGGAATTGCGGGAGTTGCCGGTCCTGCCGCAGATCCACGACGGCAGCGAAGACGACTTGACGATGGTGCGCTACGGCGACCAGCCGAACACCCGGTGGTTGCTGCGCTTCTGGGATGTCGAGGCGCGTCTGCGAGAGGGAAACCTGCCGATCTGGGTGGGCAGCGTCAGCCTGCAGAAACTGGAACCGCGGATGAGTCTGTTCACCTTCGCGGTGGACGATCCGCAGACTCGCGCGCCCGCCGATCTGCTGGCTCCGGCCTGGCAGGGATTGCGGACTCGCACGGTGAAGGGCAGTAATCCCAACGAGCGCATCACCTTGATCGCGGATTGACGCGGGCCGCCGTTCCGGTGGGTTCGCAACCGAACGGGAGACAACCGATGTTGATGAGAGCCGAGATATCCTGCCTGCTGGTGGTGGATTTTCAGGAACGATTGATGCCGGCGATCCATCACGGCGACCAGGTCGTCGCCAACGGCGCCTGGCTGATCGGGATCGCCCAGCGCCTGGGTGTGCCGGTGTTGGCGTCGGAGCAGTATCCGCGCGGGCTGGGTCCTACGGTGAGGGCCATCCGCGAATTGCTGCCGGCGGATGCCTTCATGGAAAAGACCCATTTTTCCTGCGCCGCGGAACTGGAGTGCATGCGGCGCATCGACGCGCTCGGTCGCGACCAGATCGTCATGATCGGCGCGGAGGCGCATGTTTGCGTGCTGCAAACCGCCCTGGACTTGCGAGCGGTGTGCAAGGACGTGTATCTGGTCGCCGACGGCGTGTCCTCGCGGTCGCCGCGCGACGTGGAACTGGCCCTGGAGCGAATGCGCGCCGCGGGTGTGCGCATCGTCAGCCGCGAGATGGTGGCCTTCGAGTGGCTGCACCAGGCCGGCACCGACCGTTTCCGCGAGATCAGCCGCGAGTTTTTGCGCTGAGCGGAATTCCACGAGCGCGGGAATGGCCTCGGCCCGATGACGCTGTCGCGACCAGGGCCGCTCCCGCGGAATAGCGTCCTCAAACTGTCCGGATGAACGCCATGACCCCTTCTGATTCTTCCATCCCGCGTCGTTCCTGCGTCGCCGTCCGGATCGGTCCCGTCGTCGTGGGCGGCGGTGCGCCCATCGTCGTGCAGTCCATGACCAACACCGACACCGCCGATGTCGCGGCGACCGTCGCCCAGGTCGCGGAGCTGGCGCGGGCCGGCTCGGAGCTGGTGCGCATCACCGTCAACGACGAGGCCGCCGCCGCCGCCGTGCCGCAGATTCGGGAGCGGCTGGAAGCGCAGGGCGTTCAGGCGCCGCTGATCGGCGATTTCCATTTCAATGGCCATCGATTGCTGACCAAGTACCCGGCTTGCGCCGAAATGCTGGACAAATACCGCATCAATCCGGGTAACGTCGGTCGCGGCAGGAAGAAGGACGAGCAGTTCGCCACCATCGTCGAAATCGCCTGCCGCCACGACAAGCCGGTGCGGATCGGCGTGAACTGGGGCAGTCTCGATCAGGAACTGGCGGCGCGGTTGATGGACGAAAACGCCCGCCTGTCGGAACCGGAGCCAGCCGCCGAGGTGATGCGCGAGGCGATGATCGTGTCGGCGCTGGACAGCGCGCGGCGGGCCGAGGAGATCGGACTGGGCCACGACCGGATCATCCTGTCGGTGAAGATGAGCGGGGTGCGGGATTTGATCGCGGTTTACCGCAAGCTGGCGGCGCGCTGCGACTATCCGCTGCATCTGGGCTTGACCGAGGCCGGGATGGGCAGCAAGGGCATCGTCGCTTCCACCGCCGCGCTGGCGGTACTGTTGCAGGAAGGGATCGGCGACACCATCCGCATTTCGCTCACGCCCGAACCCGGCGGCAGTCGGACCCGGGAGGTTCTGGTTGCCCAGGAGATTCTGCAATCGATGGGGCTGCGTTCGTTCACCCCCGCGGTGGTGGCCTGTCCCGGCTGCGGCCGCACCAGCAGCGACTACTTCCAGCGGCTGGCCCGGCAGATTCAGGATTACCTGCGCCAGCAGATGCCGGTCTGGCGCGACCGCTATCCCGGCGTCGAGGATCTGAAGGTGGCGGTGATGGGTTGCGTGGTCAACGGCCCCGGCGAGAGCAAGCAGGCTCACATCGGCATCAGCCTGCCCGGCGCCGGCGAGGCACCGGTGGCGCCGGTTTACGTCGATGGCGAGAAAACGGTCACGCTGAAGGGTGATCATATCGCCGCCGAATTCCAGCGCCTGGTGGCCGATTACGTGGCGCGCCGTTACGGAACGGGTTGAGCGCCGGTGACCGATGCCGCCGCCGTTTTGCGGGAATCCCGGCACAGGCTGGAGGACAGCCTGCGGCAGATCGTCAAGCTGCTGGACAAGCACCGGCTGGTCGAGACGATGGTGGACCGTGACCGGGCCAGTCCCCGGCACGACCTGATCGAATCGCTGGTGCATCGCCAGCACCTCGTCGAACTGCAACTCAAGCTGCGCAGCCTGCATCCGGCGGATATCGCCTACGTTCTGGAAGCGCTGCCGCCGGATGACCGGCTGCTGATCTGGCGGCAGATTCAGGACGACCGCGGCGGCGAGGTGCTGCTGGAAGTGTCCGACGCGGTGCGGGATGCGCTGATCGAAGTGCTGGAGCGACCGGCGCTGGTGCGAGTGCTGGGCCAGCTCGACGCCGACGACTTGGCGGAACTGGCCGAAGCGGTTCCCGAGGAGGTGCTGGCGGAAGTCTCGCAAACGCTGACCGCCCGCGACCGCGACTGGTTGCAAACCACCATGGCCTATCCCGAGGATCGGGTGGGCCACCTGATGAGTCAGGACGTGCTGACCGTGCGCGAGAGCCAGCGAGTCGAGCAGGTGCTGTGGCTGCTGCGTGGCCGGGACGATCTGCCGCCCAATACCGACAGTCTGTTCGTGGTGGATGCCCGCCATCAGTTCAGGGGCGTGCTGCCGTTGCGGGCTTTGCTGCTCAACGATCCACAGGTGCGCGTAGCGGACCTGATGCTGACGGACCCGGTGGTGTTCGGCGTGCGCGACGCCGCCGCCGACGCGGCGCGGGCGTTCGAGCGCTACGACCTGGTGTCGGCGCCGGCGATCAACGAGCGGGGCAAGCTGGTCGGCCGGCTGACGGTGGACGCGGTCATGGATTACATCCGCGAGGAGTCGGAGGAAGACGCGCTGAACATGGCCGGTCTGCGTGGCGACGAAGACCTGTTCGCGCCGATCTGGCACAGCGCCCGCAACCGCTGGCTGTGGTTGTCCGTCAATCTGTGCACCGCGTTCATCGCCTCGCGGGTCATCGGCCTGTTCGAGGAAACGATTTCCCAGCTGGTCGCGCTGGCGACGCTGATGCCCATCGTGGCCGGCATCGGCGGCAATTCCGGCAACCAGACCACCGCGCTGGTGGTGCGCGGCCTGGCGCTGGGTGAGATCAGACCGGAGAACACCTGGCACCTGGCGTGCAAGGAACTGGGAGTCGGTTTGTTGAACGGCCTGGTGTGGGGGGCTACGGTGGGGCTGTTCGCCTATGCGCTGTACTGGAATGGGCCGCTGGGGCTGGTGATGGCGGCGGCCATGCTGCTCAATCTGCTGCTGGCGGCGCTGGTGGGCGTCGCCATTCCCCTGACCTTGCATCGGCTGGGCCGCGATCCGGCGCTCGGGTCGAGCGTGTTGCTGACCTTCATCACCGACGGCATGGGGTTTTTCATTTTTCTGGGACTGGCGACGGTGTTTCTGCCGTAGCCGTTCCCGACCATCGTTTTGACAGGAGATCGTCGCCGTATGAACCGGGGCCTGCTGGCCGTCGCCTGTTATGCCGCCCTGAGCGGTTGCGCCGCGCTGGACCGTCTGCCGGTTCCACCCGTCCCGGCGGTTCCGCTCCCGCGCGCCGGGGACGCGGACCCGGCGGCTACCGCGGCGGCGGCGGACGCCGAGCCTTCCGATTCCGCGTTCGTCGCGGAGCGCGCCCGGCAAGCTTATGACACGGGTCGCTGGGACGTGGCGGAAGGTTATTATCTGCAATGGCTCCGGCTGAAACCCGGGGACGCCGCGCCCTGGTTCCAACTGGGCAATCTCTACGCCGAACAGGGCCGGCTGGATTCGGCGGAACGCGCGTATCGAGAGGCATTGCGCCGCCGCGACGACGCCCGGACGCTGCACAATCTCGGGCTGGTGCAAGTCAGGCTGGGCGTGGGCGCCTTGCGCGAGGCGCAAAAACGCTTGCCGCCGGACGATCCGGCGCGACGGGAAACCCGCGAATTTTTACGGGCCTTGCTCGGCTCAGCCGCGCGGTAACGTCGCGAGGACCGTTTCGGCGCTGCCTTCGCTCCCGGATTGCCTGAAAAAATATCCAACGACTGTTCCCCGGCGGGCCGGGAGGGCGTCGCCGCCTCACAACCGCCGCATCTTGATGTCGAGGATTTGAATGCGGTAGGCGATCTGGCGCGGGGTCATGCCCAGCAGGCGGGCGGCCTTGGCCTGCACCCAGCCGGCCTGCTCCAGGGCCGCGATGACCCGCTCCCGTTCGTCCAGATCGGGATCGTCCAGATCGGACTTGCCCGGAAGGGGAGAAAGGATCGTGCCGGCGCCGCGTGGATTCGTGCCACTCAACTCGATCACGTCCGGCGCGATCACCCCGTTGGCGCTCATGATCGCGCCGCGCTCCAGGCAGTTTTCCAGTTCGCGCACGTTGCCCGGCCAGTGGTAGCGCATCAGCAGCCGCACGGCGCTGTCGGTAATGGCCAGCATCCGGCCCTGCTGCCTGGCGATCTTGTCCACCAGAAACCGCGCCAGATCGGGAATGTCTTCCGGGCGCTCGCGCAGGGCCGGCATGAAAATCGGCATCACATTGAGTCGATAGTACAAATCCTCGCGGAATTCGCCGGCTTCCACCGCCGCCTCCAGGTCGCGGTTGGTGGCGGCGATGATGCGCACATCCACTCGCAGGGTCTGGCTGCTGCCGACCCGTTCCAGCTCGCCTTCCTGCAACACCCGCAGCAGCTTGGCCTGAAACGCCGGGGAAATGTCGCCGATCTCGTCCAGAAACAGGGTGCCGCCGTGCGCCTGCTCGAAGCGGCCCTTGCGCTGGTTGAGCGCGCCGGTGAACGCGCCCTTCTCGTGCCCGAACAACTCCGATTCGAGCAGGTTGTCCGGCAGCGCCGCGCAGTTCAGCTTGAGCAGCGGTCCGCCGGCGCGCGGCGAGTTGTAGTGGATGGCGCAGGCGATCAATTCCTTGCCGGTGCCCGATTCGCCCCGAATCAAGACCGTGGTGTTCCACTTGGCCACCTGCCGTACCTGCTCGAATACCCGCTGCATCGACTGGCTGTGGCCGACCATGCTGTCGAAGCCGTGATTGCCGCGCACCGTGCGTCGCAGGCTGTCGCGTTCGGCGGTCAGCGCCCCACGCTCGCGTTCCGCTTCCCAGGCGGTTTGCACGCCGCGGGCGATCAGATTGGCGACCATCTCCAGAAAGCGGGCGCGTTCCAGCAACCACTGGTCGCGGCAGGGGGGTTGCGCGGCCAGCACACCGGCGTACTGACCCGCCCCCGCCTGGATCGGCACGCCGATGAAGGGCAATTCCCGGTCGTACAGCCGCAGGCGGTTGAGAAAGCGCGGCTCGTCGGCGATGCGCGGCAAGACCACTTGCTCGCCACGCTCCAGCACCATCCCCAGCAGACCTTCGCCCGGCAGATAGCGTACCGGCTCGTCGTCCGGCGGATGCTGGCCGTGGATGGCGCTGACCAGCAGCGCGCCGCTGGCGGGGTCCACCAGCGAAACCGTGCCGCGCAGCAGCTCGCCGCGCTCGTGCAGAACTTGCAGCACGCGCGCGAGCGTTTCCTCCAACGGGCAGGGCTGGCTGAGAATCTGGCTGACCCCGAACAGGGTCGCCAGTTCGATTTCCAACAGTTCCGAACGATCCACGACGGCGTTCTCTTCGGCGGCGCTCAGGAATCGTCGGAGTATTTGATGGGCAGCGATATTTGCCAGCGACAGCCCGTGGTGCAGCCGGGATCGAGGCTGATCACGCCGCGCTGTTCGTTGACGACCTCCTGCACCAGTGCCAGCCCCAGGCCCGTATGGGTGGCCGCGCGCTTGGTGGTGAAGAAGGGTTCGAAAATCCGCCAGTGCAAATCCGGGGGGATGCCGGGACCGGTGTCCTCGATGACGATCCGCACCGTCTGGTCGCGGACGCCGGTGGCGATGCGCAGTTCGCGCGGTTCGTGCCGGTTGCCCTCCATGGCGTCCAGCGCGTTGTCGAGCAATTGCTTGAACATGCCGCGCAGGCGACTGGCCCGCGCCGTGACGGCGGGCAGCAGCGGCGCCGGTTTCCAGTCCACGATCATGCCGCCGGCCAGCAGGCGCTGCTTGCACAATTCCAGTACGTCGCGCAACAACTGGTTGATGTTGACCGGCGCCGCCGCTTCCGGCGGAACCTCGGGGATCAAGGCCCGCAATCGTTCCAGCGCCGCCTGGCCTGTCGCCGTTGCCTGCTGTAAGGCGTGACGCAGGGCGGGATCGGCCTGGGGGCTGCGCCGCGCCAACAGGTCGTGGGCGGCGGCGATCAGGTTCAGCGGTCCCTGCATCTGAAAAATCGCGGCTTGCAGCGCCTCGCGCATGCTGCGCACCCGTTCCTGCTCGGCCAGCAGGGCGCGCATCGCGTTCATGCCCACCGCTTCCTGTTCGCGCTTGAGCGTGGTGATTTCGTTGGCCATCAGCAACAGGTACGTCTGCCGCACCGGCTTGAAAAAGGTGGCGGCGCTGCTGTCCTGTTCGCGGAACCAGACGCCGGAACAGGAGAACCAGCGCGGCTGCCCCTTGCCGCCCGGATCGAAGCAGACCTCCCGGTCCCGAAAACCGTGTTCGGCGTGCGCGCCCCACGGAAAGGCATCGCCCAGGGTTTCGCGCAGGGCGCGCAGGAATTCCGCCGCCGGTTCGCGCAGGCGCAGGTCGCCGACCAGCTTCTTGTATTCGTGGTTGTCGAGAATCACCCGCCCGTTCTCGTCGAGCAGGGCGATGATCGCCGGCGCGGCGTCCACCATCGATTCGATCAATGCCTTTTGATAGTGCACCTGTTGTTCCAGATGGTGCATGGCGGTCACGTCGCGGTAGATGCCGAGGAAGTAGGCGGTTTGCGCCCATTCGTCGCGCACCGGCAGCACGGTGAGTTCCGCCAGGTACACCGTGTCCCGCTTGCGGCGATTGGCCAGCAATCCGGTCCAGGGCTTGCCGCGCTTGATCTGCCGCCACATCTGTTCGTAGACCCGGGGCGGGGTGCACTGGTCGGACAGCATGGACGTGCTCTTGCCGATGACTTCGCTGGCGGCGTAGCCGGTCACCTCGGTGAAGGCGCGATTGACATACAGGATGTGGGCGGCGGTATCGGTGAGGCAGACGGCGGTGGTCAATTGATCCACCACCTTGGCGAACACCCAGGGCGGTGGGTTTCCGGTGGCCGACCATGGTTCACTCGCATCGGTTTCGATGACAGAGCGGCCTGCTGTTTTCTGATCGTTCTGGGTGGTCATGGGCGTACCCGGCGCTGTGCAACGAGTGGATGGGTTGATGCAGGACCGGAATGCAAGATTTGTGACTTCGGGAGCCCCTTTGCTCGCGCCTTGTCCGGGTGGTCCGATGATCCGAATGACGGCGCTTTGCTTCCCCCTTTGAAAAATGAGGGTTGGAGGGATAGCAAACGCAGGCGACGCCCACGCGCGTTGAAATTTTCCCGCTCCACCCGTTGCCGAGGATAGAGAACGGAAAGTGCGGCATTTGCCACAATTGACAGCCGTCTCCGCCTCGAAATGTCGCAAACCCTACAAACCGTTCAATCCCGGTTTCGCGAGGAGCACGGTAAGCGATTGATTGCGAGCCGAACGAAAACGCCGGAATCGTTGGCACGATAGATGCGAAGCAAAGGACGGAATCCGGAGGCTGCCATGCACGAATACCTGCTGATCCTGTTGGGCGCGGCGTTGGTCAACAACGTGGTGCTGGTTCGATTCCTGGGGTTGTGCCCGTTCATGGGAGTTTCCAGCAAGATCGATTCCGCCCTGGGCATGGGCATGGCCACCACCTTCGTATTGACCCTGGCGGTCTCGGCCAGTTGGCTGCTGGAACACTATGTGCTGGTCCCGCTCGGCATCGAGTTTCTGCGCATCCTGGCCTTCATTCTGGTCATCGCCGCCCTGGTGCAATTTACCGAGATATTCATCCGCAAGGCCAGCCCGTCGCTTTATCAGGTGCTGGGTATCTATCTGCCACTGATCACCACCAATTGCGCGGTGTTCGGCATGGCACTGCTCAACGTCCAGCAACAGCGCGATTTTCTGAGCAGTCTGCTGTACGGCGTCGGCTCCGCGCTGGGATTCACCCTGGTGCTGGCGTTGTTCGCCGGCCTGCGGGAACGGCTGGCGCTGGCCCGCGTGCCGGCGGCCTTCGCCGGCGCCCCCATCGCCTTCATCGCCGCCGGCCTGCTGGCGCTGGCGTTCATGGGTTTCGCGGGCTTGCCGGCGCGCTAGCGGCTGGCAGCGATTGATTGGGAGAAAGAGCGTGATCGTCGCCGTCGTGGTCCTGACCGTGTTGGGTTCGGCCTTGGGGTTGCTGCTGAGTCTGGCCGCCCGCTATCTGCAAGTGCCGGGCAATCCGCTCGGTGAGGAGATCCTGCAACTGCTGCCGGGGGTCAATTGCGGCCAGTGCGGCTACCCAGGTTGCGGTGGCGCGGTGGAGGCGCTGGTGGCCGGCATCGCGCCGCCGACCCTCTGTCCGCCCGGTGGTCCGACGCTGGCGCGCGCGCTGGCGGCCAGGCTGGGGCGGACGCTGGGCGTTGCTGACGATCAACCGTTGTTGCTGGCCGAAATCGATGAAAGCCGCTGCATCGGCTGCGCCCATTGCGGCAAGCGCTGTCCCACCGACGCCATTCTGGGCGCGCCCAGGCAGATTCACGCCGTGTTTCAGGAGGCGTGCATGGGCTGCGGGCTGTGCGTTGAGGTCTGTCCGACCGAATGCCTGCAACTGCGTCCGCCGACTCCCACCTTGAGTACCTGGTGCTGGCCGAAGCCGGCGCTGGCCGGAGGGTGAACGATGCGTCTCCATGGGTTCCGGGGCGGC
The DNA here is from genome assembly GCA_002391525.1 of Competibacteraceae bacterium UBA3908. Taxonomy (GTDB): domain Bacteria; phylum Pseudomonadota; class Gammaproteobacteria; order Competibacterales; family Competibacteraceae; genus Competibacter_A. The sequence goes on from DGFE01000173.1 coordinate 45,810, forward strand.
GTGCATCCGCCCGACCGCAAGCAACTCAGCGCCGAACAGCCGATCCAGCCCTTGCCCCTGCCGCCGCGTCTCTACATTTCGCTGCAGCAGCATGCCGGGGGGCCGGCGCTGCCGGTGGTGAAAGCCGGTCAGCGGGTGGCCAAGGGCGAATTGCTGGCCCGCGAACAGGGCGCGACGTCCGCGCCGCTGCACGCGCCCAGTTCCGGCACGGTCGCCGCTATTGGCGAATTTGCCGCGCCGCACGTTTCCGGCTTGCCGCTGCCGACCCTCATCCTCGATCCCGACGGCGAGGAGCGCTGGCTGGAGCGCGAGCCACCGCCCGATCCCTTCGGCCTCGACCCCGAGGAAGTGGCCACCCGCATCGGCGCGGCCGGTATCGTCGGCATGGGTGGAGCCAACTTCCCGGCCGCGGTCAAGCTGAGCAAGGCGCGCCAGGCCGGGGTGCGCGTGCTGGCGATCAACGGCGCGGAATGCGAACCGTATGTGACCTGCGACGACCGGCTGATGCGCGAACGGGCGGCGGAGATCGTGGAGGGCGCCGCGATCATGCTGCACGCCCTGCAGGCGCCGCGCGCGGTGATCGCCATCGAGGACAACAAGCCGGACGCCATCGCGGCGATGCGCGCGGCCTGCCGGCGTTACCCGCGGATGCAGGTGGTGAGTCTGCCAACCCGTTATCCCACCGGCTCGGCCAGACAGCTGGTGCAGTCGCTCACCGGCCTGGAAGCGCCGGCGGAGGGGCGCAGCACCGATACCGGCGTGCTGGTGCATAACGTGGGCACCGCCTACGCCGTGCAGCGGGCGTTGCGCCACGGTCGGCCGCTGATCTCGCGCATCGTCACGGTCAGCGGCGGCGCGGTGGTGGAACCGCGCAATCTGGAGGTGCCCATCGGCGCGCTGGCGGCCGATCTGCTGGCCCGGTGCGGCGTCGGCGACGATTGCGCCCGCCTGCTGCTGGGTGGACCGATGATGGGTCAGCCGCTACCCAGCCTCCGGGTGCCGGTCGTCAAGGGCACCAACGGCATCCTGGCGCTGACCGCCGCCGAACTCGGCCCGGCGCGGCCTCCCGCGCCCTGCGTCCGTTGTGGCCGCTGCGTGGACGCCTGCCCGATGGGGTTGATGCCGGTGGAAATGTCCAAGCGGGCCCAATTCGACGATTGGGAAGGAGCACTCGCGTTCGGTCTGAACGACTGCATGGCGTGCGGTTCCTGCGCCTATGTCTGTCCGTCGCGAGTTCCGCTGTTGCAATATTTCGCCCATGCCCGCGGTGCGCTGGCAGCGCAACGACGCGCCGAGCAGAAGGCGCGATACACCCGTCACCTGCTGGAGCAACGGCAGACGCGGCTGGAGCGGCAGGCGCGCGCCAGGGTCGAGGCGGCGGCGCAACGGCGAGCGGCGCGACGACGCGGCGGCGAGGCAGCCGAATGAACCAGGACCTGTTGGCCGCGCCGCACGCGCACGACGGCGGCAGCGTGCCCCGGTTGATGGGAACGGTGCTGGTGGCGGTCGCGCCGGTCACCCTGTACGGCGTTTGGCTGTTCGGCTGGCCGGCGTTCAATCTGCTGGGGATCGTCGTGCTGAGTTGCCTGGTCTGCGAGGCGGGCTGCCTGTGGCTGGCCGGGCGTCCGGTCCGGTCCGGCCTGCTGGACGGTTCCGCCCTGCTGACCGGCGTGTTGCTGGCGCTGTCGCTGCCGCCGTGGGCGCCGTGGTGGATCGGCGCGATTGGCGGCGGTTTCGCCATCGTGGTCGGCAAGCAGGTGTTCGGCGGCACCGGTCAGAATGTGTTCAATCCGGCCATGCTGGCGCGGGTGATGCTGCTGGTGTCGTTTCCGGTGGAGATGACGACCTGGCTGGAGCCGCGTCCCTGGTTTTCGGAAACGACACCCGCCTTGCTGGAGGGATTGCGCATCACCTTCGGCCACTTCACCGGCGCCGACGGGATCACCGGCGCCACCGTTCTGGGTCACGTCCGCACCGAACTGGGCATGGGTCACGGCCTTGGGCAGATCCTGCCGGGACATTACCAGCCCGGCCTGGCCGCGCTGGGCTGGACCGGCGGCAGCCTGGGGGAAACCGCCGAAGGACTGATCTTGCTGGGCGGTTTGTGGCTGTTGTGGCGGCGGGCGATCACCTGGCAAATCCCGGTGGCGATGCTGGCGACGGTGTCGATCCTGGCGGGCGGCTTCCATCTGCTCAATCCCGAACGGTTCGCCGATCCGCTGCTGCATCTGCTGTCGGGCAGCCTGCTGCTGGGCGCGTTCTTCATCGCCACCGATCCGGT
>DGFE01000270.1 GCA_002391525.1 Competibacteraceae bacterium UBA3908
GCGCACCTGGCCCTGGCCCGCGACAGCCTGCGCGAGCTGCTGGACGACCAGCGGGTGCCGCCGCCGGTGCGCGCGGCGCTGGCCGAGGATTACCGGCAGTTGCAATTGCTGCTGGAGAAGATCGAGCACGGCCATATCCACATCGCCGTGTTCGGGCGGGTCAGCGTCGGCAAGTCGGCGCTGCTGAACGCCCTGCTGGGCGAGGCCAAGTTCTCGACCAGCCCCCTGCACGGCGAGACCACCCGCGCCGCCCACGCCCGCTGGCAGGAATACGACGCCGGCGGAGTGTTCCTGATCGACACGCCCGGCATCAACGAGGTGGCCGGCGAGGAGCGGGAGCGGCTGGCCCACGACGTGGCCACCCGCAGCGACCTGGTGCTGTTCGTGGTGGACGGCGACCTCACCGATACCGAATTGCGGGCGCTGCGGCAGGTGAAGGGCGCGGCGCAACGGCTGGTGCTGGTGCTGAACAAGATCGACCGCTACACCCAGGCCGACCGCGAGCTGTTGCTGGCGACCTTGCGCCAGCGCACCGCCGGGTTGATCCAGCCACGGGACATCGTCACCGCCGCCGCCCAACCGGCCGAGCGGATCGTCATCCTGGTGGACGCCGAGGGCAACGAAACCGAAACCCGCCGCCGGCCATCCCCGGACGTGACCGCACTGCGCGAGCGCATCTGGGACATCCTGAAGGCCGAGGGCAAGACCATGGCGGCGCTCAACGCCGGGTTGTTCGCCGGACGCTTCTCCGACCGCCTGACCCGCGAGATCATCGCCATCCGTCGCGATCTGGCCGAGAAGGTGGTGCGCAACTATTGCCTGGGCAAGGGCGTGGCGGTGGCGCTGAACCCGATCCCGGTCGCCGACATGCTGGCGGCGGTCGCCACCGACGCGGCGATGATCATCCATCTGAGCCGGGTGTACGGCCTGCCGATCAGCCGCGGCGAGGCCGGTTCGCTGCTCAAGACCATCTTCACCCAACTGGTGTTCCTGATGGGCACGGTGTGGGGGATGCATCTGGTGGCGGCGGCGCTCAAGGGCGTCAGTCTGGGACTGTCGACGCTGGTGACCGCCGGGGCGCAGGGCGCGGTGGCCTGGTACGGCACCTACGTGGTCGGCAAGGCCGCCGAACAGTATTTCGCCCAAGGCAAGTCCTGGGGCGAGGGCGGACCGAAACGGGTGGTGCAGGACATCCTCGACAGCCTCGACCGGGAATCGCTGCTGGCCCAGGCGCGCGACGACATCCTGTCCCGCCTGAAGCCGCTGTTGTGAGCCGATGAGCTTTTCCTTTCTGATCGGCTTTCTGCTGGCGTCGGGCGTCGGCCTGTGGTTCTGGCGGGACAGCCTCGGCGCCCGCGAACAGGCCCGCGCCGCCAGTGCCCGCGCCTGTCGGCTGAGCGGCGTGCAGCTGCTGGACGATACCGTGGCCCTGGAGCGGTTGTGGTTGCGGCGCGACCGCGATGGCCGGTTGAAGCTGGAACGGTTGTACGTGTTCGAGTTCACCGATACCGGACTGATTCGCCGGACGGGCAGCGTGCTGCTGATCGGCTGGCGGGTGGAGGTGCTGCGCATGGAAGGCGGCGATCTGCTGGTGCCCTGATCGTCGGGACCGTTCAAGAATCATCGTGGAGGGGGATATGCATTACGAGGACATTCTGTACGAGGTCAGGGACGGCGTCGCTACCATCACCATCAACCGTCCCGACAAGTACAACGCTTTCCGCGCCCGGACTTGCGAGGAGCTGATCCACGCCTTCCAGCGGGCCGGCTGGGATCGGTCGGTGGGCGTGATCGTGCTCACCGGCGCGGGTGAAAAAGCGTTCTGCACCGGTGGCGACCAGTCCGCCCACGAGGGCCACTACGACGGGCGCGGCGTGATCGGTCTGCCGCTGGAGGAATTGCAGAGCGCGATCCGCGACGTGCCCAAACCGGTCATCGCCAAGGTGCGCGGCTACGCCATCGGCGGCGGCCACGTGCTGGCGCTGCTGTGCGATCTGACCCTCGCCGCCGAGTCGGCCAGATTCGGTCAGGTCGGTCCCAAGGTCGGTTCGGTGGACCCCGGTTTCGGCACCGCCTACATGGCGCGGGTGATCGGCGAGAAGCGGGCGCGGGAAGTCTGGTATCTGTGCCGCCAGTATCCGGCGGCGGAAGCGGTGCGGATGGGGCTGGCGAACAAGGCGGTCCCCGATGCGGAACTGGACGCCGAAGTGGAACGCTGGTGCGCGGAAATCCTCGAGAAAAGCCCGACCGCGCTGGCCTTGGCCAAGCGCTCCTTCAACGCCGACACCGCCCACATCGCCGGCATTTCCGCGCTGGGTTTGCAGGCGGTCAGCCTGTTCTACGGCACCGAGGAATCGAAGGAGGGCGTGCAAGCGTTTCAGGAAAAGCGCAAGCCGAATTTCCGCGGCGGGAAGCGATAGCGTCCGGTTGAGCGGCCTGGCCCTTACTGAATCCGTGTTTCCCGAGTTCAAGACCGTTCACGCATGAACGCCACCAGCTACGACGCCTCCGCGATTGAAGTCCTCAGCGGTTTGGACCCGGTGCGCAAGCGGCCGGGCATGTATACCGACACCAGCCGGCCCAACCATCTGGCGCAGGAAGTGATCGACAACAGCGTGGACGAGGCCATCGCCGGTCACGCGAGCACGGTGACGGTGATCCTGTACGCCGACGGTTCGCTGTCGGTCGAGGACGATGGCCGGGGGATGCCGGTGGACGTTCATCCCGAGGAAGGCATTCCCGGCGTCGAACTGATCCTGACCCGCCTGCATGCCGGCGGCAAGTTCTCGGATCGCAACTACCGTTTTTCCGGCGGCCTGCACGGGGTGGGCGTGTCGGTGGTGAACGCGCTGTCCAGCCATCTGGAAGTCTGGGTCAAGCGCAATGGCCGGGAATACAACATGGCCTTCGCCGGCGGCGACAAGGTGTCCGAGCTGGAGGAAATCGGCACGGTCCCGCGGCGCGCGACGGGCACTACCCTGCGGTTCTGGCCCGATCCCCGCTATTTCGATTCGCCCAAGTTCTCGGTGCCGCGCCTCAAGCACGTCTTGCGCGCCAAGGCGGTGCTGTGTCCGGGGCTCAAGGTCTCCTTCACCGACGAGGCGACCGGCGAGCAGGTCGTCTGGCATTACGAGGACGGCTTTACCGATTATCTGAAGGAAGCATTGGGTCAGACGCCACTGCTGCCCGATCCGCCGTTCGTCGGCCATGTCAGCGGCGAGCGCGAGGCCGCCGACTGGGCCTTGGCCTGGTTGCCGGACGGCGGCGAGCCGGTGGCCGAGAGTTACGTCAACCTGATTCCCACGCCTCAGGGCGGTACTCACGTCAACGGCTTGCGCGGCGGGCTGACCGACGCCGTGCGCGAGTTCTGCGAGTTTCGCAACCTGGTGCCGCGCGGGCTGCGCATCGCCCCGGAAGATGTCTGGGAAGGCTGCTGCTACGTGCTGTCGGTCAAGCTGCAGGACCCGCAATTCTCCGGCCAGACCAAGGAGCGGCTGTCCTCGCGCGAGTGCGCGGTGTTCGTGGCCGGAGTGGTCAAGGACACCCTGAGCCTGTGGCTGAACCAGCATCCCGAAACCGGCGAGCGCATCGCCCAACTGGCGCTGGCCAACGCCCAGAAACGGCTGCGGGCCAGCCGCAAGGTGGTGCGCAAGCAGGTCACCAGCGGCCCGGCGCTGCCCGGCAAGCTGACCGACTGCACCGCACAGGATTCGAGCCGTACCGAATTGTTTCTGGTGGAGGGCGATTCCGCCGGCGGCTCCGCCAAGCAGGCCCGCAACCGCGAGTTTCAGGCGGTGATGCCGTTGCGCGGCAAGATTCTGAACACCTGGGAGGTGGATTCCGCCGAGGTGATGGCCTCGCAGGAGGTGCACGACATCGCCGTGGCCATCGGTGTCGATCCCGGTTCCAGCGATCTGGCCGGGCTGCGCTACGGCAGGATTTGCATTCTCGCCGACGCCGATTCCGACGGCCTGCACATCGCCACGCTGCTCTGCGCCTTGTTCGTGCGCCACTTCCGTCCCTTGGTGGAAGCCGGCCACGTGCACGTCGCCATGCCGCCGCTGTTCCGGATCGATGTCGGCAAGGAGGTGTTCTACGCGCTGGACGAGGCCGAGAAGCAGGGTCTTCTCGACCGCATCGCCGCCGAGAAGAAGAAGGGCAAGGTCAACGTGACCCGCTTCAAGGGACTGGGCGAGATGAACCCGTTGCAATTGCGGGAAACGACGATGGATCCCGCCACCCGCCGGCTGGTGCAACTGACGCTCGACGCCGGCGACGACACCCTGGCCTTGATGGACATGCTGCTGGCTAGGAAGCGGGCGGGGGATCGCAAGACCTGGCTGGAGGAAAAGGGGAATCTGGCGGAGGTGTGAGAAAAGCAGGCAGCTTTAGTCGTGCCGCGCCTTGCCTGGCCCGGATCGATATCCAGAGCTTATGGGACAAAGGGCAAATAAAAATTTTATCGGAGTCTATATGAGTGGATTACCGGTTTATCTGACTTTCGATGACGGTCCCAATGAGGGAACTTCCGACGTGTTGGAGGCATTGCGCATGGAAAGTGTCAAGGCCACCTTTTTCCTCACCGCGATCACCCTTGAACGAACTCCGGGCCAACAGTACAGCCTGATCCAAACCATGTTGCAAGAGGGTCACGCCCTCGGTAATCATGGCTACGACCACGATCCAATGACGCGCAGGGGCTACAATTCAACCACGCCCTCGGAGGTAAAAAAAGATTTCGATACCAACCTCGAAAAACTCGATAGCTTATTTCAGGTTCGCAACGGCATCGTTTGTGCCGAATTTCCGGGTTTTAAGATCGCGCGACTGCCCGGCGATGGCCGATTCATGCCCAACTACGTCGAGATGATCGTCCGAGACCTCAAAATACCGCATGCCGGCTGGGACTTCGAGTTCGCCGATAACGGCAGAATGGGCCACATTACCCATCGGGATTGGCAAGGCGTCGTCGGTGTGGCGGGAACGAAAGCTGGTTTCCCCAGTTCCCACGATATCTTGCTCCTGCATGATCGACACTGGAAGGGAAAGAAAGAATTGCTCGCTAATTTGATCCGAAAATTGAAACAAAAACACTCCTTCGCAAAGTTGGTTCCTGTTCCTCCGGGGCTCCGCAGCATCAAGTATCCCCCATGACTTCCCCGACTGCCGGGTGGAGCCTGCCCGCCCTTCGCGTGGCCCGAGGATGGCGGATGATCCGTCGGTGGTTTCGTCTGCCTCGAGCGGTCCGGTACGACGTGATGGCGTGCGTAATGGCGTGCATGGTGGCGTGTTGCTCTCCGGCTGTCGCCGCCCGTGGTGATGAAACCCGGCCTGCCGGCGGCACGCATCGCTTGACGCCTTCCACCGGATCGCGCGAACCCTTGGATTTGGACTGGCTGCCGGATGGCTCGCATCTCCTCGTCGGGCGTCGTTGGCTGCTCTCTGTTCGGGACGGACGGTTTACTCCTTGGCGGTGCGCGCCAGATTCGGCTATGCCTCACGGCGACTGCGCGGCCAGGGACATCGCCTTTTCGCCTGATGGCGCGCGCATCCTGGTGCTCGACAAAGCTTCCTTCGCCATCGCTCCCAGGAAAGGTTCACCGGCCGTCCGCATTCAAATCCCGAGCTGGATAAAATCAAGGTCCAATCCAGCGAATGGCGATCTGATCAATCTCGCTTTCTGGCTATCCGCAAACACGATTTTTGTGCAGCAATTCGATCCCGCCACCCCCTTTGAACCGGAATGCGGGCTCTTCGATGCGCGGACGCGGGCTTGGCGACGTCCGCGCGGTGGCTGTCTCTCCAGTGATTTTGGCCATTTGTTTCAAGTGCGTCCGGGACCTGGCGGGTGGCTGCTGCTGTCGTCGTCGTCGGAGGGTTACCACGCGCTGGGTCTGGTTCGCTACGATCCTACCACCGGGCAGTCCGACCCCGGTATACCACCGCTCCTATTGGAAGCTCCGGGTCCCATCAATACCCGGTTCGCTCGGGACGGTTCTCGCGTCGATTTGATTTCTCCTTGTGTCCTGGAAGGCCGGAAACCACCGCCTTGCGGCGACGATGAAGCGCGGTCGGCATGGAAACTGTACTCCTGGCCGACCACTGGCGGCGCCATCAGCGTGCTGCGCTCCGATCTGCCTCCAGGCTCGGTGCTCGATCCAATCGGCGCCCGTTTCGCGTGGCCCGAGGAAAATGGCATCTGCATCGGTGACCCGCGTCAAACCGGGACTCTTTGCATCCCACTCCCCTCGGACAGATATACCTCTCCTAGGTGAATTGTGGCCGACTCGTGAATGGAAATCCCCTCTAACCCTCTTTTGCAAAGAGGGACTTAGCGCGACCGGCCAGTGTTTTCACAGCTCAAACAGGGTTGCTGGATAAGGAACTGGTCCGGCCGCCGCGGTTCAAGCCCGCCAGCATGGAGAGGCGATCCTTTCTCCCTGGGGGCGCGGAGAGAAGATTCGAACTGAACGCCTGCCTTGAATTTACGCCGGCCCTTCCTGACGATAACGGATCCAGTCGGCCAGGGCGTTGGCGCTCATCGGGTTGGCGACGTGATAGCCCTGCACGATAGGGCAATGCTGTTCGCGCAGGATGGCCAGCTGCTCGGCGGTTTCCACGGCCTCGGCGACCACGCGCAAGCCGAAGGTGTTGCCAATGGCGTTGATGCTGGCGGCGATGGCGCGGCTGTCCGGGCTGGTGGCCAGTTCGGCGATGAAACGCTGGTCGATTTTCAGCTCGTCGATGGGGTAGGACCGCAAACAGGCCAGTGAGGAATAACCGGCGCCGAAGTCGTCGATGCTGATGCTCAGACCGATCCGTTTGATTTCGTCCAGAATGGTCCGGGCGTGCGCGGCGTCATCCAGCAGGGCATCCTCGGTCAGCTCGATGCTCAGCCGGGCCGGATCGATGGCGTAGCGGCTGATGCATTCGTGCAGGGTGGCCAGGATTTGCGCGTGGCGGAAATGCCGGGCCGCGACGTTGAACGAAACGCGCAGCGGCGGCAGCCTGATGTGATCCCAACTCAGGATTTGGCGGCAGATCTGGTTGATGAGCCACTGGCTCAGGGTGATGATCAGGGTGGATTGTTCGGCGATGGGAATGAAGTCGGCGGGCGCGACGTAGGAACCGTTCGCGCGCCGCCAGCGCAGCAGTGCCTCGACCCCGACGATCTGCCGGCTGCGCAGATCGAGTTGCGGCTGATAGTGCAGGAACAGTTCATCCTTTTCCAGCGCGTGGCGCAACGCGCTCTCCAACTCCAGCCGCTGCGAGGCGGCGCCGGCCATGCCGGTGGTGAAAAACTGGAAGGTATTCTTGCCGGTTTCCTTGGCGCGGTACATCGCGGCGTCGGCATTGCGCAGCAGGGTCGCGGTATCGGGTCCATCGTCGGGATAAACGGCGATGCCGATGCTGCAGCCGACGAACACATCGCGGTTGGCGATGCGAAAGGGCCGGGCGAAGGTTTCGAGGACCCGCGCGGCGGCCAGGGAGACCTCGTGCTTCTCGATATCCTCCAGCAGGAAGGTGAATTCGTCGCCGCCCAGCCGCGCTACCGTGTCCGCCACCCGGACACAGCCTTTCAACCGCTCGGCGGCTTCGATCAGGAGCTGGTCGCCGTAGTGGTGGCCCAGGGTGTCGTTGACGGTCTTGAAGTTGTCGAGGTCGATGAACAGGATCGCCAGCAGGCAATCGCTGCGTTCCAGTCGGGCCAGCGCGTGCCGCAGGCGGTCGAGGTACAGGCTGCGGTTCGGCAGGCCGGTCAACTCGTCGTGAGTGGCCAGGAATTCCATCCGCTGGTGCGATTCGCGGATCAGGGTGATGTCGCTGAAGGTGGCCACATAGTTCAGCACGGCGTTGTCGGCGTCGCGGACGGCGTTGATGCTCAGCCAGGCCAGATACTCCTCGCCGTCCTTGCGGCGGTCCCAGATTTCACCCTGCCACCAGCCCTGGCTTTCCAGGTGGCTCCACATCGCCCGATAAAACGCGGCATCGTGCCGACCGGATTGCAGCAGACGAGGGGTTTGGCCGACCGCCTCCTCGCGGCTGTAGCCGGTGATCGCCTGGAAGGCGCCGTTGACGGTGAGGATCCGCAGGTCCCGGTCGGTCACCATGACCCCCTCGGCGGTGCGGTCGATCATCCGGGCCGCCAACCGCAATTGTTCCTCGATCCGTTTGCGCTCGGTGATGTCGAGCGCCTGGGTGCAGACCGCGACCACGGCGCCGTCTTCCGACAACAGCGGAAACCGGATCGCCAGCAGCGAACGCGGGTTGCCGCCCAGAACCAAGACGTCCTCGGATTGCACCGCTCCCCGCCGGCGCATCACCTCCAGCTCCTTGTTGCGGAACGATTCCGCGATGTCGTGGGGGAAAACCTGATAGTCGGTTCGCCCGAGCACGAATTCGGCGCGCAGGTCGAACAACCGCTCGAACTGAGTGTTGACGAACTCGTAGCGACCGACCGCGTCCTTGATCATGAACACGGCGATGGAATTGTTCATGACCGCCAGTAGCTTTTCCTGATCGGCGCGCAGGCGGCGCTGGGCCTCGACCAGGACGGTGTTGTCGAGCAGGGTGACGATGACGCCGCGCAACTCCTGGTTGTTGCCCAGATGCGGATTGACGCGCAGCACGTAATGGCGGTTTTCGCCGGCGAGTTCCCGCACCACGCTCTGCCGGCGCAGCAGCACCTCCTCGATGGTCCGGCTGAAATCCGGCACGCCCGTTGGCCAGGCGGCTTCCCGCAGGCTGGCGCCGATGGCCGCGGCGCCCAGCCGGAACAATTGCGCCGCCGGCTGGTTGAAGCGAGTGAGCTGAAGTTGATGATCGACCGCGAGCAGGGGGAAATCCAGGCTGTTCTGGATGCTTTGCAACTCGGCGTTGGTTTCCTCCAACTCGGTGGTTTTGACCTGCAATTCCTCGTTGAGGGTCGTCAGCTCCTCGTTGGTCGATTGCAGTTCCTCGTTGGACGCCTCCAGTTCCTCGTTGGAGGATTGCAGTTCCTCGTTGGCGGCCTGCACCTCCTCGTTGAGCGCCTGCATTTCCTCGTTGGAGGTTTCCAGTTCCTCGACCAGGGTTTGCAGGTGCTCGCGGGTGGCGGTCAGTTCGTCTTCCAGTTCCTTTTGGCTGTTGCTGGCCGTGCCCTTGCGGCGGTTCGCCGGGACCGGAGCCGGGGCCGGCTCGAAGCAGACCAGGAACAATTTTTCGGCGCTCGCGTCCGCCAGCGGATGGACCGAGACGCGCACCGGCGCGACGGCCGGTTCACCCTTGAGCGTGCGCGACCGACCCTGGATCGAGACCTGCTTGCGGTTGACCTGAAAGATGAGCGTCTGGATGTCGGTGCGCAGTTCGGAGCGGATCAGGCTGAGCAGATCGAAACTGGGTTTGCCGGAGGGAATGGTCAGATAGCGGCTGACGTCGCCGTGAATGTGCTTGATCTGCAACTGGCTGTTGACCAGCAGGCTGACCGGCGCGAACAGGCGGGCGGCGGTTTCCAGCAGCAGCTCGTTCAAGTCCTTGGAATGGCGCTGAGAGGGCTTGCGCGGCTCGGTTGCCGGCTGGAACTGCGGTCCGGCCTGGAACAGCAGCTTTTGGCCGCCGCCGCGGCGCCGATAGATGCGGGCCTCCTTGTCCACCACGTCGAACAGCGATTCCTGATGGAGTACGCTTTCGGACCGGCCCAGGAACAAATAACCGCCGGGCCGCAGACCATACTGGAACACCGCCAGGATGCGTGCCTGCAACTCGCTGCGGAAGTAAATCAGTACGTTGCGGCAACTGATCAGATCCAGCCGCAGGAACGGCGGGTCCTGCGCCAGGTCCTGGCGGGCGAAGATCACCAGCTCCCGCAGGTGCTTGGCCAGTTCGTAGCGGTCGCCGTGGGTGACGAAATGGCTGCGAATTTGCTGGGGAGAGAGATCGGCCAGGCTGGAGGCCGCGAACAGCGCCCGCCGCGCCGCCGTCATGGCGTCGAGATCGATGTCGGTGGCGAAAATCTGCACGCGGTACTGGTCGAGATGGGCGCCCAGCTGCTCGGCGAACAGGATGGCGATGGAGTAGGCTTCCTCGCCGGTGGCGCAACCCGGCACCCAGACCCGGATTTCCTCGCCGGGCTGCTTGTCGGCCACGATGCGG
>DGFE01000246.1:0-9472 GCA_002391525.1 Competibacteraceae bacterium UBA3908
GTCTGATGGTAGGCAGCCGCCTCGATCAGGCCGAGCTCCTTCAGGTGTGAGACCAGCGGCGCCATGCCGTGGTAGCGCAGGCCGCCGGCGTGGAAACCCGGCGGCGTGAAGGTCGAGCCCAGCGTGTGCATCTTGGTCAGCGGCGTCAGATGCGCGGTATCGCCGAAATCGTAGGCGTATTGGCCCCGGGTCAGACTGGGGCAGGCCGCCGGTTCGATGGCGACGATGCGGACGTGTTTTCCGCCGCGCAGCTGCGCGCCCAGAAACGGAAAGGCGATGCCGGCGAAATTGGAGCCGCCGCCGGTGCAGGCGACCACCACGTCGGGGTAATCGTCGGCCATTTCCAGTTGCGCCATCGCTTCCAGCCCGACCACGGTTTGATGCAGCAGCACGTGGTTCAACACCGAGCCCAGCGCGTACTTGGTGTCGTCGCGCTGGGCGGCGATTTCCACCGCCTCGGAAATGGCGATGCCCAGGCTGCCGGGGTGATCGGGCCGTTGGGCCAGAATCGCCCGCCCGGCGGCGGTGCGTTCCGAGGGCGAGGGGGTGCAGGTCGCGCCCCAGGTTTCCATCAGCGCCCGGCGGTAGGGCTTCTGCTGATAGGACACCCGCACCATGAACACTTCGACCTCGATGCCGAACAACGCGCCCGCGAAGGCCAGCGAGGAGCCCCATTGTCCGGCGCCGGTTTCGGTGGCGATGCGTTTGACCCCGGCTTCCTTGTTGTAGAAGGCCTGAGCGACGGCCGTATTGGGTTTGTGGCTGCCCGCCGGGCTGATCGACTCGTTCTTGTAGTAAATCCGCGCCGGGGTGCCCAGCGCCTTTTCCAGCCGGCGGGCGCGATAGAGCGGACTGGGCCGCCACTGCCGGTAAATCTCCCGGACCGGCTCGGGAATCTCGATCTCCCGCTCGGTGGCCACTTCCTGCATGATCAGCGTCAGTGGAAACAGCGGCGCCAGATCGTCCGGGCCAATCGGTTGCAGGGTGCCGGGATGCAGCGCGGGCGGCGGGGGCGTCGGCAGATCGGCCACCAGGTTGTACCAGAATTTGGGCATCCGGCTCTCGTCGAGCAGGTATTTGACGGATTCGCTCATGATTCTCTTTGTCCAGAAAAGCAAAAGCCCGCCGTGGAATCGGCGGGCCGGGTTGGTTCGGCGCGGGCGATCAGGCGCCGTCGATTTTAACCGAGATTGACGCCGTAGTCGCGAGCGACCGCCGCCAGCCCACCGGCGTAGCCCTGACCGATGGCCTTGAACTTCCATTCGTCGTTGTGACGGTACAATTCGCCGAAGATCATCGCGGTCTCGACCGAGGCATCCTCGGACAGGTCGTAGCGGGCGATTTCCTGCTCGCCCTCGGCGTTCAGCGCGCGGATGTAGGCGTTGGCGACCTGGCCGAAGTTCTGCTTGCGCGCCTCGGCGTCGTGGATGGTGACCACGAACGCCACCTTGGCGGCGTTGGGCGTCATCAGGCCCAGATCGATCTCGACCACCTCGTCGTCGCCCTCGCCCTCGCCGGTGCGGTTGTCGCCCTTGTGCGTGACCGCGCCCGACGGGTCCTGGGTATTGTTGTAGAACACGAAGTGCTGGTCGCTCAGCACCTTGCCGTTGCCATCCAGCACGAAGGCGGAGGCGTCCAGGTCGAACGCGCTGCCGTCGGTCTTGCGCAGATCCCAGCCCAGGCCGAAGCGGACCCGCTTCAGGCCGGGCGCCTGCTTGCTCAGGGAAACGTTCTGACCTTTCTGGAGAGAGACAGCCATGGTTTTCTCCTTAACTGATTGTCGAAACCAAAATGGGGGTAGGGCGTCAGATGTTGATGCCGTATTGGCGGCACATCGCCGCCAGCCCGCCGGCATAGCCCTGGCCGACCGCGCCGAACCGCCATTCGCCGCTGTGACGGTAAAGTTCGCCGAAGATCATCGCGGTTTCGGTCGAGGCGTCCTCGGCGAGATCGTAACGGGCGACCTCGACGTTGGTTTCGGCGTTGACCAGCCGGATGAAGGCATTCTGTACCTGGCCGAAGTTCTGCTTGCGCGCCTCGGCCTCGTGGATGGTGACGGTGAAGGTGATCTTCTGGACATCCGCCGGTACGCGGGTCAGATCCACCATGAGCGCCTCGTCGTCGCCCTCGCCGGCGCCGGTGCGGTTGTCGCCGGTGTGCTGCACCGAACCGCAGGCGGATTTCAGCTGATTGTAAAAGATGAAATCGGCTTCCGAGCGGACCTTGCCGTCGGCGCCCAGCAGGAACGCCGAGGCGTCCAGGTCGAAATCGGCGCCATCGGTGGCGCGGGCGTCCCAGCCCAGGCCGACCAGAACCTTTTTGAGGTCCGGCGCTTCCTTGCTCAGGGACAGCTTGCCGCCCTTGTTGAGGGATATAGCCATGGGGTTGTCCTCCTCGGTCGCAGACAGATGAGTTGATGGGAACCGGCAGGGAACCGGCCGGAGGGATGATGGGTTTCCCTCCGGTCGCGGCGGAATCGGGTTTCGCTAGGGATTCTTCGGTTCGGATTCGACCTTCTCGGGTTGCAACCCGCCTTCCTCCTCGGCTTCGTTCTTTTCGGGGAACAGCAGCGAGGCGATGACGCCCACCGCCAGGGTGCCGAGGATGATCATCAGGCTCAGGTTCGCGGAAATGGAGAAGCCGGGCCAGTGGAACAGGTGATTGGACGCCTGCAGCGCCAGCTTGAAGGCGATGAAGAACAACAGCGCCGCCACCGCCTTGTCGAGGTGAACCAGATACTTCTGCGCCGCCGCCAGCACGAAATACAGCGAGCGCAGGCCGAGAATGGCGAAAATCACCGCCGAATAGACCAGCAACGGCTCGCGGGTGATCGCGATCACCGCCGGCACCGAATCGAAGGCGAAGATGATGTCCGACACCTCGATGCAGACCAGACAGAGCAGCATCGGCGTGGCGTACACCGTGGCCTCGCGGGCCACCGAGACGCTGGAGTCCTGTTCGACCACGGTCTTGACGTGGCCGTGGCTGACCACGAAATGATGACCGTGCAGGCGGGGAAAGATCGGCACCAGTTTCTGGGTCAGCCGCACCGACCAGTGATCGGAGTAGTCCTCGATCTCCTTGTCCTCGCCCACGCCGCTCAGCATCTTCCAACCGGTCCAGGCGACGATGGCGGCGAACACGAACTCGATCCAGGTGCTCAGGCCGAACAGCGTGGTGCCGAAGGCGATGAACAGCATGCGGAAAACCACCGCGCCCAGGATGCCGAAATACAGCACTCGGTGCTGCAGGGCGCCCTTGATGCCAAACGAGGCGAAGATGGCGACGAACACCATCAGGTTGTCCACCGACAGCGATTTTTCCAGAATATAGCCGGCCATGAACAGATCGGCGTACTCTTCACCGAAACGGACCTTGAGATAGAAGAAGAACGCGATGGCCAGGAAAATCCAGAACAGCGACCAGGCCACGGCGTTGGGGATACTGATGTCCTCGCTGTCCTTGTGCAGCCGCAAGTCCAGCCAGACCGAAAAGCTGACCACCGCCACGAAGATAGCGATGGTCTCCAGCGGAAAACCGAAGTGTTGTTCCATGATGCGGGGTGCGCTCAGGTCAGATCGAAGTCTTTGGGATTCAGCCCCAGCTCGGCGCAGATCTTGCGCGCCACCGTCTTCTCGTTGTCGTCGAAGTTGCCGTCGGCGGCGCCGACGGCGCAGCAGACCCGCACCATCAGCCGCGCCTCGGCTTCCTTGCTCTTGAGTTTGGCGACCGCCTGCAGGGCGCTGGCCTGACCGATCTGATAGTCGAACTCGAACTGCTTGGCATACTTGTCGAAGACCCCGATCACCTCGTCGGTGCCGAACGCCGACAGCACCTCGGAATTGCGCAGGAAGCCCATCATCTTCTGTTTTTCCTCGGGCCGGACCACGCCGTCGGCGTGGGCCACCAGCGCGCAACCGGCCACCACCGCTTCCAGGAAGCTCTTGTTCTTGAACTTGGTGACTTCGGTTTTCAGATTGGCGGAGACTTCGTTGTAACGCTGTTTCAACCATTCGAGAGCCATGAGATTCGTTCCTCCAGTTATCGGAAAACGCGGACAAAAGTTAATCTTTGGACCCGGCGACCCAGCGCAGGCCGAAACCGTAAGCCTGATCCAGATAACGGTGATCCAGGAAATATTCAACCAGCTTTGTGACCTTGAGGTTACCGCTCTGGTTCTCCAGCAGCGCCAGGGCGCACATGCGCTGGTCGTTGCGGTGGCTGTCGAGCCGGATTTCCAGCGTCGGTTGATCGGGGGCTTTGAGGGTAACCACCGCGTCGGTCTCCGCCCAGTTCGGCGCGCCCTCGTAAATCATCGCAAACAGCACCACTCGGTCCAACTCGTTCCAGTGCTGGCCGTTGATATGCAGGAATTCACCCTGGGCGCTGGCCCCGCTGCGGTCGTCGCCCATAAGCTGGATGTAGGGCGGTTGTTGCAGGCTGCCGAAGTTGCCGCCCAGCGCCTGCACCGCTCCACCCCGACCGTCCCGCAGCTTGAACAGACAGCCCAGATCGAGATCGACCTTGCGACCGCCGGCCAGCCGCCCGAAGAACCCCTTGCCGCCCCCGCCCTGGTTCCAGTTGAGATTGACCACGATTTCGCCGAAACCCTGCGCTCTTTTCTCCAGCGAGATGCTGGGCGTCTTCTTGTCCAGCGTGATTTTTTCCAGCCGGACCGGTTTGGGCGGCGCGGGGGGTGGAGCGGCGGCTGGGGCAGCGGGGCGCGGTGGCGGCGCGGGCTGGCTTGGAGGCGGAGCCGGCGGCGCGGCGGCGGACGCATCGGGATCATCGCCCACGTCCACGCCGTATTGCCGGGCCAGCGGTCCCAGTCCACCGACGAAGCCCTGGCCAACGGCGCGGAACTTCCATTCGCCGTTGCGCCGGTACAGCTCGCCGACGATCAGCGCGGTTTCCGGCATCATCCGGGTCGCCAGCGGGAACGTCGCCAGCGGGGCCTTGCTTTGGGCATCGCGGATTTCCGCCCGCGCCTGGCTCAACTGGCCGAACGATTGCCCGCGCCGCTGGCCCTGGTCGATGGTCAGCGCGATGACGATTCGCTCGATAGCCGCCGGCAGTTGCGCGAAAGCGACGGCGAAGGCGCGGCCGTCGCCGGCGCGCTGGATGCCGCCGCCGGGCAGCGCCGGCTGGTTGTAGAAGACGAAATCCTCGTCGCCGCGCACCTTGCCCTGCGCGGTCAGCGCAAAGGCGCTGGAGTCGAGCGTCAGGGGCGTATTCGCCGGCTCCCAGCTCAGCAGGATTTCGACCGCCGCCGGCGTGGGGCTGTGCTTGGTGATGGAGAAATTCTGGCCGGGTTGCAGGTCCATGGCGAAAATCCCCCGCAGGCTACAGATAGGGCCGCAGCGCCGGCAACAGGTCGTGGAAGGTGCGGCCGCTGGCGTGTTCGCCGATGGCTTGCAGCTTCCATTCGTTGTTGTGGCGATACAGCTTGGTCATGATCAATCCGGTATAGTCGCCGCCTTCCAGCGACAGGTCGAAGCGGGCGATCTCGGCGCCGTCGACGCCGTCCACGATCCGGCAGAAGGCGCTGGGAATGCCGGCGAAGCCCTCGCCGCTGAAACTGTTGACGGTAAAGATCAGCACCTGCGCCGAGGCGGGCACCTGGTTTAGATCGATGGTGATCCGCTCGTTCTCGGCGCCGGCCTCGCCGCCACCGGAGCGGTCGTCGCCGCTATGCCGGATGGAGCCGCAGCGGCTTTCCAGTTGTCGAAACCACACCGTATCCACCAGATTGCCGCCGGCGTCGAACAGCAGGCAGGAGGCATCCAGATCCACCGCTTCCTGGCGGGTGCCGGCGCCGAAGCCGAGAAAACCGCGGCTCTGGACCTGCTTCATGCCCCAGCCCAGGCCCATGACGACCCGGCTCAGGCCGCGCCCCGCCTCTTTTTCCAGGCTGATGCGCTGCCCTTTTTGCAAATTGATAGCCATGCGGATGTCCTCGCTGATTGTAAGGTAAACGGCGGCCGCTGATCGTAAACCATCCTGGTCGAATGGTGGACGCGGGCTGTCGTGATCCGGGCGGTTGGCGTCATGGTGGTGACAGCGATGATCCAACCGGCGATGGTTGCGGTAATGTTCGCAAATATTGGGGTGTTTTGCGAAAATTCAAGCAACTCCGGCATTTTCGATGTGGAGATGGTCATGCGCAAGATCGCGTTGTTGTTGAGCGTGCTGGTTGCCGCGGCGCAAGCCGCTCCGCCGCCCGATTCGAACCTCAAGAAGTGGCAGGACGACAAGGGCGTTTGGCACTACGGCGATACCCGCCCGATCTCGCCCGACGCCGTCACCAACAGCGCCGCCGATGCCTACCGGCGCGGCGATTTCGCCATGGCCTTCGAGGAATACATGACCTGGGCGAAACAGGGCGATCCGCGGGCGCAGACCATGGTCGGTCTGATGTATCTGCGCGGCGAGGGCGTGGCGCCAAGCCAGACCAATGCCATCGAGTGGTTGCGGCGGGCGGCGACGCAGGGCAACCCGAACGCCCAGTTTCATCTGGCGATGTTGTATGTCGATAATCCAGCGCTGGCCCCCAGCGAGCGGGAAGCGCTGTTGTGGCTGCGCAAGTCGGCGGAACGCGGCAATGCCGAGGCGCAGTACGTATTGGCCAGCAGGTATGCGACCGGCCAGGGCGTGCCGCGCAATGATCGGGACGCCACGGACTGGTATCAGCGGGCAGCCAGGCAGGGCTACGCCAATGCTCAGTTCGAGTTGGGAAATTTCTACGCCAGTGGCCGTGGCGTGTCGCGCAACGACAAGGAAGCCGTGCAGTGGTATCAAAAAGCGGCCACCCAAGGGCATCCCGGCGCGCAATTCACGCTCGGGGCGATGTACGCCGCTGGCCGCGGGTTGACCGCCAGCGACCGGGACGCGGCGCAGTGGTATCGCAAGGCGGCCGAACAGGGTCATGCCGAGGCTCAATACAATCTGGCGGTGCGTTATCTGAACGGCCGCGGCGTGCCGCCCGGCGCCGAGAACGCTTTCGGCTGGTTTCGCAAGGCGGCCGAGCAGGGCTTGAGTCTGGCCCAGATGAATCTGGGGCGGCTGTACGCCGAGGGGCAGGGTGTCGCCCGCAACGACGCCGAAGCGGTCAAGTGGTACCGGCTGGCCGCCGACCAGAATTTAGCGTTGGCGCAATATTATTTGGGGCGCATGTATGCCGAAGGGCGCGGCGTATCGCGCGACGAGCGAGAGTCCCTGCAGTGGTTCCGCCGTGCGGCGGATCAGAACCTGCCGCTGGCGCAGCTGGAACTGGCCAACGGTTATCTGATGGGCGGTCGCGGGGTGGAAGTGGACGAAGCCAGGGGCATGCGGTTGCTGGAACAGGCGGCCGCGGGCGGCAGCCCCGAAGCCCAGGTGCAACTGGCGGAACGTTATTTCAGCGGTCGCGCCGTACCGCGCGATAGCCGGGCCGGCCTGAACTGGTTGCGCAAGGCAGCGGAGCAGGGTTATCCCGAAGCCCAATATCTGCTGGCGACCCTCCACGCCCAGGGCCAGGAAATCGGGCGCGACGACGGGCAGGCCGCGGCCTGGTATCGCAAGGCGGCGGAACAGGGCCATGTCGCCAGCCAAATTCGCCTGGCGGGGATGTATGCCGGCGGTCTCGGCGTATCGCAGGACGACCGGCAGGCCCTGCGCTGGTTTCGGGAAGCCGCGAAGCAGGGCAATGCCGAAGCGGAATTCAATGTCGGAGTCCTGTATGCCGCGGGTCGGGGCGCGCCGCGCGACGACGCGCAGGCGGCGGCGTGGTATCGCAAGGCGGCCGAGCGCGGACTGCCCGTCGCTCAGTTGAATCTGGGGCTGCTGTACGCGGAAGGCCGTGGCGGCTTGTCGCGCGACGACGGGCAGGCGGCGGCGTGGTATCGCAAGGCGGCTGGGCAGAATCTGCCGCTGGCGCAATTGATGCTGGGTTTGGCCTATGCGACCGGACGCGGGGTATCCCGCGACGACCGGCAGGCGGTTGGCTGGTTCGAGCGGGCGGCCAACAGCGGGTCGCCGCTGGCGCAGTACGGGTTGGGGATGCTGTACAGCAACGGCCGGGGGGTCGAACGGGATTGGATCAAGGCCCATTTATGGCTGGATCTGGCGGTGTCCGGGGGCTACGTGGGAGCGGCCCAGCCGCTGGAATACACCACCAGCCAGTTGCAGGAAAACGAGTTGGCGCGCGCCCGGGAACTGGCGCGCGAGTGGCGGCTGGCCAATGCCCCGGATCCCGGACAAAACTGACCGGACGAGACGGACATGGGCGAAATCGAACGCCAACTGGCGGAACGGGTCCGGGCGGCCTGCGTACAGGCGGCCCTGGACGCCTATGAGGATGCCGGGCTGAGCGGGCTGTGCGCCGAAGGGCGTTGGGAATACACCATCGGGGTACTCAGGCGGCTGGACCTGGAGCCGCTGCTCGCCGCCTGCGCGCCGGAAGAGTCGGGGCCGGAGGGCAGGCGCCCGGAGGGCGGCTAGCAAATGGGGCTACTCAGTGGCTCTTGCGGTTGGGATCCAGCAGGTGTTGCCCCAGATCGCGGACGAACTCCTCGAGCCGCATGGATTCGGCGTGCAGGCGTTCGCTGGTCTGGCACAGGGCGTTGGCCAGCCGATGGGTGCGAAACAGGAGTTGTTCCAGGTCATCCGTTTGCCACAGTTGGTCCGGGTTGATTTCCGGCGCGCCGTTATTCAGCATCACCGCGCACCACTCGGGAATCCGGTACATCAACACCGATTCCCGGTCGCTGGCCAGACAGAGCGTTACGCCGATGTCGTACTTGCGCAGCACCGTCACCACTTCGTCGAGACAACGCTGCATTTCCTCGCTGGGTTGTTCGCTGGTTTGTAAGGCTTCACCCTCGTTCAAGACCTCCCGTTCTTCGTCCGCGTTGCTCATCGTGTTCGCCTCCTGTCGTCCGGGTCCGGTTTGGGTTCAAAACCCCTGGGTGGGCTGAATAACTGAGATCATGTCGGCAACGTCGGCGGACCGCGCCTTGCGGGTCGACGCGGCCTGAATGCTGGTTGCCATCCCCTGGATTATCGCCGTGGACTGCACTCCGGGGAGGCGCTCGCCGCCGGATTGGCGAAACGGATCGGGAACGGACGGGATTTTACCGCCTTGAGCCGGCAATTGCCGAGGTGATGATGGAAAATGCCTTTATCTGAATTTTTCAAGTTGCTGCTGGCGCTGCTCGTTCTCGACTCGGCGCTGACTTTTCAGAATCGCTGGCCGACGGTCGGCGTGCGCTGGGTCGCCGAGGTTTCCATCGAACTGGCGGTGCTGTTGCTCGTGCTTGTTCTCGCCGCCGCCTGGCGGGGCGCGCCGGGCCGTAAGGTACGAAACGTGCTGGTCGGCGGCTATTTCGTGCTCGTGCTGGGGCGCTACCTGGATGTCACCGCGCCGGCGTTGATGGGCCGATCCCTCAACCTGTACTGGGACAGCCAGCACTTTCCCCAGGTGGCGGCCCTGTTT
>DGFE01000246.1:9745-12244 GCA_002391525.1 Competibacteraceae bacterium UBA3908
GCGCGTTGGGCCAGCCGGCTGGCCGGCGTTGGCTCGGTGCCCTGTCCCTGGCGCTGCTGGTGTTGTATGGCGCCGGTCGGCTGAGTCCGCGCTTGCCGACCGAACGCGGGTTCGCGCTGCCGGTCACGCCGGTGCTGGCCGAACAGATCGGAACAATGCTCACTGCAACCGTGTTCCGGGAGCAAAACCAGCTCGCCGCGCAGCCACCGTTGCCTGCCTCGGACCTGAAACGGCTGGAGCGGGGCGATCTGTTCGTGATCTTCTTCGAGTCCTACGGTGCGCTGGTGTTCGACGACCCCCGTTTCGCCGCCCCGCTGGCCGGCGAGTTCGTCGCGCTGGAGCGAGCGCTGGAGGCCGCCGGCTGGCGAACCGCCTCGGCGCGGGTGGAATCCAGCACCTTCGGCGGGTTGTCCTGGCTGGCGCATTCCAGCCTGCTGTCCGGGCTGCGCATCGCCGATCAGGGCGACTACCGGGATTTGCTGACCAGCGACCGGGCCACGCTGGTCAGTCGGTTCGCCGCCGCCGGCTATCGCAGCGTCGCGATCATGCCCGGCCTCAGGTATCCGTGGCCGGAAGGCGGGTTCTACCGCTTCGACCTGATTTACCACGCCGGGCGGCTGGATTATGCGGGGCCGGCTTACGGTTGGCTGGTCATTCCCGACCAGTACAGCCTGTATCGGGTTCATCGGCTCGAAGTCCAGGCAACGGCCCGCTCGCCGCTGTTCGTGTTTTTCCCGACCATCAACAGTCACGCCCCGTTCGCGCCGCTGCCGCCGTATCAACCGGACTGGAACCGCTTCGATGCCTTGGCGGATACGACGGACGCCGTGGCGGGGACGGTGGCACTGGGGCATCGGCTGGGTGGCCGGGAACTGGCGGCGGCCTATATCCAGAGCGTCCGCTACAACCTGGCGGTGCTGGGCGGCTATCTGCGCCAGCACGCGCCACCGGATGCGTTGCTGCTGGTGCTCGGCGACCACCAGCCGCCCGCGGTGGTCGGTGGCCACGCTGTTTCCTGGCAGGTGCCGGTCCACCTATTCTCGCGAAACGCCGCACTGATCGATGCGTTCGTGGCGGCTGGCTTCAAGCCGGGAATGACGCCGGGCGCGACGGCGCTGGGCGGCGTCGAAACGCTGGGTCCGCTGCTGTTGCGAACGCTGGACAGCGGGCAGTCGATGCAGACCGGGTCGACGATGGTTACTGCCGGCGAGCCTCGAATTCGATGATCAGGTCCACCGTGTCGCCTACCCAGCCGTTGTCCACGGCGTAGGTCATGCCGAATTCGCTGCGTCTGATCGTGCCCCGCGCCGAGGCGCCCAGCACGTGCGGGAAGCGCTCGGCTCCGGCGGCGGGGATGGGATAGCGGTCGCTCTTGTTCCAGGTGGCCTGCAAGGCGACGGGCCGAGTGACGCCGCGCAATGTCAGCTCGCCATCGAGCGGAGCCGGTTGTTGCTTCTTGAACTGGCCGCTCCTGGCGACGAACACCATTTGCGGATGCTGTTCGCTGTCGAGAAAGTCCTCGCCGCGCAAGTGCTTGTCGCGCTTGTCGTGGCTGGTGAACACGCTGGCGGTATCCACCGTGATCTTCAGGTCGGCAAGCTGGCCGGTGTCCTCGTCGAAGGTGAACGAGCCTTCGGCCTTGCGGAACAGGCCCAGCACCGAAGCGTAGCCGATATGCTGGACCAGAAAGCCGATGCTCAGGTGCTCGGGGTCGATGACGTACCGCTTCGGTTCGGCCCAACTCGGGGCCGCGGCCAACAGCAGCAGCGCGATGCCCGTCAGCAGCCGCGACGGGGTTCCAACGAAAAACCTGGTTTGACGGTGGATCATCGTACATCCTCCTCCGGGGTGGAATGGTGGGCCAGCCAGATCATATCCACGGCAAAGGATAAGGTCAGCAGCCCAAGGGCAAGCGCGGCCAGCGCCGTCGTCCAGGGCGGGACGGACAATGGCGTCAGGCAAATCGCCAGGACGGCAACCTGGATCACGCAGACCGTCTGCCGACGTTTGCGCGGCGGCAGCGGCCGATTCAACCAGGGCAAGGCATAGCCGAGCGCGACGAAGCCGTAGCGCAGAACGCCCGACAGCAGCACCCAGCCACCGGCCTTGTCGAACTGATAAACCAGCGCGGCCATGACCAGGATCAGGAAGGCGTCCACCTCCAGGTCGAACCGGGCGCCGAACGGGCTGTCCAGACCGTAACGCCGCGCCAGCCAGCCGTCGACGCCGTCGAGCAGCAGGGCGAGGCCGGCCAGGGCGGCGATCAGCCAGCCCAGGCTGGGGTTCGGTTCGGCTCGACCGATCAGCCCGGCTACCAGCGCGGCGATGCCGGCGCGCAAGAGGGTGACGCGGTTGGCCGCGCCGAAACGCTCCAGCGGCAGATGTTGAGGCAGGAACGGCGACAGGGCGAGCAGCAGTCCGGCGAATACGGCGAGACATCGGCCAGTATAGCCCGGAGGCAACTGAAAGGTCTGACCGATGCCAGCCGCCGCGCCAGCC
>DGFE01000246.1:12498-17731 GCA_002391525.1 Competibacteraceae bacterium UBA3908
GGCGAGGCTGTTCATGCGGCTTGCCAGGATCCCGGACCGTTTCAGGCCGATGGTCGGACGAGTTCGCGCAGTACGGTGGTGGCGTAGGCCCCCGCCGGCAAGCGAAAGTCCAGGATAGCGGTGCGGGCGTCGGGAAACTCCAGCGTCGCGTCCCGCACGGCCAGTCGCAAGGCGCGGCGTTCCTGCCGCAATCCCTCAGCCGCCAGTCCATCGCGGAATACCGGCAGTGTCGCCGCGACCGTTTCCTCCAAATCCCGCACCGAACCACCGCTGCGCAACTCGCCGGCTCCCCACAACGGCCCGGTCGGATGCAGGTCGAACTCCGCCACCCGCCGGCGGAGCGTGTCATCCGGTTCGGTGGCGGTGAAGATGCTGTGACTGCCGGCCAGCATCAGCACCTCGCCCGGCAGCGGCTGGTTCCAGGTGCGGTCGGCGACCCGCCGCGCCAGCACGGCGTTGAACAGGGCGGCGCGGGCGGCGGACAGGTACAGGCCGCGCCGGTGACGGTCGCGCACGTTTTCCTCACCGCGCAACATGGCCGCGGCACGCTCCAGATTGCCGTCCTCGTGGCCGAAGCGTTGTTCGCCGAAGTAGTTGGGCGCGCCGGTCGTGGCGACGCAAGTCAATCTTTCCATCAGTTCATCCGGATCGCCGTCCAACTCGCGGACAACGACGCGGAAGGCGTTCCCGCCGAGCGCCCCGCGCCGCAGCTTGCGGGAGTGGCGGATCGCCGTCAGCACGCTGAAACCGGGAGCGTCGCCGGCGGTCCAGTCCGGTTCCGGGCGACCGGGCAAATGGATCGAAAACCATTGTTCGGTGACGGCGCGCCGATCCTTGAGGCCGGCGTAACCGACCGCCGCCGCCGGCACGCCCGCCCGTTCCGCCAGCCGCCGCGCCACCCAGTCGGTATTGGCGTCGCGCTTGCGCACCCACAACCAGAGGTGTTCGCCGCCGCCGTCCAGGGTAAAGCCCAGTTCCTCGCGGACCTGAAAATCCTCGGGCATGGCGCGCAGCCGGCCTTGAAGACCGGGCCGACCGTGGGCGTGGGGTAGTTCCATGGGGGTGGAATCGTTCGCGCTGGAAGCCAATCCGTCGCCTGGGTGTTCGCTACCCCGCTCGGACACCGTGATTCGGTCCAGCCAACGGGATGACATAAAACAGGATGGCGAAGAAGTGAAAGATGCTGCCGGCCAGGACGAAGCCATGCCAAACGGCGTGATGGTAGGGCAAACGCTTCCAAACGTAAAAGACGACGCCGAGCGTGTAGGCCAGCCCGCCCACCAGCAGAAGCAGCAATCCGCCCGGCGCGACGTTGTTCAGCAGCGGCTGGATGGCTGCCACGACCGCCCAGCCCATGCCGACGTACAGTCCGACCGACAACAGCGTCGAGCGGCGCCCGCGCACGATGCGGAACACGATCCCAACCAACGCCAGACCCCAGATGACGCCGAACAGCGACCAGCCCCAGGGGCCGCGCAGATTCACCAGCAGAAAGGGGGTGTAAGTGCCGGCGATCAGGATGAAAATCGCGGAATGATCGAGTGTCCGCAGCACGGTCTTGACCCGCGGCAGGGGAATACTGTGGTACAAGGTCGAGGCGGTGTAAAGCAGAATCAGGGCCGCGCCGAAGATGCTGCATCCCACGATGTGCCAGGCGTCGCCATGCAGGCTGGCGAAGGCGGTCAACACGCCGAGACCGGCGATGCCGAGCACGATACCCACGCCATGAATGACGCTGTTGGCGATTTCCTCGCCCAGCGTGTAGCGCGAAAATGGGTGTTCGATGGTCATCGGTTTCTCCACGGCAACGGGAGACGGTAATATACTGTTTTCTGAAATAAACCGCGCTCTTGGATGAAAAGCTCCCGGGACTTGCGCAGCCCAGCCATATGTAGGGTGGGCATTGCCCACCCTACACTTACGGATAGTATTCAATCATACGATTTGCGTAAGTCCTGGCTCTTTTCGAGTGCCCCTGAAATGCTTATGGGCGCTTGCCCTCTTGTTCGGGCTAGGTTTGGCCAGTCCGCTGGTCGCCGGGTTCGTTTCGGTTTCAGAGCGCGCTACCCTGTCAGAGGCCATTAAGTAATGGAGCAATCTCATGTCGTCCATCACCACCGAACTGGCCGGACTGTTGAGCAAGGTCCAGCGGCCCGGCGATTTTTATGCGTCCGGCTCGACCGAGATTTTCGCGCCGTCCCTGGAAGTGGAAGGGGTCGGCCCCATCGCCCTGCCGCTGCTGCCGATCCAGGCCGAGCAACTCGTCGCCGTCGCCGAGCAGGCTCCCTATGGCCGGGGTGAGGAAACCCTGATCGACACCGCCGTGCGGCGAACCTGGCAGATCGATGCCGCCCGGGTCCACATCGAGGGTCGGCATTGGCCACGCACCCTGGAGACCATCGTCAAGCGGGCCGCCGAAGGCCTGGGAGTCGCCAAGCCGGTGGTGGCCGAGCTGTACAAGCTGCTGGTGTATGACGCGGGCAGCTTTTTCGTGAGCCATCGCGACACCGAGAAGGCCCCCGGCATGTTCGCCACCCTGATTATCGTGCTGCCCTCCCACTATACCGGCGGCGAACTGCGGGTGCGCCACCGCGACCGGGAAGTCCAGCTCGACCTGCGCGGCCCGGAACCATCCGAGGTGACCTTCGCCGCGTTCTATGCCGATTGCGTGCACGAGGTGCTGCCCATCACCTCGGGTTGCCGGCTGACGCTGGTCTACAATCTGCTGCTGCGCCCCGGCAAGGGCCGCTTGCCCGAGCCGCCCAGCTACGAGGCCGAACAGGCTGCCCTGGTGGAGCTGTTGCGCCAGTGGGTCGCCGACAAGGAATCGCCCGACGACGACTCGCCCGAAAAGCTGATCTACCCCCTCCAACATGCCTATACCTTGGCGGGGCTTGCCTTCGATGCCCTGAAAGGGGTCGACGCCGCCGCGGCGTCGGTATTGGTTCCGGCGGCGGAACAGGCCGACTGCGATCTCCATCTGGCGCTGGTCTCCATCGAGGAGAGCGGCAGCGCCGAATACACCGGCGACTATTACGGTTCACGCCGCCGCCGGGGACGGTCGGACGAGGATGAGGATGAGGGCGAATTCGAGGTTTATGAAGTCTGTGACCGCGAGACGACGCTGAGTCAATGGCGGCGGCCCGACGGCAACCGGTCGGATTTGGGCGTCCTTCCCTTCGAGGAAGCCGAACTCTGTCCGCCCGGCGCCCTCGATAAGCTCAAACCCGACGAGCAGCACTTCCACGAGGCGACCGGCAACGAAGGGGCGTCCTTCGAGCGCACCTACCGCCGGGCGGGTCTGGTGCTGTGGCCGCGCGGGCGGCGGCTCGCGGTGCTCAACCAGGCGGGTTTGCCCGCCACCCTGCCCTATCTGGGGGAATTGGCTCAGCGTTGGGCCGAGAGCGGCGCAGGTCCCGAATCGCCCCTGTGGCAGCAGGCGCACGAGCTGACCGGGCACATGTTGCGTACCTGGCCGCGGGAAGGCGGACGCCACTGGCGAACCGACACTCAGAGTGCGGAGGCCAAAGTGTTGGCCCTCCTGAACCGGTTGCGGGATACCGTACACATCGACACCTTTCTGGCCGACCTCTCCGCCGCTGGTGAATACAGCCTGGGCGACAATCCGGCCCTGGTCGAAGCCCTCGGCCTGTTGCCGCCGGCGCGGGCCACCGAATTGATCGAGCGCATCATCGCCGGAAATGCCGGGGCGGCCCTCGGCGCCTGTGGTGATCTGTTGGCCCGCTGCGCCGTCGTGGCGCGGGATGCCGACGGCGCGGTGGATTTCCGCCCCGCCGCCCGAGCCCTGGTCGAAGCCCTGCCCGGCGATCCGGCGCGGACGCCGCAACCTGATTCGTGGCGCCGGCCACCGCCGGTGGAGCCCGGCTTCGTCGTCGATCTGCTGACCGCCCTGGGCCGGCTCGACGTGGCGCTGGCTGACCGCGCGGTGAATCACCTGCTGGCCTGGCCCAAGACTTATGGGCTGGACACTGTACTCGTCCCCGCCGCTCTCGTGCTGACCGAACGGGCGGCGAGCCGGGACGGGACGGCGGTCCGCCGCCTGCGCGCCGCCTGCCTGGCGCACCTGCACGCCCGCATCGCCGAACCTCTGGAGCCGCCGCGCGACTGGGCGCGAGCCAGCGCGCTGCCCTGCCGGTGCAGACATTGCGGCGAACTCAGCCGCTTCCTGGCCGATCCCGACCGCAAGGTGTGGACTTTCAAGGCCGCCGCGCCCGACCGCGAGCATGTGGAGGATTCGATCAAGCGCGCCGGTTCGGATCTGGACCGGGCGACCGACCGGCGCGGTCGGCCCTATACCCTGATCTGCACCAAGAACCAGGCCAGTTACGAGCGGCGGGCGCAACAGCGCCAGAAGGATCTTGCGGAGGTGGCGCGGCTGGAGGTGGCGCCGACTTGAGTGAGAGTGCGGCTGGCTCGACGCTGGCGCCCAAGCTGGAATGCGGCCATTGTTGATCGGTATGGACCTTGGCGGGCGACGTTGCAACAGGCGGGACAGCCCATCGGCGATCACGACCTGATGATCGCGGCCCACGCCTTGGCAGTGAATGCGACCCTGATCACGCATAACAGGGCGCACGTCGAGCGGGTCAGCGGGCTTACGTGCGTGGACTGGGTGTGAAATCCAGAATCGGTATTAAAATCCGCACTGTTGTCCGGCAAAGGCGCAGATTTTGGAATTCTGGTTTTTCGAGCACTTTAGGTCGCTCACCGCAAGGGAGATCTGGACCATGTTCCGGTGTTACGCCCTGCTTTCATTTCGGACCCAAGCCGCTTGCCTGTCGGGCCAACTCTGTAATTCAAGCGATCACGACGGAGAGGGCCGGGGTGGAGGGACCGGTCATGGTCCTTGGAGCGCCTCGCGGAGTTTCGTGGCCAACTCCTCCTTGGAAAAGGGTTTCTGCAGGAAGTGGACCCCTTCGTCGAGGACACCGTGATGGGCGATGACGTTGGCGGTGTAGCCGGACATGAACAGGCATTTGAGATCCGGACGCAGGGCGCTGAGCCGCCGCCAGAGGTCGCGGCCGCTCATTTCCGGCATGATCACGTCGGTTAGCAGCAGATGGATGGCGCCTTCGTGGCTTTCGGCCAGTTGCAGCGCCTGGTTGGGACTATCGGCGGCCAGCGTGGGATAGCCCAGCCGTTCGGGCATTCGGGGGCCGAGCTTGAGCAGAGCCGCCTCATCCTCGACCAGCCGCACGGGCTCGGTGCCGTG
>DGFE01000216.1:0-12762 GCA_002391525.1 Competibacteraceae bacterium UBA3908
AGATGTGTATAAGAGACAGCCCGAGGTCTTGATCACATCGTCGGAGCGGCCCACGAACCAGAAATAGCCGTCGGCGTCCCGGCTGGCCAGATCGCCGCTCAGATACCAGCCGTCGGCGAAGCACCGCCGGTAACGCTCCTCGTCGTTCAGGTAGCCGCGGAACATGGAGGGCCAGCCAACCCGCAGCGCCAACTCGCCTTCCTCACCGGGACCCAGTAAATCCACACCGCCGTCGGTCCGGCGCTGGACGATGGCGGCCTCGATGCCTGGCAAGGGTCGGCCCATGGAGCCGGGCCGGATTTCATGGCCGCGAATGTTGGCGATCATGATCGCGCCGGTTTCCGTCTGCCACCAGGTATCGTGGAACGGTTGACCCAGGGCTTCCTGGCTCCAGAGCACGCCCTCGGGATTGAGGGGCTCGCCGACGCTGGCCATCAACCGCAGCGCGCTTAAATCGACCTCCCGCGCGGCTTCCGCGCCGGCCTTCATCAGCATGCGGATGGCGGTTGGCGCGGTGTACCAGACGTTGACCCGCTCCCGTTCCAGAATCGCGTACCAGCGGCGGGCGTCGAACTCGGCTTCGTCCACCACCAGGGTCGCGCCGTTCGCCAGCGGAGCGATGATGCCGTAGGACACGCCGGTGACCCAGCCGGGATCGGCGGTGCACCAGTAAACGTCGCCAGGTCGCAGATCGAGCGCCAGCCGGCCAGTCAGGCGATGAGCGACCACCGCGTCGTGGACGTGGACCGCCCCCTTGGGCGTGCCCGTCGTGCCGCTGGTGAAATGCAGCAGCGCCATGTCCTCGGGCCGGGTGCGGGGCGGGGGGCGCTGATCCGACTCCGTCGCCAGCAGAGCATGGAAGGAATCGACGCCCGGTTCCCCACCGGCGCCGTCCGCCAGCAGCACCTGCGCCAGCCCCGGCAGAGCGTCGCGCGACGACCGCACCTTGCGTTCGTACAACAGCGTGGTGGTGACCAGCACCCGCGCCTGACTCTTGGCCAGGCGCACCCGCACCGGCTCCGGACCAAAGGCGGAAAACAGCGGACAGAACACCGCGCCGGCTTTCAGAGTTCCCAGCGCGGTCACGTACAACTCCGGAATGCGCCCGGCCAGCGCGCAGACTCGGTCGCCCTGACTGACGCCCAGCCGTTCCAACAGGTTGGCGAACCGGTTGCTCAGGCGAACCAGTTCGGCGTAGGTGAACGTGCGCCGCTCGCCGTTCTTGCCCAGCCAGATCAGCGCGACCGCCTCGCCCCGGCCCGCGCGCGCATGCCGGTCCACCGCCTCGCAGGCGATGTTCAGGCCGCCGCCCGGTGAGCCTTCCAGTTCGGCCCGGGCCGCCTCCCAGGAAAAATGGGCCCGCGCCGCCGCGTAATCGGCCAGGTCAGGCGCCGGTTCACCCGTTTGCAGCGTTTTGCCTAGCGTCGTCCAGGCCATGCCGACTCCTCAACGTTCAAGTGGTGATCGAAGGGGCGAAATTGTAGAGAAAACCCGTGCGGCTGGCACAGGTATAACCATTGGCCAGCGCTTGCCGGCGAAATCGCGTTACCATAACCGAAGTCCTGATTCGACCTTCCGGCCCGCTGCCGGCGGTCACCCTCGCGCGAGACGCACCCATGACCATTCGCAATCTCGAATACCTGTTCAAGCCCCGCTCCATCGCGGTCGTTGGCCGCGGCAAGCCAGCCGGCGACTCCGATGCCACCGTGGAATTCAACCTGATCGAGGGCGGGTTCAAGGGACCGGTGATGCCGGTGAATCCCGATCACCAGTCGATTTCCGGCGTGCTGGCCTACAAGGACGTCGCCAGTCTGCCGGTCGTGCCGGAGTTGGCGATTCTGACCACCCCGCTCGAAGAGGCCCCGACCCTGATCGGCGAGTTGGGGGCGCGCGGAACCAAGGCGGTGCTCCTGCTCAGTCGAGAGGTGCTGCAAGACCATCGCGGGACCAAAACGGCGCTGCTCAGCCAGGACATGCTGCGCAAATACCCGGATCAGGGCGAATCCCTGAAGCAAAAGATCCTGGAAACCGCCAGACCCTATCTGCTGCGGGTCATGGGGCCGGATCACCTCGGATACGCGGTGCCTTCGGCCAACGTCAACGCCAGCCTGAATTCCACCCGGCCGCTGCCGGGTCACATCGCGCTGTTGTGTCAGTCCGCCGCGATCATGCGCAGCGTGATCGACTGGGCCACCGGTCGCAACATCGGCTTCTCGCACGCGATCTCGGTGGGTATGCGCTGGGATGTGGATTTCGGCGACTTGCTGGATTACCTGCTGCGAGACAGCAATACCCGGGCCATTCTGATGTATATGGAAAACACCCGCAACCGCCGCAAGTTCGTCTCCGCCGCCCGCGCCGCCGCCCGGGTCAAGCCGGTGATCGTGCTCAAGCCGCGCGACTTCCGGGCCGGACCGGTCGAAGATGCGGTGTACGACGCCGTGTTCCAGCGCGCCGGTCTGCTGCGGGTGAACAACATCGAGCAACTGTTCGGCGCCGCCGAAACCCTGGCCACCACCAAACCGGTCTACAGCAACCGCCTGACCATCCTCAGCAACAGCTACAGTCTGGCGTTGCTGACCAGCGATACCCTGCTGCGGCACGGTGGCCATCTGGCCGAGATCAGCGAGGCGACCCGGACGCAGCTGGCGCGCGACTGCCGGCCCGGTTATCCCATCGAGAATCCGGTGGATTTGGGTGATACGGCCAGCCCCGACGACTATGGCAAGGCCCTGGATTTACTGTTGCAGGAGCCGGGCACCGATGGCGTGCTGATCATCCATGCCCCGGCCTCGGTGGGTCGGTCGCTGGAGAGCGCCAGGGCGGTGGTCGAGCGCGCCAAGAGCCGGCGGCTGATCATGACCTGCTGGGTCGGTGAATCGACCGTGGAGCCGGCGCGCGATCTGTTCAAGGAGGCGCACGTTCCGACCTACGAAGCCCCCGGCGAGGCGGTGGAGGCGTTCATGCGGCTGGCCCAGCACCGGCGCAATCAGGAACTGTTGATGGAAACCCCGCCCTCGATCCCGGAGGAGTTCACGCCGGATACCGAAACCGCCCGCCGCATCATCCAGATCGCCCTGACCGCCGGCCGCCGTCGGCTGAACGCCTACGAAACCAGCCAGGTGTTGAACGCCTATGAAATCCCGGTAACGCCGCTGCACTTTGCCGCCACGCCCGAGGCGGCCACCGACCTGGCCCTGGAGATGGGCGGGCAGGTGGCGCTCAAGATTCTCTCGCCCGACATCGTCAAAAAGTCCGATGTCGGCGGGGTCGCCTTCAATCTGAAAAATCCGCTCGAAGTGCTGGTGGCCGCCACCGAGATGCTGAAGCGGGTGCGCGAACTCGCCCCCGAGGCGGTGATCGATGGCTTTGCGGTGCAGCCGATGCAGGTCCGGCACGGCGCCTATGAGTTGATGATCGGCGTGCGCACCGGCCGCCGGTTCGGACCGGTGATCTTCTTTGGCCACGGTGGCACCGAGGCCGAGGTGATCGACGACATCGCCTACGCCCTGCCGCCGTTGAACATGCAACTGGCGCGTGATCTGATGTCGCGCACCCGGTTGTACCACCGCCTGGTCAGCAATCGTGGTCGGCCCGTCGATCTGGACGCCGTGGCCCTGACCCTGATCAAGGTCTCGCAGATGGTGGTCGATCTGGCGGAAGTGGTCGAGATGGAGATCAATCCGAT
Source organism: Competibacteraceae bacterium UBA3908 (assembly GCA_002391525.1). Classification (GTDB taxonomy): domain Bacteria; phylum Pseudomonadota; class Gammaproteobacteria; order Competibacterales; family Competibacteraceae; genus Competibacter_A. Next base: position 3,689 of record DGFE01000216.1, read on the forward strand.
CTGGACGGACGCCAGCGGCCTGCTGGTGCTGGACGCCAACATCCTGATCGAACCGTCCACGCTGCCGGCGGCGCAGCGGTTGGCGATCTCGCCGTATCCCAAGCAACTGGAGCGGATTTGCGATCTGCCGGACGGCAGGTCCTTGCTGATCCGGCCGATTCTGCCCGAGGACGAGCCGGAACTGAAGGAACTGATCCGGCGCATGCCTCTCGAAGACGTGCGGATGCGGTTTTTCCAGCCGTTGCGCGAGTTGCCGCATGAAATGGCGGCGCGGCTGACCCAGCTCGATTACGAGCGGGAGATGGCGTTCGTGGTCACCGAGCCCAACAGCCTGCCCGGCAAGGGCAAGATTTGGGGAGCGGTGCGCTGCAACGCCGATCCGAACCTGGAGAAAGCCGAGTACGCCATCTTGATTGATCGAGCCATGACCGGGCTGGGAATGGGGCCGATGCTGATGCGCTACATCATCGACCATGCCAAGCGGCTCGGCATCAAGGAGTTGTACGGCGAGGTTTTGCGCGAGAACGAATCGATGCTTCGCTTGAACCGCGCGCTCAATTTCCAGATCCATTCATCGCCGGACGATCCCGGTATAGTCCATGTGTCCCTGCCGCTGACTTGAACGACCCGCCGCCATGGAGACGCGGAACTGGCATGGTTTGGCGACTACTCTAAAGCGTAACGAAATTCCGTGTACTCAGCGGCGGGCTTTACTGGAGGTGACGATGATCCGCGCGGCGAGGACGATCCGGGGACAACCATGGCCGCCGACGGTTTGACCGCGATTACCGGCGTCGTTCTGGCCGGTGGTCGCGCCGAGCGGATGGGCGGTCGCGACAAGGGCTTGCTGCCGCTGGCCGGTCAGCCGCTGATCGCGCACGCTGTCCGCCGGTTGCGGCCGCAGGTGGCGGAACTGCTGATCAGCGCCAACCGTAATCTGGACGCGTATCGACGGTTCGGTTGTCGGGTGATTGCCGATGGCGACGGCGAATTTCGCGGTCCGCTGGCGGGCATCCTGGCGGCGATGCGGGTGGCCGACACTCCGTATCTGCTGACCGCGCCCTGCGATTCGCCCTTATTGCCGCCCGATTACGCCGAGCGAATGTGGGCCGCGCTGAAGCGGGCTTCGCTCGGCGTGGCTTGCCACGAGGGATGCTGGCAGCCGGTGTTCGCATTGGTGCCGGTCGCCCTGCGGGATGACCTGGCGTCCTGTTTGGCCGCGGGCGAGAGCGGCGCCGGGCGCTGGCTGCGGCGGCACCAGCCGGCGCCGGTGGAATTTCCCGATTGGCCCGCGTTATTCCGCAACGTCAATACGCCGGAGAACCTGGCGCGGCTGGAGGCGGATTGGATGGTCGTGGGCGACCTCTCGCACGTGGAGGGCCGTGAGCATGATTGAGTCCGACGATACCCGCGCATCCGCTCGACAGCACACCGCGCGACTGTTGAAGATGCTGCGCGGCTACGGACCGACGGCCGAGCCGGTTCCAGCCACCGAGGCCAGGCCAGGCGTGGCGGCGGAACGCAAGCCGGAAATGGTGGCCGAAGCCGCGACGGCTTACGTCCGGCTGCCAGGCATGATGCCGGTCCGGCAAGCGTCGCCGGTCCCGGTTTCCGCCGAGGCCCAACCCGCCGCCGCGCCGCCGCGCCGCCGCGCCGGGCAAGGTTCCGTCTCGACGGTGGGCGAACTGCTGGGCCGCCAGCAAGGGACGCTGGGCGAGTTGATGGCGCGAGCCAACCGGCTGGCCCGGCTGAGTCGGATCTTTCGCGCCTACCTGCCGCCGCATTTGCACGACCACGCGGTGCTGATTCGGTTGGATCAGGATAGTTGGATCGTGCATACCGACTCGGCCAGTTGGGCCACCCGGCTGCGTTACGCCCTGCACAACATCCGGGAAACCCTGGGCCTGCAACTGGGTATGCCGCTACCCAAGCCGCACATTCGGGTGGTGCCCGTCGCGCTGCCGGCTCATTCTCCCCGGCCGCCGCTGAGGCTGACCGAGCGGAACGCCAGATTGCTGGAAGTCGCCGCGCGCAACCTGTCGGACGAGCGGCTGAGCGCCGCCTTGCGGCGACTGGCGGAACATGCCGGTCCGGCCCGGAAACCGGTGGAGAGCGACCGACGCTGACCATGTTTCACACCCATCAAAGCAATCGCCTTGAAATCCTGACCGACCGCTTGACCGATCTGTTGCGGCAGCCGCTGCGCGCGTCGCTGGCGCGGGAGGTGATCGTGGCGCAGAGCAACGGCATGGCCCGCTGGCTGGCGCTGCGCCTGGCTGACCGTCTGGGCGTTTGCGCCAACCTGAACTGGCGATTCCCGGCGACTTTTCTATGGGACATGAGTCGGGCGGTGCTGCGCCAGTTGTCGCCGACCTCGGCGTTCGACAAGCCGGTGCTGGTGTGGCGGGTGATGGCGCTGTTGCGGGATTTGGAGGAATCGCCGCGCTTCGAGTCGCTACGGGCCTATCTTGGCGACGGCCGGGACGATTTCCGCCGCTACGAGTTGGCGTATCGCATCGCCGACTGCTTCGATCAATATCTGATCTACCGGCCCGATTGGATCGAAAAATGGGAAGCGGGCGAGGAGGATCATTGGCAGGCGGAATTGTGGCGACGACTGGCGCGGGGCGGCGAAGCGCACCGGGTGCGGGTGTGGGAACAGTTCCGCGCGGCGCTGGCCAGCGGCGATTTCGACCGCCGCCGCTTGCCGGAGCGGGTCGCCATCGTCGGCGTGGCGGCGTTGCCGCCGCTGTATCTGGATTTGCTGGCGGGACTGGCGCGCCATGTGGACGTGCACCTGTTCCTGCTCAATCCCTGCCGGGAATACTGGGGTGACATTCGGGCCGAACGCGATCTCGCCCGGCTGGGCGAGGAAACCGACCCGGAGGAACTGTATCTGACGGTCGGCAATCCTCTGCTGGCTTCGCTCGGCAAGCAGGGGCGGGATTTCATCGACCTGCTGCAAGCCTATCCGCGGGTGGAATGGGATGGTTTCGCGGAGCCGGCTGGCGACGATCTGCTGCACTGCTTGCAGGCCGATATTCTGCGTCTGCGCGAGCGGGGTTCCGAGGAGTGTCCGCCGCTGCCGCTGCGGGCGGACGACCGCTCGGTGCGGATTCACGTCTGTCACGGCCCGATGCGCGAGGTCGAGGTGCTGCACGATCAACTGCTGGCGCTGTTCGAGACGCAGCGGGACTTGCGTCCCTCGGACGTGATCGTGATGGCGCCGGACATCGCCACTTACGGACCGCTGATCGAAGCGGTGTTCGATTCCGCGCCGCGTGAGCGGCGGATTCCGTTCAGCGTCGCCGACCAGGGGATTCAGGCCGAGAATCCGCTGGTCGAGGTATTTTTTGAATTGCTGGATTTGGGCGGCGGCCGATTCGACGCCGCGCAGGTGTTGAGCCTGCTGGAACCGCCGGCGGTGCGGCGGCGATTCGACTTGTCGGAGGATGATTTGGAACGCATCCGCCGCTGGGTGCGAGAGGTCGGCATCCGCTGGGGCATCGACGCCGGGATCAAAAACACCTGGGAGCTGCCCGCCACCACCGAGCATACCTGGCGGGCCGGACTGGATCGGCTGTTGCTGGGTTACGCGCTGCCGGGCGGCGGTCGGGACTTGTATGGCGGCATCCTCCCGTATGACGAAGTGGAGGGGGGCGAGGCGCGGGCGCTGGGACAGTTGCAGAGTTTCGCCGAAGCCTTGTTCGGGCTGGACGCCCGTTTGCGCGAACGCCGACCCTTGGCGGACTGGATGATCGCGCTCGGCGACGTGCTGGATCAGTTTTTCGAGCCGCGGGAGCGCGAGGAAAACGAGTTGCAACTGATCCGCGACGCACTGGGGTCGCTGGACGGCAACGCCAAACTGGCCGGATCCGACGAGCCGGTGACGCTGGCGGTGGTGAAAGCGGCCTTGCGCAGCGACCTGAACGCCGCCGAGGGTCAGTCCGGGCGGTTTCTGAGCGGTGGGGTGACCTGTTGCGCGATGGTGCCGATGCGCAGCATTCCGTTCCCGGTGGTATGCCTGATCGGCATGAACGACGACGCCTATCCGCGCCCGCACCGCCCGGTCGGGTTCGATTTGATGGCGACCGGATTCCGGCGCGGCGACCGCTCCCGCCGGCAGGACGACCGCTATCTGTTCCTGGAAACCCTGCTGTCGGCCCGCCGCTGTCTGTACCTCAGCTATGTCGGCCAGAACATCCGCGACAACTCGGTGTTGCCGCCGTCGGTGTTGGTCAGCGAGTTGCTGGACGCGGTGGACCGGGGTTTTTATCGCGTCGGGGGGGGCCGGGCCAGCGAACAACTGATCACGCGCCATCCCTTGCAGGCATTCAGTCGGCGCTATTTCAACGGTGACGGCGACTGGTTCAGCTATGCGCGGGAATGGGTGGAGGCCAGCCGTCAGGCGGGACGCGGCGAGCGGGACCCGGCGCCGTTGCTCGCCGTGGAGCTGCCGGAGCCGGAACCGGCGCTGCGGACGGTGACGCTGGAAGGGCTGGCCCGATTTTTCAAGAATCCCGCCCGCTGGCTGTTGCGGGAGCGGCTGGGCGTCCGGCCGGAGCAGGGCGAGGAGGCGCTGGCAACCCGCGAACCGTTCGTGCTCGACGGTCTGGAGAATTATCAACTGGTCGGCCAGATGCTGGAATTGTATCGGGACGGGCGACCGGCGGCGGAGATTCAGGCGGTGGCGCGGGCGAGTGGGGCGCTGCCGCACGGGCAGGTGGGCGAATGCGTGTTCGCCGAAGCGCAGGCGCGGGTGATGCGATTCGCCGGGCGCTTGGGGCGGACGCTGTCGCGCCGGGAAACCGAGTGGCTGAACGTGGATTTGCCGCTGGGCGAATTCCGGCTGACCGATCGGCTGACCGGGTTGACGCCGACCGGGTGGATCGGCTATCGGCTGGCAAGCATGAAGGCCGGCGATTATCTGAATCTGTGGCTGCATCATCTGGCCTTGAACGTGGTGGCCCCGGCGGGAGTCGCGCTGCAAAGCCATTGGGTGGCGGAGGACAGGGATGTCATTTTGGAGCCGGTCGAAAACCCGGAACAGCAACTTCAGACGCTGTTGGAACTTTATTGGCGGGGTTCACGGTGCTTGCTGCATTTCTTTCCGAAAAGCGCCTTGGCTTATGTCGAGCGGTTCCGCAAGGAGCAGGACGCGGACAAGGCGTTGTGGACGGCGCGCAGGGCTTGGGAAGGCGACGAATATCGGGAAGGTTCGGCGGAACGGGACGATGCCTATTACCAGTTGGCGTTCCGGGATACCGACCCGCTGGATGCGGAGTTCGTGGAATTGGCGCTGGCGGTTTTCGAGCCGCTGTTCGCGCACGTTCGGCGAGAGACGGAGGATTAATTGCGGTTTTTAGGGTATCTGTGGAGGCATTGGCTTACGCCGCTTGGCGAGCGGGAGCTGAACATTGCATCGGGATTTCGAGATATTGACCAATTTCCGCGCGTGATATGGAACGCCTCGACCCGCTTTATACGCCCCTGACCGGCTTCAATCTAATCGAAGCCAGCGCCGGCACCGGCAAGACTTATACCATCACCGCGCTGTATCTGCGGCTGGTGGTCGAAGCCGCGATTCCGGTCAACCGTATTCTGGTCGTCACCTACACCAACGCCGCCACCAAGGAATTGAGCGACCGCATCCGCGAACGGCTGGCACAAATCCGCAATGCCTTTCTGCGTGGCCGCGCCGCCGAGAACGACGATCTGGCCGTCCGGTTGCTGGATCTGATGCCGGATCGGGAAATCGCCATCCGCCGACTGACCAACGCCGTGCGCGGTTTCGACGAGGCGGCCATTTTCACCATTCACGGGTTCTGCCAGCGAGCGCTCGGCGACAACGCCTTCGAGAGCGGGCTGTCGTTCGAGACCGAGTTGCTGGCCGATACCGGCGACCTGTTGCAGGAAATCGTCGATGATTTCTGGCGGCGGGAGTTCTACGCCGCCTCGCCGCTGGTGGTGCAGTACTTCCTGGACGAGGACTACAGCCCGGAGAAGCTGCGCGCCCAGGTCGAACGCCATCTGGGCAAGCCGTATCTGCACGTGGTCGCGCCGAACGGCACGATGGACGGCGCGGCGTTCGAACAGGCGTTCGCCACCGCGTTCCGACAGGCCCGCGACCTGTGGCTGCGCGACCGCGCCAGGATTGAAGAGATATTGTTGAAATCGCCCGTCCTCAACCGCAACCAATACCGACTGAACTCCATCCCCGGCTGGCTGGAAGCCATGAATGGCTATCTGACGGTGGACGCGCCGAAGCTGGCGCTGTTCGAGAAATTCGAGCAATTCACCCCCGCCAGGCTGGAAAAAGCGGTCAAGCAGGGTCATGGCGGGAGTCCACCCCGGCATCCGTTCTTCGACGCCTGCGAAACGCTGAAAGCCGCCTGCGAAGCCTTGGCCGATTACTGCCGGCATCAAATTCCCGTCAAGCTGCTGACTTATTGCAACGCCGAACTGGCGGCGCGCAAACGGCGGCAACAGGTGCAATCCTACGACGACCTGTTGCTCAACCTGCACGGGGCGCTGCACCATCCCCGGCAGGGTAAAACGCTGATCGAAACCCTGCACCGCCGTTATGCCGCCGCGCTGATCGATGAATTTCAGGATACCGACCCGGTGCAGTACGCCATCTTCCAGCGTATTTACGCGGGCACCAACCAGCCGGTGTTTCTGGTGGGTGATCCCAAGCAGGCCATCTACAGTTTCCGGGGCGCGGACATCTTCGCTTACCTGACCGCCCGCCGCGATACGCCCCGACAGTACACCCTCGATGTGAACTGGCGGTCCGAGCCGCGCCTGCTGACGGCCGTAAACGCCGTGTTCGGCGCGGTGAAGGAACGGCCCTTCCTGTTCGACGGCATTCCCTTCCATCACGCGATTCCGACCGAACGGAAAGAGCACAGGCCGCTCACGATTCAGGGACGGCTGGAGCCACCACTCCAGGTTTGGTTGTTGGAGCCGGATGGCGATCAACCGGTGGGCAAGGGCAAAGCCGGCGAACAGGCCGCGCGGGCGACCGCCGCCGAAATCGCCCGACTGCTGAATCTGGGCGCGCGCCAGCAGGCCCGTATCGGCGATCAATCCCTGGCCGGCGGCGACATCGCCGTGCTGGTGCGCAGCCATTGGCAGGGACGACTGATCCGCGACCAGTTGTTGCGGCTGAACGTGCCGAGCGTCCAGCACGCCGACGACAGCGTGTTTGGCTCGGATGAGGCGCTGCAACTGGAGTGGCTGCTGGCGGCGGTGGCGGAGCCGGGCGACGAGGGTCGAGCGCGGACGATGCTGGCTTCCGATCTGTTCGGGTTGAGCGGCGAGGATTTGTACCGGTTGCGCGAGGACGAACACGCTTGGGCGCGGTGGCTGGAAAAGTTGCAGGATTATCGGCAGTTGTGGCGGGAGCATGGCTTCATCCGCTTCTTCCGCGTCTGGCTGATCGAGGAGGGCGTACCGCAACGGTTGCTGGCGTTCCGGGACGGCGAGCGGCGGTTGACCAACCTGCTGCATCTGGCCGAACTGCTGCATGTCGCCAGCCAGACGCATCCCGGCCTGACCGGATTGCTCAAATGGCTGGGCGGGCGCCGCCACGCGCCGAGCAACAAGGACGAGGAGCAGCAGTTGCGGCTGGAAAGCGATGAAAATCTGGTGCGGATCGTCACCGTGCACAAGAGCAAGGGGTTGGAATACCCGGTGGTGTTCTGCCCGTTTCTCTGGGATGGCCGGCTGCGGGTCGGCGAGAAGACCGAGACCCTGCTGTATCACGATCCCGATAAGCCGGACCGCACGATTCTTGCCGTCGGCGTGGCCGAGGACGATCCCGCCCGCGAACACGCCCGCCGCGAGGAACTGGCCGAAAACCTGCGGCTGTGCTATGTCGCGCTGACCCGCGCCAAGCTGCGCTGTTATCTGGTCTGGGGCAAGATCAGGGAAGCGGAAACCGCGCCGCCGGCCTGGCTGCTGCACCGCCCGACCCTCAAGGAATCCGGTAAGGACTGGTTGCAGGCCACTCAGGAACGATTCAAGAAGATGGACGGCGCGGCGATTCGCAGCGAGTTGCAAACCGTGTTCGCGGCGGCGGGCGAGACCGTCGCCATCGCCCCGCTGCCCCGGGAGCCGGGGCGGCGCTATCAACCGCCCGCCGTGGAGGAGCCGGAGTTGCAGGCGCGCGTCTTCGGTGGATCGTTGCCCGACTCCTGGCGGGTCGGCAGCTTCACCGCGCTGACCGCCGGTCATACGGTCGAGACGCCCGATTACGACATGACCGCCGCCGCGCCCGTCCCGGAAACCGAACCCGCCGCCACGGTTCCCGGTCATGACATCTTCACCTTTCCGCGCGGGGCGCGAGCGGGAACCTGTCTGCACGCGATTTTCGAGCGGCTGGATTTCACCCAGCGCGACCGGGCGCGGCTGGCAGAGCTGGTGAACCGGACTTTGGCCGGGCACGGACTGGACGCCGCGACCTGGACGCCGGTGGTGACGGACCTGGTGGAGCGGGTGCTGGCGACGCCGCTGGATGACGGCGGGGTGCGGCTGGCGGCCATCGCACCGGACCGGCGACTCGTCGAGCTGGAGTTCTATTATCCGCTCGCCAATCTGCGCGCCGATGCGCTGCGGCGGGTGCTGGAACGGCACGGTTACGCCGCCGGTCCGTTCCGGGAGATGATCGAGAATCTGGAATTCAGTCCCTTGCGCGGCTACATGAAGGGCTTTATCGATCTGGTGTTCGAGGCCGACGGGCGGTTCTACCTGGTGGATTACAAATCCAACTGGCTGGGCGCGGAACCGGCGGCGTATCGGCGCTCGCGGCTGGATGAGGCGATGGCCCGCGAATCCTACGTGTTGCAATACCTGATTTATATCGTCGCGTTGCACCGCTATCTGCGGTTGCGATTGCCGGATTACGACTACGAGCGGCATTTCGGCGGAGTGTTCTACCTGTTCCTGCGCGGCATGGACCCGGCGCTGGGATCGGATTGCGGCGTGTTCCGCGACCGGCCTTCGCTGGCGCTGGTCGAAGCCCTGGATGCACTGATGGCGACGGGGAGGGCGGTGACATGAACGAACCGCGG
>DGFE01000216.1:12891-15544 GCA_002391525.1 Competibacteraceae bacterium UBA3908
GTTCTGTACGAACAGGGCTTGTTGACCGATCTGGACCTGCACTTCGCCCGGTTCATGAACCGATTGGCCGACCAAAATCCCCCTCTCCCTCCGGGAGAGGGGTTGGGGGTGAGGGCGAGGGAATCCCTGGAACTGGCGGCGGCGCTGGCCAGCCATGCCACCGGCCAGGGCGACATTTGCGTGAATCTGCGCCAGTGGGCCTGGCGCTGGAACGCGCTGGCGGGTGAAGCGTCCGCTCTCGCGCCGCCGCCCATCGGCGAGTGGCTGGAGGCGTTGCGTTCCTGCGCCGTGGTGGGCCGACCGGGCGAGCGCCATCCCCTGATTCTCGACCGGCGGGGCCGGTTGTATCTGTACCGCTATTGGGGCTACGAACAGGAATTGGCCGACGATCTGCTCCAGCGGGCCGACGCCGTTTCGGCTGAGATCGACGAGGCGCGGTTGCGGACCGATCTCGACCGGCTGTTTCCCCGTCACCCGCAACTGATCGGACCGGACTGGCAGAAAGTCGCGGCGGCGGTGGCGGCGTTGAAGCGACTGTGCGTGATCTCCGGCGGACCCGGCACCGGCAAGACCAGCACCGTGCTGCGGATTCTGGCGCTGTTGACCGGCCAGGCCAGCGGACAACCCTTGCGCATCGCGCTGGCCGCGCCCACCGGCAAGGCGGCGGCGCGCTTGCAGGAGTCGATTCGCGCCGCCAAGGCGGGGTTGGGGCTGGAGCCGGCGCGGTTGGCGCAGATTCCCGAGGAAGCGTCCACCTTGCACCGGTTGCTCGGTGGCCGACCGGATTCCGTGTATTTCCGCCATGATCACGACAATCCGCTGCCGCTGGACGTGCTGGTGGTGGACGAGGTGTCGATGGTGGGGTTGGCGCTGATGGCCAAGACCGTTGACGCCCTGCCGGCGGAGGCGCGGTTGATTCTGCTGGGCGACAAAGATCAGCTGGCCTCGGTGGAGGCAGGATCGGTGCTGGGCGAAATCTGCGCCGGGGCCGGGCGGTTTTCGCCGGAATTCCAGGCCCGGCTGGCGGCGCTGACCGGAGAGACGCTGCCGCGTGGCCGGGAAGCGGCGTCGCCGCTGGCCGATGCCATCGTGTTGCTGCGGCACAGTTACCGCTTCGGCGCGACCAGCGGCATCGGCGCGCTGGCGCGGGCGGTGAACGGGGGCAAGCCGGCGGAAGCGACGACGCTGCTCGCGGATGCCGGATACGAGGACATCGACTGGCGACCGCTGGCCGATCCAGCCGAATTGCCGGGACAACTGGCGGAGCCGGTGACGACCGGGTTCGCGCCCTATCTGCGAGCGGCGCGGGAAAATGTCGGACCGGCGACGGTGTTCGGGCAATTCAACCGCTTCCGGGTATTGGCCGCGCTGCGCAACGGGCCGTTCGGCGTGGAGGCGCTGAACCGGCTGTGCGAAGCGGTGCTGCGTGGCCGGGGACTGATCGACAATCGTCAGACCTGGTATGCGGGCCGACCGGTGATGATCGTGCGCAACGATTACAATCTGCGGCTATTCAACGGTGACATCGGCATCACGCTGCCGGACCCGGACGAACCGGCGCGAATGAAGGTGTTTTTCCTGGGCAGCGACGGAACGTTGCGGAGTTTCGCGCCGGCGCGCCTGCCGGAGCACGAGACCGTTTACGCGATGACGGTGCATAAAAGCCAGGGTTCGGAGTTCGACCGGGTGCTGGTGATAACGCCGAACGAACCGTCGCCCGTGCTGAGCCGCGAACTGGTGTATACGGCGCTGACGCGGGCGAAGCAACGGGCGAGTTTTTACGGAGTACCAGAGGTGTTCGCGGCGGCGGTGGAGCGGCGGTTGCGGCGCTCGTCGGGCTTGCAGGATCGGCTGTGGGTGGAGCCGAGGATTGGGGGTCGATAACCGTCATTCGGTTTTTAGAATCCGCTCCGCCGTTAATTCCAGTTCCGGGAATATCCGTGAAGTGACAGGTTGTGAACCCACGAATTCCCGAGCTTCGTATAATCCCTCTTCCAGCGATAGAATCGAGACTTTGTTTTCAAGCGGGTCTGCGATCCAGTATTCCGGTACTTCGACGGCGGCGTATTCGGAGCGTTTGTGGCGGTAATCGCGGCGGATGGATTCTGGGCTGACGATTTCGACCACCAGTTTCGGCGGATTTTCAAATACGGCCGCCGATCCGGCAGTGCGCAGCGCATCGACATACTGTTTTTCGATCACGCAAATATCCATGATGCGGGACTTGCGAACGCCTACCCGAAGCCCTGCTTCCCGGTAACAGCGCCACGGTAATTCGAGACGCTGAATTTCCTGGTCGAAACAGCGTTCGAGGAATTTCGCGATATCCAGGTGGGAAATCAGCGGTGGTGTCATCGCGACGGGTACTCCATCGACCAATTCATAACGGTTATCGGTGGTGTCGCTGTAAACGAGATATTCCTCGAAGCTCAGCAGGCGATGGGCGAGATTGGCGACCATGTGAGATTCTCCCGACAGTCTTGCGGCTAGTTGATGCAGGCATCGACACACGCCCGGTAATTTTCGTCCAGCGCCGGACGCAGCAGGATCAGCGCGGCGATTCGGCGGGCCATCCAGGTGAATTCCAGGGCTTCGTCGGTGGACAGCGGTCGATTCAGCAATTCGAATTCCCGGTACGACAGCCATTTTTTCA
>DGFE01000216.1:15771-22758 GCA_002391525.1 Competibacteraceae bacterium UBA3908
GGTTGGGCGGCTTTCCGTGCGGCCCTTGCCGGGCATGGTGACGCCGCCCTTGCCGGCGTGGCCCCAGCCAGCAGTGAGTTTGAGGTGTTCCGGCGTGAGCGGGGCAAAGTCCACCACGGTCAGCAGGGCGATGTTCGCCAACTCCGGGCGCGGTTTGCCTTGGGTGACGCCAGGCAGCGGGGTTTCGGTATCCAGCAGTGCGGCGATTTGCCGGCCCAGTTCGGCGGAAGCGAGCAGCCGTTCCCGCGTCGCGGGCAGCGGAATGCGCGGCCAGTCCTGTTTCAACGCCCCGGCGTTGTCGGTGCGATAAGCGGGGGCGTGCAGAATGGCGACGATGTGATGGAATAGTATCGGTGCGTCGGCGTCGAGACGGGCGAGATAGTCGGTTGCGGCGTTGCTCAAATTTGGAGCGTATTCTGGTAAGCGTTCGGTTCCTTCAAGCAACGAGTTTTGCTTGTTCAGTTTCTTGAGGTAAAGCGGAAAGAAGCTCGATAAACCATTTCCAAAATTATCACCCAAGGCGCGTGTTACAAAACCACGGTCAAATTGATCCATCGGTTGCCGCTGGCGAGCTTCAAGCCAGATGTTTTGTGCGAATAGGTGTGGGAAATATTCGCTCCGATTTCGATCAAGTAACTTGGTTTCCGGTTCCCAATAAAGCCAGCGGACATCAAAAGGGCGATAAGCATAACGGACGATATTTTCGGATCGAAACCCGCGTTTTTGCAAAGCCGAGCGAGTTAACTTGGGATCAAAACCGCTGGTTTTTTCCATCAAACTCGGCGCGATTCGGCGGATTTCCTCATCGCTGACCTGCGGATCAAAATACCGGCGCATCCGCTGTTCCAGCGCCGCGCGGTCGATGTCCACCAAGGCATCGTCGCGGCTGGTTTTCACGCCGGGAAAAGAGGTCGGAAGCAACTCCGGCAAGAGCGGCCAGGCGAGATAGTGGGCTTGGACTCGCATCGGCATGAACGGCAGACCCAATTCCAGCGGCGGTTGCAGCGATTGGTAAGGTGGCGCTGGCGCTTGATCGAGACTTTTCAGCAACTCCTCGCGCTTGAGTTTTCCCCACCAGTGGCGAAACTGGATGAGGGGATCGTCGTGCTGGGTTTTTCTGACCAGCAATGCAATCGCGGTTCCGACTTGAATTCCCTCCGAGTTGAAATCGGTGGAAAACACGCTGGGATCGGGCAAGCCTTCGGGCGTGAGCTTGCCGGTTTTGTACTTGTCGCCGTTCAGGCAATCGATCCAGATCCGGTCGAACTTCTCCAAGTACCGTTCCCGCATTCCGGTGAACGACAGGCCGTCCAGCCAGGAATAATTCGAGATGAAGCAAATCGCCCCGCGCCCGCTGTGCTCGACGATGTGCCGCTCCGCCATCCGGTAAAACCGCACGTACAGATCGTTCAAACCCTGACCCTGCGGCGGCGGCGCGCGACGGGTTTGGCGGTAGGCGCGGGCCAACTCCTGCTCCTCGTCCACCGCCACCCCGGCGAAACCGTTGTAGGGCGGATTGCCGAGAATCACCAGAATCCGCCGCTCCTGCTTCACCACCCGCGCCGCGCTGTTCTCGGCCATCAATTCCGGGAAATTGAGCGCCAGTTGCGCCATGCGCTTTTTGCCGTCCTCGTCCGGCGGCTGCCAGCCGGTCAGCGCGTTGGTCAGATACACGCCCAGCCGTTCCGTCTGGCCGGTGGCCGCGTCCAGTTGCAGCGTCGCGCCCCACTGGTGCAGCAGCAGGCCGAGTTGCAGATGCGCCACCACATACGGCGCCGGCAGCAGCTCGAAGCCGAATACCCGGTCCAGCGCCGCCTGTTTCAGCTTGGCGCCGGCCAGGCCGCCCAAACCCTGCTCGTCCAATCGCGCCTTGATGTGGCGCAACACTTCGGTCAAATACGCGCCGGTGCCGCAACAGGGATCGAGAATGAAGACTTGCGGATCGGCCAGCCCGTCGGCGATGTCGAGTTCCTCGCGCAACACCGCATCCACCCGCGCCACCATGTAGCGCACGATTTCCGGTGGCGTGTACCACACCCCCAGTTGCTTGCGCAGTTCCGGGTCGAAGGCTTGCAGGAACGGCTCGTAGAAATATTGCACCGCGCCGGCGGCGGCGAACTGGCCGAAGAACGCCGCTCGATCCACCCGGTTCAACACGCCGTTGACCCAGTCCAGCACCTCGGCCAGGCCCAGCGGCAACAACCGCGACGGCTGCGACAACTGCTCGAACAGGGCGCGGATCATCGGCACCCGCAGCGTCCAGCTCGCCAGCTTCCAGTCGAAGCGCTCGCTCACTTCGCCCCTCACCCCCAACCCCTCTCCCGGTGGGAGAGGGGAGCGAGGAGCAATTTGCTGGTGCCACAGCACCCAGGCCGAAAACACCCCGTAGAACAAGGTCTGAATCAGCGTGGAGCGAAAGAAATGCTCGCCATCCTCGGCCTCGAAATGCAGGCCCAGCGCGTTTTCCAGCGCCCCGCGCAACGCCGCCAGCGCCGGCAAATCCGGCTTCTCTTCCAGCCGCGCCCGCGCGTCGCGGGCATACGACGCCAAAAACCAGGCCACGTCGCGGGGATTGTTCAGCGGCGCGGCGCACAGCAACACCCGCTTGAGGTATTCCACCAAACGCTCGCCGCGCGCCTGGGCGAACGCGCGCGGTTGGATCAGCCTGGCCCAAAAATCCTCGGCCGAATCCGCCAGCCGCAGCGTCTCCAGCACGGTCGGCTGACCGGTGCGATCCTCACCGACCAGCAGGAAATCCCGATAATTCGTTACCAGCACCAGCCGGTATTTTTCCCAATACTTGCTGACTTGCGCGCTATTGACCGTCAGCCAGCCATCCTCGGCCACGCTCTTGATTTCGACCACGCCGCGTTCCGGCGACTGGCCTGGCAGCGGGTCGGACGCGCCCTTGGAAAACTGGCTGGCGGTGAACAAACCGGCATCCGGACTGCCGGCTCCGGCATTGCGCAATTGCGACACCGCCAGCACGCGCGGCTTCAAGGTTTCGCCCACTGCGTTCAGCAGGTTGATCAGCGCGGGATAATAGGACGTTTCCCGCACACCGCCGCCCGTGGCGCGAATTTCGGCCAGGGCGGCGAAATAGGTTTCGGCGGGGGATTTCATGAGTCGCGACGGGGAATGGGTTGAGTTGATCGTAGCCAAACCGGCTCGGATACGGAAGGGCGTTGAATTATGGCGTTTTCCACCCGAGGATTGAATTTGACATGGCTGATTTGCCTGCCTAAAGTTCCGCGTCTTTGCAGACCCGGATGTTCGACCCGCGCACCATGAGCGTCGCGACTGGAATGATGACCTCGCCATTTCACCTCAGTCCGCTGACCCGGCGGCGACTGGCGCAGTTTCGCGCCAATCGGCGTGGTTACTGGTCGTTGTGGCTGTTCCTGCTGCTGTTCGGGTTCAGCCTGGGCGCGGAGTTCATCGCCAATGACCGACCCTTGCTGGTTTACCACCAGGGTTCGTTTTATGTCCCGGTCATCAAGGACTACGCCGAGACCGATTTTGGGGGCGTATTCCCGAGCACGGCCAATTACCGCGACCCCTATCTGGCGCGGCTCATCGACGAACAGGGCTGGATGCTCTGGCCGCCGATCCGTTTCCGCTACGACACCGTCAATTACGATTTGCCGGTTCCGGCGCCGGCGCCGCCCTCCACCGTCAACTGGCTGGGCACCGACGATCAGGGCCGTGACGTGCTGGCGCGGTTGATCTATGGGTTTCGGATTTCGGTATTGTTCGGTCTGTTGCTGACGCTGACCTCCTCGGTGATCGGGGTGGCGGCGGGGGCGGTCCAGGGTTATTTCGGTGGACGACTGGATTTATTGTTCCAACGCTTTCTGGAAATCTGGGGTGGGTTGCCACAGCTGTTCATCCTGATCATCGTCTCCAGCGTGGTGGCGCCGGGCTTCTGGACGCTGCTGTTCATCCTGATGCTGTTCGGCTGGACCTCGCTGGTGGGGGTGGTGCGGGCGGAGTTCCTGCGCGCTCGCAATTTCGACTACGTTCGCGCCGCCCACGCCCTCGGCATGACCGATGGCCGGATCATGTTCAAGCACATGCTGCCGAACGCGATGGTGGCGACGCTGACCTTCATGCCGTTCATCCTGTCCGGCTCCATCGTCGCCCTGACCGCGCTGGATTTCCTGGGGTTGGGCCTGCCGCCGGGTTCGGCGTCGCTGGGTGATCTGCTGCGCCAGGGCAAGGAGAATTTACAGGCGCCGTGGCTGGGCATCGCCGGTTTCATGGCGGTGGCGCTGATGCTCAGCCTGCTGGTGTTCGTCGGCGAGGCGGTCCGGGATGCGTTCGATCCGCGAAAAAACAATGCGGTTTGAAAGGTCGAGGCCGTCGGAGTCGCCGGTTTTATCTAAGGTATTTTCGGAATCTTCCCACCCTGCCTCCCGGCGGGGCCAAACTTGACATGGGTAACCTGCTTGCCTATAGTTCCGCGTCTTTGCAGGCCCGGATGCTCGACCAGCGCAGGCCCGCCGCCGGGTAGACCGAATTTCAAAGCATTGGAGTAGGGGGCAATGGCCACGATCAATCAGTTGGTGCGCAAACCGCGCGTCAGCAAGAAAGCCAAGAGCGCCGTGCCGGCGCTCGAAAGTTGTCCGCAGAAGCGCGGCGTCTGCACCCGCGTCTACACTACGACGCCGAAGAAGCCGAATTCCGCGCTCCGCAAGGTGGCGCGCGTGCGCCTGACCAACAGCCAGGAAGTCACCAGCTACATCGGCGGCGAAGGCCACAATTTGCAGGAACACTCCGTGGTGTTGATCCGCGGCGGCCGGGTCAAGGACCTGCCCGGCGTGCGCTACCACATCGTGCGCGGCAGCCTGGACACCTCCGGCGTCGCCAAGCGGCGGCAGGGGCGCTCCAAGTACGGGGCCAAGCGACCCAAGTCCTGAATTTCGCCTTAGCAGATCGAGATCGAAGCGGTTATGCCGAGAAGAAGAGAAGTCCCCAAGCGCGTCATTCTCCCCGATCCCAAGCACGGGAGCGAGATGCTGGCCAAGTTCGTCAACATGGTCATGGAACGCGGCAAGAAATCCGTGGCCGAAAAGATCGTCTACGGCGCGCTCGATGTCATCGCCGGAAAGGGCAAGGACGACCCGATGGGCACGCTGGAGCAGGCGTTGGACAACGTCCGCCCCATCGTCGAGGTGAAATCCCGGCGGGTCGGCGGCGCCACCTATCAGGTGCCGATTGAAGTGCGCTCGGTCCGTCGCACCACCCTGGCCATGCGCTGGCTCATCGACGCCTCCCGCAAGCGTGGCGAGAAATCCATGGCGCGCCGCCTGGCCGGCGAACTGCTGGACGCCGCCGAGAGCCGCGGCACCGCCGTCAAGAAGCGCGAGGACGTGCACCGCATGGCGGAGGCCAACAAGGCGTTCGCCCATTATCGCTGGTAAGTCCCGAGGATCGAGCCGTGGCCCGCAAAACCCCCATCGAGCGCTATCGCAATCTCGGCATCATGGCTCACATCGATGCCGGCAAGACCACGGTGACCGAGCGCATCCTGTTTTACACGGGCGTCTCTCACAAGCTGGGCGAGGTGCACGACGGCGCCGCCACCATGGATTGGATGGTGCAGGAGCAGGAACGCGGCATCACCATCACCTCCGCAGCGACCACCTGCTTCTGGGACGGCATGGCCGGCCAGTTCGACGAGCATCGCGTCAACATCATCGACACCCCCGGCCACGTGGACTTCACTATCGAGGTCGAGCGTTCGCTGCGGGTACTGGACGGCGCCTGCGCGGTGTTCTGCGCGGTGGGCGGGGTCGAGCCGCAGTCCGAGACGGTCTGGCGGCAGGCCAACAAATACGGCGTGCCCCGGCTGGCGTTCGTCAACAAGATGGACCGCGCCGGCGCCGATTTCCTGCGGGTGGTAGGGCAAATCCAAAGTCGCCTGGGCGCCAACCCGGTGCCGATCCAGCTTCCCATCGGGGCCGAGGACAAATTCAGGGGCGTCGTCGATCTGGTCAGGATGCAGGCCATAGCCTGGGATGAAGACAGTCTCGGCATGAAGTTCGAGTACGTCGATATTCCCGCCGGCCTGCGGGCCGACTGCGAGACCTGGCGCGAGAAGATGGTCGAAGCCGCCGCCGAGGCTTCCGACGAGTTGATGGAAAAGTATCTGGAAGGCCAAACCCTCAGCGAGGACGAGATCTACGCCGGCTTGCGCGCCCGCACCCTCAAGGGCGAGATCGTGCCGGCGCTGTGCGGCTCCGCCTTCAAGAACAAGGGCGTGCAGGCGATGCTGGACGCGGTGGTCCGCTACCTGCCGTCGCCGGTGGACAAACCACCGGTCAAGGGCGTGCTGGACGATGCCGCCGAGAGCGAAGGCGAGCGGCTGGCCGACGACAACGCGCCGTTCGCGGCGCTGGCGTTCAAGATCGCCACCGACCCCTTCGTGGGCACCCTGACCTTCATCCGCTGCTACGCCGGCGTGGTCAATTCCGGCGACTCGGTCTACAACCCGGTCAAAAGACGGCGCGAACGCATCGGCCGGCTGGTGCAGATGCACGCCAACAGCCGCGAGGAGATCAAGGAAATTCGCGCCGGCGACATCGCCGCCTGCGTGGGCTTGAAGGACGTGACCACCGGCGACACCCTCTGCGATGCCGACCACGTCATCACCCTGGAGCGGATGGAGTTTCCCGAACCGGTGATCTCGGTGGCGGTCGAGCCGAAGACCAAGGCCGATCAGGAGAAGATGGGCATCGCGCTCAGCAAGCTGGCGCAGGAAGACCCCTCGTTCCGGGTGCACACCGACCAGGAATCGGGCCAGACCATCATCTCCGGCATGGGCGAACTGCACCTGGAAATCATCGTCGACCGGCTCAAGCGCGAGTTCAAGGTGGACGCCAACGTCGGCAAGCCGCGCGTCGCTTACCGCGAGACCATCCGTAAGCCGGTGGAGCAGGAAGGCAAGTTCGTGCGTCAGTCCGGCGGGCGCGGCCAGTACGGCCA
>DGFE01000216.1:22950-23095 GCA_002391525.1 Competibacteraceae bacterium UBA3908
GGCGGGCGCGGCCAGTACGGCCATGTCTGGCTGCGGCTGGAGCCGCGTGAGCCGGGCGCCGGTTACGAATTCGTCAACGCCATCGTCGGCGGCGTGGTGCCGCGCGAGTATGTGCCGGCGGTGGACAAGGGCGTGCAGGAACAGA
>DGFE01000128.1 GCA_002391525.1 Competibacteraceae bacterium UBA3908
GGCCCATTTATACCACATGGGATTAGACGAGAGTGTGATTCGTGACGCAATTGGGAGACGTGACGAATTGCTGAGGCAGTTTGTAAGATCCTCTGCTCGCCGAACGGCTGGAATGATTGCGCTCGCACTCACCGAAGCACGTGATGATGAGAGGAAATTAGAGGAGGAGATGCGTGCCGCCTTTGAGGCAATGGGCTTTGCAAATGTGATTCGCATCGGGGGAAGCGGCAAGCCTGATGGCACTGCAGAAGCTCATTTGGCTGCAACTGAAGACGGAACAGTTCAGCGTTACAAGGTTGGACTTGAGGCGAAGAGCGGTCAACCTGTGACAGCTCATCGTTTGAATGTCTCCGGAATCGCAAGGCACATGGAGGATTACAGCTGCGACCACCATTTAGTAATTGGTAATGGATTTGCCACTTCCACTGGTGATGATTCGGCTTCAGTTCGGGAAATTAATACTCATAAACAAAATACGGGTAAGACAATAACACTTATGCACATTGACGACTTGGCGCGATTGGTTCGTATTGCTTCAGCAAAGCGCATTGGGGGTCTCAGCCGCCTTCGCGGGCTCTTCAAGGACTGTGTAACACCTGAGCAAAGTAAGGAATGGGTCGATGCCCTCTCCGTAGAGGAGCCAGAGAGAAGGCCGTATCAGGAGATACTTGAGACGATTTGGCAGTTGGTCCAAGAGCAACCGAGCGAGGCGGTGGAATATGCCGCTGTGGTGACGGAGCTTCGACATCGGAACCCTTCAGTAAGAATGACCAAGACTGAGCTCATTGAGTGCTGCAAGGCTATGCAAGTACTTGCGAGTGGAGTTGTCTATGCGCGAGAGAGAACAGTTGAAATTAACCGCAGGCCAGATCTGATTGTGGAAGATATACGCCTAGCCGTAGGTCAATATCCAGAAGTGGAGAGAAGAACAATTCATATATAACGCTCCTATACCGGTTGTGGAACTTCTCCTCCTTGGTAAGGAGCAACTGTGTTGAAGCAACTCAGGACCTGCACTCCGCAGGCGGCTGCCAGGGGGTCTTGGTCCTGAGGATCGCATTCAGAATCGTCAACAATTTGCGCATGCAGGCGGTCAGCGCCACCTTGGCCGGTTTGCCGGCCGCCCGCAACCGCGCGTAGAACGCTTTGATCACGGGATTACACCGGCTGGCGGAGACCGTGGCCATGTACAGCACCGCCCGGACCCCGGCCCGCCCGCCGAAGATCATGCGCCGTCCTCGGCACTGGCCGGAATCGCGATTGAAGGGGCAGACCCCCACTAGGGCGCTGATCTGGCGCCGGTCCAGGGTGCCCAGTTCGGGCAAGATGGCCACCAGAGTGGTGGCGGCCACCGGGCCGATACCGGGGACGCGGCGCAGCAGTTCCTCCTGCGCGCGCCAGACGGGGCTGGCCCGCACCCGGCGTTGCAGGTCGCCGTCGAGGTCCTTGAGTCGCCCTTCCAGCCAGTCGATCGTGGTTTGGATGTCGGGGCGGACCTGGCGATGGGCGCTGGCCAGGCGGTTCTTCTCCGCAGTCAGCATCGCGACCACCTGCCGCCGGCGTTGGAGCACCGCCGCCAGTTCCTGGGCGGCCTCAGCCTGCCACGGCCGCGGCTCGGGGCGGATCGCGTGGCCGAAGCGGGCCAGCACCTCGGCACCGAGCGCGTCGGTTTTCGCCAGCCGGCCCAGCGCCTTGGCAAAATCCCGCGCCTGGCGAGGATTGATCACCGCCGTCTGGAACGTGGCCTCGATCAGCGTGCCGACCACCAGGGTCTCCAACCCGCCGATGGCTTCCAGCACGATCAGTTGCGGCGTGCGCGGGCGCAGCCAGGCGATCAACTCCGCCAAGCTGGCCTCATCGCGGGTCACGCGCACGCGTTCGGGGATCGGCCAAGTCGCCGCATCCAGATGGGCCTTGGCCACATCGATCCCCACCCAACATGCCACAGGGGACGGGGCCGGCGCCGGGGCCGTGATGACCGCGGGAACCATCCCGGCGAGGAGGATCACCCCGGCGGGTGGTGGAGCCAAGGGACCAGCATCGGTAGACTCGGGGTGAAGTACCGCCTGGAGAGCGCCGGCGATGGTGTTCTTAGCCATGGCGTGCTCCTCGTCCCAACCTTGCACAATACGGGTTTAACTCCAATCAACTGTTCGGGCTTCAGGTTCACAAAAACCAGAACGTGGCGCTTCAAGCTCCTTAACGGGATCGCAGGTCCCAGAGGGGTATCGCGCTACCACGTTCCGGAAAACTCTACCAAACTTCAAACATACAAGGGGTGGCACGCGGCGCCGAGGTGGTTCAAAACGGTGATTCCACAAGTCAGATAGGAACGCGCTATATGATTTCAGCGACACAGAAAGCCCATATTCGCCCTGTTCATCCTTTTCCGGCTCGGATGGCACCTTCGATTGTCTGGGACGCACTCCCCAAGCAGGGCGATTCGTTGACGGTACTCGATCCCATGTCGGGATCGGGTACAACTTTAGTCTGCGCAAGAATGAGAGGACATCGTGCTTTCGGATGCGACACTGACCCTCTCGCGCTTCTCATTGCGCGAGCTTGGTGCGCTGATGTCGATCCCGAAGGAGTTAAGAGTCGAGCGGAACTTGTATTAGAGTGGGCAATGAAGCTTGGTAATCGTTTGACACGCGAGAAATCGTATCCCACTAAAGCGGATGATGAGACTCGTCAATTTATCGATTTCTGGTTCGATTCAGAGAATCGCCGTGATCTGACTGCCTTGGCTACATGTATTTCAAGGGTTCGATCTGAATCAGAAAGAATCTTCTTGTGGTGCGCGTTCTCGCGAATGGTAATAACGAAAACGGCGGGAGTATCACTTGCGATGGACGTTTCGCACAG
Organism: Competibacteraceae bacterium UBA3908; assembly: GCA_002391525.1. Lineage (GTDB taxonomy): Bacteria > Pseudomonadota > Gammaproteobacteria > Competibacterales > Competibacteraceae > Competibacter_A. Next base: position 2,866 of record DGFE01000128.1, read on the forward strand.
CAGGCCCCATAGGACATATACTGTTGCACCAGTAAAGCCATTTAACGCCTTTCTCAAGGCCGTGACAACAGTGGTGAACAACTGCCCGTTTAAAATGAATTCAAGCGTCGCTTCCTCTGCGAGTATTCAGTATGGCGACGCGAGATCGCTGCCTATTGAGGCAGCAAGTGTAGATATGATTGTTACGTCTCCACCCTATCTAAACGCCATAGATTACCTTCGTGGCCACAAGTTTTCACTCGTTTGGATGGGGCATAGAATTTCTGAGATACGAGCCCTCCGATCTGACAACATTGGTTCGGAAGTATCAAAGAAATCTTTTCTAAACTCTGCAATTCAAAAAACCATGGAAGCCATGGCTGACCTTGATACACTCGACAATCAACACCTGGGCATGATTCGCCGTTATGTCTGGGATATGAACAAAGTGATGAAAGAGTGCGCGCGTGTCCTGAAGAGGAGCGGACGGGCAATTTTTGTTGTTGGGGACTCTGCCATTCGTGGTGTCTTTGTGAAAAACTCGGAAGCATTGATTCATCTTGCCAAGATCTACGACCTTTCCCTTGCTTCGCGCAGCACCCGCACAATTGAAACACGACGGCGCTATTTGCCCCCTCCTGAATCTGATAATTCTGGACAAAAAATGAATGGTCGAATGAAAGAAGAGGTTATTTTAGAATTTCATTATTAAAACAATGGCAGTGATCTGAGGGATGAAGTAAAAAACCAAGGTTATAGATGTCACATTGTTTTGTATATTCTAATTGCTATCAAATGCATAATAAAAAGTACCCTTTATCTGGCACAAGGCTGCCAACGCCTCATATCTCGTATGAGGTTCCTAACGGATCGAAGTTCCTTGGCAAACCTTACGAACCCAACGCGATCATCAAGAACGACATTGAGTTCGTCCTTATGCAGAGGAAGCCAAAAGGCTATCGAAAATCGGCAAACGGGCAAGCAGTTAGTTCGCTCTCTGAACTACGTTATCTCTATTTATTTATGCCGCGGAGGAACTTGACGATGACAACCTCACGGCCTTCGACCTCAAAAACATCTTCCTCACGGGCCAAATCATTGAGCGGCAGCGCGACCGAAAAACGCGAGAAGTCATTGGCCCATCGAGCTTCTAGGCTAATCAAGCCGCCTATCCGATCAACCGCTCGTAAGCCCCCAGCAAACCGCTGGCGGCGCGCAACAGCGGCGGCAGCGGCCCGCCGAGCGCCTCCGGGTCCATCCCGTCCAACAGGTTTTTCAGTTCCAGCCCCAGGGCGGTATCGCCTTCCATCACCACCCGGCGATTGAAAAACAGCGTATCGGAATCCTCGCGCCGGGTGGCCAGCGCCAGAAAATCGTAGATCGTGCCGCTGATGGTCAAATCAGGCTGTTGCGCGGCCTGACAAGGGACGAAACCGGCGGGACCGGCATAACGAAACCGATATTCCACCTGGGCGTCGCGCACCCTGATCGCCAGCACCCGGTCGCGCAGGAACTCGAACTCGCCGCTTTCCTGAATCCGGGCGGCGAGCAGGGCGTTCAACGCCGTGGTCAGGACGGTCGAATGCACCGGGCCGGGGATCAGTTTCAGCGGTAGCGCCAAGGGAGCGGGCAGGGTCGGACGGGGCGGAAGGAGCGAATGGAGGGTAGCCTGGAACGTGGCGTTCATTAAGATCGTTATTGCCTTAGCGTTTCATGGCCTCGAAGAATTCCCTGTTGGTTTTATTGGCCTTCAGCCGCTCCAGCATAAATTCCATCGCCTGCAACTCGTCCATCGGATGCAGCAGCTTGCGCAGGATCCACATCTTCTGCAAATCGTCCGGGTCGGTCAGCAGTTCCTCGCGACGGGTGCCGGAGCGGTTGATGTCGATGGCCGGAAAGACTCGTTTTTCGGAAATCCGCCGGTCGAGATGGATTTCCATGTTGCCGGTGCCCTTGAATTCCTCGTAGATCACGTCATCCATGCGCGAGCCGGTGTCGATCAGCGTGGTGGCGATGATGGTCAGGGATCCGCCTTCCTCGATGTTGCGCGCCGCGCCGAAGAAGCGCTTGGGCTTTTGCAGGGCGTTGGCGTCCACGCCGCCGGTCAACACCTTGCCGGAGGCCGGCACCACGGTGTTGTAGGCCCGCGCCAGCCGGGTGATGGAATCCAGCAGAATCACCACGTCGCGCTTGTGTTCGACCAGCCGCTTGGCCTTGTCGGACACCATTTCCGCCACCTGGGTATGGCGGGTGGCCGGTTCGTCGAAGGTGCTGGAGATGACTTCGCCGCGCACCGAGCGCTGCATCTCGGTCACTTCCTCGGGGCGTTCGTCGATCAGCAGCACGATCAGATAGCATTCGGGATGGTTGGCGGCGATGCTCTGGGCGATGTTCTGCAACATCATGGTCTTGCCGGCCTTGGGCGGCGACACGATCAAGCCGCGCTGACCCTTGCCGATGGGAGCGATCAGGTCGATCACCCGCGCCGTGATGTCCTCGGTGCTGCCGTTGCCGCGTTCCAGCTGCAGGCGTTCGGTGGCGTGCAGGGGGGTCAGGTTTTCGAACAGCACCTTGTTCCTGGAGGCTTCCGGCGGCTCGAAATTGATGTCGTTGACCTTGAGCAGGGCGAAGTAGCGCTCGCCTTCCTTGGGCGGACGAATCTTGCCGCTGACCGTGTCGCCGGTGCGCAGGTTGAAACGGCGGATCTGGCTGGGCGAGACATAGATGTCGTCGGGACCGGCCAGATAGGAACTGTCGGCGGAGCGCAGGAAGCCGAAGCCGTCTTGCAGAATTTCCAGCACGCCGTCGCCGGAGATATCCTCGCCGCTCTTGGCCAGCGCCTTGAGGATGGCGAAGATCACGTCCTGCTTGCGGGATCGCGCCATGCCTTCGAGTTTCAGTTCCTGCGCGATGGCGATCAGGTCGGCGGCGGATTTCTTTTTGAGTTCGGTCAGGTTCATGGAAGCTACAGGCTCGGGGCGGCGGGCGCTGGCATGGCGCGCTCGCGGGGAGGGATTCGGGGTTCGGGAAGCGGGCCGGACAACGGCGGAGCGGTGTACGGGCTGATGGTTGGGCTGGAGCAAATGCGGTGCGCCGGTTAAGCTAGCATGACCGCGAAACGGCGTCTACCCTGGGGCGGACGCCGCGCGGGAGGTCAGCGCAGGTTGCTGTCGAGGAAAGCGACCAATTGCGACTTGGACAGCGCGCCGACCTTGGTGGCCTCGACGTTGCCGTTGCGGAACAAGAGCAGCGTGGGAATGCCGCGGATGCCGTATTTGGGGGGCGTGGCTTGATTCTCGTCCACGTTCAGCTTGCAGATTTTGACGCGATCCGCGTACTCCGCGGCGATCTCGTCCAGAATCGGCGCGATCATCCGGCAGGGACCGCACCATTCGGCCCAATAGTCCACCAGGACCGGTTGTTCGGCCTGAAGCACCTCGGCTTCGAAGGTATCGTCGGTGACATGCACAATTCGCTCGCTCACGGGATGGGTCTCCGGTTCGGGATGGGGTGTCGGGCGGCGGATCGCCCGCGCGGGCGATCTGGAAGCGCGGGAACGGCCGGATGCGACAAAGCCGAAATTAAGTTCCAGGAGGTCGCCGCCACGAGGCGGCCGTAAAAATCCACGGCGCGCGGCGTTCAACAAGGGATATTGTGGCAAAATAATCAGTCGGGGCACAAATTTCTTTCTGTTTAACTTGGCCCAAACCGGGCTCCGGTGTCAATGCCCCCAACCCCCTGCTCACTCGGGATCGTCGTTCACTCATGCAAAAAGATCATCTGACTCATGTCCCGTTTACCTCGCTCGGTCTGACCGATTCGCTGCTGGAAAGCCTGGAGGACGCCGGCTTTGTTCATTGCACGCCGATTCAGGCCGCCACCCTGCCGCTGGCGCTCAAGGGCCAGGACATCGCCGGCCAAGCCCAGACCGGCACCGGCAAGACCGCCGCCTTCCTGCTGGCCGCCCTGCATTATCTCATGGAAACCCCCGTCGCCGAGGACGCGGCCGGTCCCTGGACGCTCATCCTCGCGCCCACCCGCGAACTGGCGGTGCAGATTCATCGCGACGCCGAGTTGATCGGCCGCTATACCGGACTCAAGTTCGCCGCCGTCTACGGCGGAACCGGCTACGAAAGCCAGCGCCGCCAGCTGGAAAGCGGTGTGGACGTGCTGATCGGCACCCCCGGCCGCCTGATCGATTACTTCAAGCAGGGCGTGTACAAGCTGTCCAGCATCGAAGTGGTGGTGCTGGACGAAGCCGACCGCATGTTCGATCTCGGTTTCATCGCCGACATCCGTTACCTGCTGCGCAAAATGCCGCCGCCGGGCCAGCGCATCAACATGCTGTTTTCCGCCACCCTGAGCGCCCGGGTCATGGAACTGGCCTACGAGCACATGAACAACCCGCAGGTGGTTCGGATCGAGGCCGAGCATGTCACCGCCGACAAGGTCCGCCAGTCGTTGTACCACGTCTCGGCCCACGACAAGATCGCGCTGTTGCTGGGCGTGCTGCGGCAGCAGGACCCCAAGCGCACCATGATCTTCGTCAACACCAAGCGGGCGGCGGATCGGGTGACCGGTTACCTGCTGGGTAACAGCTACGAAGCCGAGGTGCTGTCGGGCGATATTCCCCAAAACAAGCGGCTGCGCCTGCTGGAGTCGTTCCAGCGCGGCGAACTGCCGATCCTGGTGGCGACCGACGTGGCGGCGCGCGGTTTGCACATTCCCGAGGTGACCCACGTCATCAACTTCGACCTGCCGCAGGATCGGGAGGACTACGTCCACCGCATTGGCCGCACCGCCCGCATCGGCGCCAGTGGCGACGCCATCAGCTTCGCCTGCGAAGAGTACGTCTACTCGCTGCCGGACATCGAGGAGTTCATCGGCCAGAAGATTCCGGTGTTGCCGATCACCGACGAGTTGTTGCCGGAATACAAGCCGCCCAAGCGGCTGGAGCGCCGCCGGCCACCGCTGGCGGGCGGCGATCATCGCGCGCGTGGCCGGGCGCCGCACCGGCGACCGGCCAACCGCGGCTGACGCGGCGCCGGGCGGTGCGGGCATGACCAAGCGCCAATCCCTCAAGGGCGGAGCGGCCAGCGGCCATCCCGGCGCGACCGCCGCCGCCTGCGAGATCCTGCGCGCGGGCGGCAACGCCTTCGACGCGGCGGTGGCCGCCGGGTTCGCCGCCGTCGTGGCGGAACCGGCCCTGACCAGCCTGGGCGGTGGCGGCTTCCTGTTGGCGCGCACCGCGCAAGGCCGGGCGGTGCTGTTCGATTTCTTCGTGGACACGCCGGGACGAGGTCTGCGGGCCAGCGAACTGGAACCACACTTTCTGCCGGTCACGGTCCGGTTTCCCGGCAGCGAGCAGATTTTCAACGTCGGCATGGGGTCGGCGGCGGTGCCCGGCGCGCTCAAGGGCTATCTGCACGTACAGCGCCGGCTGGGCCGACTGCCGCTGCGGGAAGTGCTGGCGCCGGCCATTCGCCTGGCGCGCGATGGGGTGACGATCAACGCGAAGCAAGCCTATTTCCTGGAACTGCTGACACCGATCATGACCCTGACCGCCGCCGGTCGGGCGCTGTTCGAGCCGGACGGTCGTTATCTGAGCGAGGGCGACGTTTATCGCAATCCCGAACTGGCGGCGTTTCTGGAAACGTTGCCGCGCGACGGCGAACGGGAGTTCTACGAGGGCGGATTGGCCGGGCGCATCGCCCGCGGCATGCGCGAGGGGAACGGATTGTTGACCGCCGCCGATCTGGCCGCTTATCGGGTCGTCGAGCGCGAACCCCTGCCGCTGGATTATCGCGGCTGCCGGTTGCTGACCAATCCACCTCCCTCGTTCGGGGGGTCTTTGATCGCGCTGTCGCTGCGCTTGCTGGAGGCGCGCGAGGTGGCCGAACTCGGGTTCGGCTCGCCGGCGCATCTGGCGCTGTTGATCGCAGTGATGCGGGAAGTGGATCGCCGTCGCGCCGAGGGGTATCTCAGCCCGGCTGACATCGGCAAGCCCGGTTTGGCCGACAGCCTGGAGCGGGTGCGCACCGCTTCCGGCGGCACCACTCATGTCAGCGTATGCGACGCCGAAGGCAACGCCGCCAGCATGACCACCTCCAATGGCGAGGGTTCGGGTTGTTTCGCCCCTGGCACCGGCATCATGCTCAACAACATGATGGGCGAGGACGATCTGCATCCCGAGGGTTTTCACGTCAGCCCGCCGGGAATGCGGGTGGCGTCGATGATGGCGCCCTCGCTGCTGCTGGTCGGCGACCGGGTGCGGCTGGCTTTGGGCAGCGGCGGCAGCAAGCGCATTCGCTCCGCCCTGGTGCAGGTGATCAGCAACATAGTGGATTTCGGGCTCGACCCGCGCGCCGCGGTGGAAGCGCCGCGGCTGCACTGGGACGGCGAGCGCGCCCAGGTGGAGCCGGGATTCACCAACGCGGCATTGGCCGCGCTGGCCGAGCGCTGGCCGCTCAACCGCTGGGCGGTGCGCGACGTGTACTTCGGTGGCGTCCACGTGGCGGCGCCCGACGGGGAAGGGGCGGGCGATCCGCGACGCGGTGGCCACGCGGCGGCGGTCGATTGATTCCCAAGGTGGACTGACGATGTCGTTGAGAACGAAGATGATGGATTTAAAGGACTATCTGCTGATTCTGGCCCGCCGGGACGGTTCCGACGTTTATCTCAGCACCGGAGCGCCGCCCTGCGGCAAGTTCCAGGGTACGCTTCGGGTGCTGGACAAGAATCCGCTGCCGCCAGGACGGGTCAAGCAGATCGCCTACGCGCTCATGGATCAGGCGCAGATCGCCGAATTCGAGAAAACCCTGGAGATGAACCTGGCCATCAGCGAGTCCGGCGTGGGCCGGTTCCGGGTCAACATCTTCAGGCAGCGCGGTGAAATCGCGATGGTGATCCGCAACATCAAGACCGACATTCCCAGCATCGAATCGCTGGGGCTGCCGGCGGTGCTGACCCGGGTGATCATGGAAAAACGCGGGCTGGTGCTGTTCGTCGGCGGCACCGGTTCGGGCAAGTCTACCTCGCTGGCGGCGCTGATCGACTACCGCAACAGCAACAGCGGCGGTCACATCATCACCATCGAGGATCCCATCGAATTCGTCCACCCGCACAAGCGTTCCATCGTCAACCAGCGCGAGGTGGGCGTGGATACTCTGAGTTATGCCGACGCCCTCAAGAATACGCTGCGGCAGGCGCCGGACGTGATCCTGATCGGCGAGATCCGCGACCGCGAGACCATGGAGCACGCGCTGGCCTTCGCCGAGACCGGCCATCTGGCGATTTCTACCCTGCACGCCAACAGCGCCAACCAGGCGCTGGACCGCATCGTCAACTTCTTCCCCGAGGAGCGGCGACCGCAACTGCTGGCTGATCTGTCGGGCAACCTGCGCGCCTTCGTCTCGCAGCGGCTGATCCCGACCGTGGACGGCAAGCGGGTGGCCGCCATCGAAGTTCTGTTGAATTCGCCGATGGTGGAAACGCTGATCAAGCGCGGCGAGGTCAGCGGCCTGAAGGAGATCATGGAAAAATCCACCGGACTCGGGATGCAGACTTTCGATCAAGCACTGTTCGCGCTCCATCAGGCCGGCAAGATCAGTTACGAGGAGGCGATCAAGAACGCCGATTCCGCCAACAATCTGCGGTTGCGGATCAATCTGAGCGGCCAGGCGCCGCACCCCGCGGATGGAGGCGGTACGACGCTTACCCTGGAGGCGGTCCAGGAACCGTCACCAGAGGAGGCCAAACCCGCCCAGACGACGATGCAGGTCGCGGTGGGGACGCCGAGGCCCGGAGGGATCTGAACCTGATGGCGACGCAACCCGCACCGACGCTGGAAGTGCCGTCCTGGATGCGAGGGCTGATCTTCGATTGCGACGGCACCGTGGTCGATACCCTGTCCCTGCACTATGTGGCCTGGGAAGAAACGTTCGCGGCCCTGGGGCTGACGTGTCCGCTGGATTTTTTGATCCAGCACAACGGCAAGCCCACCGACCAGATCGTGGCCCTGTACAACGCGGAATTCGGCCAGTCCATCGACGTTGCAAAGTTTACGAGGGACAAGGAACGTCGGACCTATGGCCTGCTGGACCGGGCCCGGCCACTGGAGCCGGTGGCGGCGCTGGCGCGGGATTATCACGGTCGATTGCCGATGGCGGTGGTGTCGGGCAGCAACCGCCCCAATGTGGAGCGGGCGCTCCGGGCCGCCAATCTGCGCGAGCTGTTTCCCGTGGTGCTCACCGCCGACGACGGGTTGCCGCCCAAACCGGCGCCGGACCTGTTTCTGGAGGCGGCCCGCCGCTTGGGCGTGGAACCCGCTCTGTGTCAGGTGTTCGAGGATGCCGACGCCGGCCTGGAAGCGGCCCGCCGCGCCGGAATGCTGGCGACGGACGTGCGGCCGTTCGGGGGAGGATACCGGGAGCCGGGCTGAGGCGGGGGCGCCGCTCAGGCCGCGATCCCGCTCAACCGCAGCAGCGGCTCGATTTGCGGTTCCCGTCCCCGGAACTCGACGAAGCTGGCCAGCGCCGGACGCGAGCCGCCCGCTTCGAGAATGCTGCGCCGAAAGCGCTCGCCGGTCGGAACGTCGAAAATCCCGTTCTCCTCGAAGGCGCTGAAGGCGTCCGCCGACAGCACTTCCGCCCATTTGTAGCTGTAATAGCCCGCCGCGTAGCCGCCGGCGAAAATATGGGTGAACGCATTGGCGAAGCGGTTGTAGGCCGGTGGGACGATGACCGCCACCTGCCGGCGCACCGCGTCCAGCACCTCCAGCACCCGCCCGCCGCGCGCCGGGTCGTATTCGCGGTGCAACCGGAAATCGAACAGCCCGAACTCCAGTTGCCGCACCATGAGAATCCCGGCCTGGAAGTTCCTGGCCGCCAGCATCCGCTGATACAACGCTTCCGGCAGCGGCTCGCCGGTCTGGTAATGGCCCGCCAGCAGGGTCAATGCGTCCCGCGACCAGCACCAGTTTTCCAAAAACTGGCTCGGCAGTTCCACGGCGTCCCATTCCACCCCGTGAATGCCCGCTACCGGCGGATAATTGACCGTGGTCAGCAGGTGGTGCAGCCCGTGGCCGAATTCGTGAAACAGCGTCAGGACTTCACCGTGGGTCAGCAGAGAGGGATCGTCGCCCACCGGTGGCGAGAAATTGCATACCAGATAAGCCGCCGGCGGCCGCACCCCCTCATCCGTCAGTCGCCGGGCCAGACAGCCGTCCATCCAGGCGCCGCCGCGCTTGTGGGGGCGGGCGTACAGGTCCAGATAGAATCGTCCGCGCCGGTCGCCGGCATCGTCCACGATCTCGAAAACCCGCACGTCGGGATGCCAGACTTCCACACCGTCCAGCGGGCGAATAGCAATGCCGAACAGTTTTTCCGCCACCGCGAACAGCCCCGGCAGGACGCGGGTGGTGGGGAAATAGGGCCGCAGTTCTTCCTGCGACAGGTGATAGCGATGCTGGCGCAGTTTTTCCGAGTAGTAGCCGATGTCCCAGGCTTCCAGTTGTTCGATCCCGGATTGCGCGCGGGCGAATTCTTGCAATTCCGCCAGTTCCTTTTGGGCTTGCGGCTGGGCGCGACCGGCAAGGTCGGCGAGGAACGCCAGCACCTGGTCCGGCGAGTCGGCCATCTTGGTCGCCAGCGAATATTCGGTGTAGTCCCGGAAACCGAGCAACCGGGCCAGTTCGTGACGCAGCGCCAGGATGCGTTCCATCACCGGTCCGTTGTCCCACTGGCCGGCGTTCGGTCCCTGATCGGAGGCGCGGGTGCAGTAGGCGTCGTACAACTCCCGCCGCAGGTCGCGGTCGTCGGCGTAGTTCAGCACCGGCAGGTAGGATGGTAACTCCAGGGTTAGTAACCAGCCGTCCAGACCCCGCTGCCGGGCGGTTTGCCGGGCCAGTGCCCGCGCCGAGTCCGGCAGTCCGGCCAGTTGCGTTTCATCGGTGAGGTGCCTGGTCCACGCCTGAGTGGCGTCCAGCACGTTTTCGGCGAACCTGGCGCTCAGTTGCGTCAGTTCCTGCATGATGGCTTTGTAGCGGTCCCGCTGCTCCGGCGGCAGCGTCACGCCGGACAGGCGGAAATCGCGCAACGCATCGTCGATGACCTTGCGCTGCGCCGAATCGAGCCGCGCGTATTCGGGGCTGTCGGCGATCCGCCGATAAGCCCGGAACAGTCCCTGATGCTGGCCGAGTTCGGTGTGATAGACACTGAGCTTGGGCAGGCAGGCGTTGTAGGCGGCGCGCAGGGGTTCGGAATCCAGCACCGAGTGCAGATGATTGACCGGCGACCAGACCTTGTTCAATCGATCCTCCAGGTCCTCCAACGGCCGGATCAGACTGTCCCAGGTAGGGGAAGCATTGGCGGCCAGCAGCCGTCCGATTTCGGCGCGATTTTCGGCCAGCACTCGGTCGATGGCCGGTTCGACATGTTCCGGCTGGATGGCGGCGTAGGCGGGCAGGTCGGCGGTGGTCAGCAGCGGATTGGTCATCGCGTGGATGTCGCTTTTGCGTCAGGGAAATTATTTGAGGTAAATCGAATCCCAGATTTTCCCTACCCATGACCGCTGTTTGGACCAGGTGCTTTTGAAGCCCTTTTCCAAAAAGAAAGGTGTGTATTTTTTATCATCTATCATGATGTGTTGTGTTAGCCACTTTCTTAGAAACTGCATGAGTTCAAGATCGACGGTAGCTCCATTCCTGAATTTATTCTGAATCTTTATGACTTCGTTCTTGAGCTTTTCGTGTTGTTGGTGGTGGGAATCACCATCAGGATAATCGAATATGCGGAACAGGCTTTCCTCGACTGAAAAATGGATGATGGTGTATTGTACGAGTTCATTCAAAATGCTATCAATCGTCGCTCGATCCGATTGTTTTAATATCGCTTCATTAAACAAGCGATTGATTAAGTTGATAAGAATTTTGTGCTGCTCGTCAATCTCCTGAAGACCCACGCCAAGATCTGGTGACCATGGCATGTACTCTTTTGTATCAGACATGTTAAATTCTCTCCGGGTTACTTAAACGGTTTGAATAAAAAACTGACTGGTTTTTTTGGCGTATCCGGCGACTGACGGATCGTTTGGGTACCTGGGTGATTCACAGCTTTCCCGAGGCCACTCAATTCTACCCAACTGAATTATTGCGAACAAGTCGTCGTGTTTCCTGGTTTTGATCCCTTGCCGAACTGTGGCCGACTCGCGGAGGGAACTCTCCCTGCCGCCGACGCGGCGCTTCCCTCATGAAAAAGGGAATTGAGGAATTTAACCCCACAATCAATGTTTCCACGGCTCATGCGGGATTTCCCTGTTTGCGTCGGGATGGGCGTTCAAGCGAATGCCGATAACAAATAACCCGCCGCCAGCAGCGCGATCAGCAGCGACAGCGCCGCGCGCCGGTAGAAATGATTGATCAACCGACCTTCCTCCCGGAAGGCGGCGATGATGAACGGTCGGGCTGGATCAGCGGGGTCGGCCAGCAGGTGAACGTCCGGTTGAGCGGCTTGTTGCAGGTGTTCCCGCTGGACTTGCCGTTGAGCCGCGCGGCGGGCCGCCTCCCATTCGTCGGGATCGATCCGGCCGTTGCGGCGGCGGTCGAACAACGCCATCCGTCGCGGATCGCGTTTCCAGCGTTCCAACAACTCCGCGACTTCCCGCCGGGTGTCGGGTGCTTCCCGCGGACCGCCGACGGTGCGGAACAGACCGATGGCGTGCAGCTCTTCGCCGGGCAGGATGCGTTGCTCGGTATAGCGGTAGGCGGCGCCGATGCCCCAGAGGGCATGGGTGCGCGCGCCGCTGGCGCTGCCGTACCAGACATCGCGCCGGGTCTTGATGAAGTCGGCGCCTTCGGGGTCGATCACGCAGCGAGCGGTGCCGTCGTCCAAGGCGAACAGGTTGTCGCTGTCGCCGGAATCCACCGACCACCAGCGTCCGCCCGAGGACCGCTCCTCGACCCGATAGCGATACCAGGCGCAGGGCAGGCCACTCAGCGGGGCGAGGATCGGCGGCCCCGGCAGCAGGCGGGCATGGCCATACAGCTCCACGTAACCCTGCGGCGCGGAGCGGATGCGGGCGATGGGCGTATCGGCCAGCCGCCAGGCCCGCCGCCCGAAATACAGGGCGCCATACAGCCCGGCGACCCCAACGGTGAGAATCAGGGCCAATAGAGGAACCGGCAAGGGATGAATCGCGGTGGTTTTACCCGGATCGGGTTGTCGCAACAGCAGAAAGAAGCCCAGCCAGCCCGCGGCGAACAGCATCGCTCCTTTCAGACCCGGTTCGCGCATGCCGGCTGCTGGCCATCAGCGAAACAGTTGGACGAGATTGACGTCCTGTTTTTCCGGTTCGGTGAATTCCAGCAGTCGGAACGGGCCGAAAGCGAACAGCCGGGCGATCAGGACATCCGGAAACTGCTCGATGCGGATGTTGTTGAGATTGACGCTGTCGTTGTAGAACTCCCGGCGGTCGGCAATGGCGTTTTCCAGGCCGGTGATGCGCGTTTCCAGATGACGGAAGTTATCGTTGGCGCGCAGTTCAGGGTAGGCTTCGGCCACCGCGAACAACTGGCCCAGTCCCAGCCGCATCTGACTTTCGGCGGCCCCCAGTTTGGCCAGATCGCCACGCTGCTGGGCATCGGCCACCGCCTGGCGAGCCCGCATCACCGCTTCCAGGGTATCCCGCTCGTAGCGCATGTACTGCTTGCAGGTTTCGACCAGCTTGGGCAATTCGTCATGGCGCTGTTTCAGCAGCACGTCGATATTGGACCAGGCCATGCCGACATTGTGTTTCAGCGTCACCAGGCGGTTGTAGAGGACGATGCCGTACAGAATGAGCAGCGTCGGAGCGAGCAGCAGAACGATGCCGAAGGGAGTCATGGCGGTTGCATGTGGCGAATGGTGGATAACGGCTATGAGTATAGCCGCTTGAGCGGTACTAGTGTAAAGTGAAAGGTGCGTGGACTGGAAAATGCCGTTCCGGTTGCGGGGAATGCCGCGGTTTCGCCAGCGCCGCGCCGGTAGGGTCGATTGACCTGCCGAGCATTCAACGCCCACCGCCGCGCGGGTGGTGGGCGTGTTCGCGGCTCGCCGCTGTGGCCGCCGTCGACCGGCGAGCTGGGTTTGCCGCGCGGGCGGTTGAGCCCAGACGCCTTGCGCTGGATCAACCGCGTTTCGGGTTTGCCGATCGGCGGATTCGGGCCTTGGGCGTTGCTGGCGGCAGTTCGAGGCCAGGCATGATGGGATCGCTCGTCACCGTTGCCGAGCGCAGCATCCACCGGTGACGCTCCTTCAGCCGCTGGTAGTTCTCCGCCGAATATTCCAGAAATTCCAGTTCGCGGGGATTGAGCGGGCGGACTTGTCGGACCGGACTGCCGACGTAGAGATAGCCGCTTTCCAGCACCTTGCCGGATGGGACCACGCTGCCGGCGCCGATAGTCACTCGCGTCGATACCACCGCCTTGTCCATCACGATGGCGCCCATGCCGATCAGACAGTGATCCTCCACGGTGCAGGCATGCAGGATGACCTTGTGGCCGACCGTGACATCGTTGCCGATGCGGGTCGGCTGGCCGCCCGGACAGAACCGGCTGTCGTGGGTAACGTGGATGATGGTGCCATCCTGAATGCTGGTGCGGGCGCCGACGCGGATGCTCTGGATGTCGCCGCGGATCACGCACGACGGCCAGACCGAACTGTCCTCGCCGATTTCGACATCGCCGATGACCACGGCGGTCTCGTCGATGAAGGCGGTCGGATGAATGCGTGGGGTGTGCTGCTCGAAGGGGCGGATCGGCATGACGGGTTCTCACGGTTGAGGGATCAGCGGTCGTTCTGGAGCAGCCAGCCCCGCTCGGTCTTGTGGAAAGTCGCCTTTTCGGTGCGACGCTGACGCTCGCCAGCCTGAAACTGGCCATACTTCAAGCTCAGCGCCACCAGATCCAGTCCGGCCAGCAGCGGATCCTGGCGGTTGCGCAGGTTCAGCGCCAGATCGGCCAGGCTTTTCTGGAACACCAGATCGTATTCTACCTCGGCGACGTAGACGTTCTGACCCGGCTCGAAGCCATTGGTCTTGCGGAAATTCTCGACCCTGAACAGGTCGCCGCTCCCGCTGAGCAATCGTTCGGTGACCTGCCGCTGGATGTCGTTATCGCCGGGCCGGTTGGCGCAGGCGGCCAGCAACAGCAGGGCGAGCAGCGGGATGAACAGGCGTTTCATGTCAGGCATCCTCGGGTTCAGCGCATCGTCACCAGTTCCTCGGCGCTGGTGGGATGAATGGCCACGGTGTCGTCGAAATCGCGCTTGGTCGCGCCCATGCGAATGGCGACCGCGAAACCTTGCAGTATTTCATCCACGCCTTCGCCGATCAGATGACAGCCGACGATCTTTTCCTCCGGGCCGACGCAGACCAGCTTCATGACCGTGTGCGTCGGGCGGGCGGTGAAGGTGTGATACATCGGTCGGAACCGGGTCTGGTAGATCTTCACCGCGTCGCCATGCCGCTGTCGCGCCTCCTCCTCGGTCAGGCCGATGACGCCGATGGGCGGATGGCTGAACACCACGCTGGGGATGTTTTCGTAGGGCAGCCGGCGTTCCGGCTGCTGGCCGAACAACCGGTCGGCCAGCCGGCGACCGGCGGCGATGGCGACCGGGGTCAGGTGGAAGCGCTCGGTCACGTCGCCGATGGCGTAGACGCCGGGAACGTCGGTATTCTGATAGGGATCGGTGGGAATGCTGCCGTCGGGATTCAGCGTCACGCCCGCCGTCGCCAGATCGAGGGCGTCGGTGTTGGGGACGCGGCCAATGGCCCAGAGCAGGGTATCGACTTGCAGCACGCTGACCTGGCCATCGCAGTGCAGGCTGAGCGGGCCGCTGGCCAGCCGCGCCACCGCGCGGACTTGAGTGCGGGTCAGCACGGTGATGCCGTCCTCGCGCAAGCGCTCCATCAGCTGTTCGCGGATCGTGGCGTCGAAGGGACGCAACACTTGATCCTTGCGCACCAGCAGCGTCACCTCGGCACCCAAGGTTTGCAGCATACCCGCCAGTTCGACGGCGATGTAGCCGCTGCCAACGATGGCGACGCGCGGCGGGCAGGCGCTCAATTCGAAAAAGCCATCCGAGGTGATGCCGAATTCGGCGCCGGGCAGGTTGGGGATGCGCGGCCGGCCGCCGGTGGCGACGACGATATGATCGGCGCTGAGGTGTTCGCCACCGACTTCCAGAGTGTGGGCGTCCACGAACCGGGCGAAGCCGCGGATCAGTTCCACCCCGGCGTCGGCCAGATAGCCCAGATACCACTCGTTGATGTCGCGCACGTAGCCGTCGCGGGCGGTTTTCAGCTTCTGCCAGTCGAAGCCGAAGTAATCCAGCCGGAAGCCGTAGCCGGGAGCGTCGTCGAGCGCGTGGGCCAAGTGGGCGGCGTACCACATCACCTTCTTGGGCACGCAGCCGGCGTTGACGCAAGTGCCGCCGAGCCGGCCAGCTTCGATCAGGGCGCAGCGGGCGCCGTAACCGGCTGCCCGTTCCGCCACGGACAGGCCGCCGCTGCCGCCGCCGATGACGATGAGATCGTAATGCTTAGCCATGCATTCTCCTGTGATGGGCGTGGTCGTTATGATAATAGTGACAATGATAACAGTGACAATTGAATGGGTTCATAGTAACGGGGTTGGCCGAATTTTTGTCCGCCATGGCGCCATTTCCGGACGGGAGCGCGTGTTTATCAATTAACAGTTTGTTTTACAAAAAGCATGAACAAGGCAACAATCCTGACATGGTATTACCATAGCACGCCCCGGATGGATACGCCTGTCCGGCGCGGAAAGATCGACACCAGGAACGGAGACGATTGATATGCACCGATGCGGGTGGCTGTTCACCTTGCTGCTGTGGCCGCTATGTGCCAGCGCCGGGGAGTTGAACTGGCGCGGGCAACTGACCCAGGGCGGACTCATCGTCGGGCAGGCGCCGCCGGGAACCCGGTTGGAACTGGACGGGCAGCCGGTGCCGGTCGCGCCGGACGGCGCCTTCGTGTTCGGTTTCGGTCGCGACGCTCCGGCGCGGGCGCGGCTGCGGATTGCGTCGCCTGGCGGTGGCGTCGAGGAACGGCTGCTGACGATCACCCAGCGTCAATACGACATCCAGCGTCTCGACGGCCTGCCGCCGGAGAAAGTCACGCCGCCGCCGGGACTGCTGGAGCGCATCCGCCGCGAGAACGCCCGAGTGGACGCAGCCCGCCGGCGGGAAATTCCCCAATCCTGGTTTCTGAGCGGCTTCATCTGGCCGGCGACCGGCCGCCTCAGTGGCGTCTACGGCAGCCAGCGCATCCTCAACGGCGAGCCGCGCCAGCCGCATTACGGCGTGGATGTCGCCGCGCCGGTCGGGGCGTCGGTGCGCGCGCCGGCGGACGGTGTGGTGACGCTGGCCGAACCCGATCTGTACTACAGCGGCGCTACGCTGATCATCGATCATGGCCACCGGCTGAGTTCCACGCTCATGCATCTGCACCGGATCGACGTCCGGGTCGGGCAGCGGGTGCGCAAGGGCGAGGTCGTCGCCACGGTGGGCAAGAGCGGCCGGGTGACCGGGCCGCATCTGGACTGGCGGATGAATTGGCGCGAGGCACGGATCGATCCGGCGCTGATCGCGCCGCCCCTGCCATAACCCGGTAGAAAAATCCCCCCAAGACGGGGGGATCGTTCAGGCGGGGGTTTGGTTGACGACCTATGCCAGCGGCATCTCCGGCAGCTGTTGCAGCTTCCAGATCTCGGCGTTGTACTCCAGCATGGTGCGGTCGGTGGAGAACTTGCCGCTGGTGGCGGTGTTGAGAATGCTCATCCGGGTCCACCGCTCCCGGTCCTGATACGCTTGCGCGGCGCGGTTCTGGGCGTCGATGAAGGCGCGCAGGTCGGCGATGGTCAGCCACGGATCGTGCGGGCTGGTCAGCGAGTGCAGGATCGGATCGAAGATGCCTTGCTCGAACTGGTTGAAGTGGGCGCTTTCCAGCAGGTGCATCACCCGGGCGATGTCGGGGTCGTCGTGGATGATGGCCACCGGATTGTAGTTCTGCCGCCGTTCCTCCACTTGCTGGGCGGTCAGCCCGAACAGGAAGAAGTTCTCGTCGCCGCATTCCTCGCGGATTTCGATGTTGGCGCCGTCCAGAGTGCCGATGGTGACGGCGCCGTTCATCATGAACTTCATGTTGCCGGTGCCGGAGGCTTCCTTGCCGGCGGTCGAGATCTGCTCGGACAGGTCGGTGCCGGGGCAGATGACTTCCATCGCCGAGACCCGGTAATTGGGCAGGAACGCCACCTTGAGCTTGTCGCCGATGTCGGGATCGTTGTTGATGACCTTGGCGACGTTGTTGGTCAGCTTGATGATCTGCTTGGCCATGTAGTAGCCGGGCGCCGCCTTGCCGCCGATCAGCACGCAGCGCGGCGTCCAGTTGGCGGTGTCGCCACGCTTGATGCGGTCGTACAAATGAATGACGTGCAGGATGTTGAGCAGCTGGCGCTTGTATTCGTGAATCCGCTTGACCTGCACGTCGAACATGGCGCTGGTGTTGAAGGTCACGCCGCAGTCGGCCTCGACCAGCGTGGCCAGCCGCACCTTGTTGTCCTGCTTGACCTGCCGCCATTTCGCTTGGAATTTCGCATCGTCGGCGTGGGGAATCAGCTTGCGCAGTTCGTCCAGATGGGTGATCCAGCCCGGGCCGATGGTTTCGGTGATCAGCGCGTTCAGGCCGGGATTGCAATTAGCCAGCCAGCGACGCTGGGTGACGCCGTTGGTCTTGTTGTTGAACTTTTCCGGCCACAGTTCATGGAAATCGTGGAACAGCCCCTGCTTGAGCAGATCCGAGTGCAGCGCGGCCACGCCGTTCACCGAAATGCTGCCCACGATGGCCAGATAGGCCATGCGCACCTGCTGTTCGTAGCCTTCCTCGATCAGCGACATGCGGCGCTGACGGTCGATGTCGCCGGGCCAGCGGCGCGCGACCTCGGCCAGGAACCGGGCGTTGATCTCGTAGATGATGTCCAGAATGCGCGGCAGCAGTTGGCGGAACAGCCGCACCGGCCACCGCTCCAGGGCCTCGGGCAGCAGCGTGTGGTTGGTGTAGGCCATCACCTGGCTGGTGATCGCCCAAGCGTCGTCCCACTTCAGTCCGTGCTCGTCCAGCAGGATCCGCATCAGTTCCGCCACCCCGATGGTGGGATGGGTATCGTTGAGCTGGAAGCAATTTTTCGCGGCGAATTGGCTGAAATCCTCGCCGTTGACGCGCACCCACTGCCGGATCACGTCTTGCAGGCTGGCCGAAGCCAGGAAATACTGCTGGCGCAGCCGCAGTTCCTTGCCGCTTTCGGTGGCGTCGTTGGGGTAGAGCACCATCGTGATGTTTTCCGCCATGTTCTTGGCGCCCACGGCCTCGGTGTAGCTGCCGGCGTTGAAATCCTCGAAATCGAATTCGTCGGTGGCGGCCGCCGACCACAACCGCAGGGTGTTGACCGTACCGTTCTGGTAGCCGGGAATGGGCACGTCGTAGGGCACCGCCAGCACGTCGTGGGTGTCCAGCCAGTGCCAGCCCATCTCGCCATCGGCTTTCAGGTAGGCTTCGGTGCGGCCGCCGAACTTGATCCGTTGCGTGTATTCGGGCCGCTCCAGTTCCCACAGGTTGCCGCTGCGCAGCCAGTGGTCCGGTTCCTCGACCTGATAACCGTTTTCGATGCGCTGGCGGAACATGCCGTAGGCGTAGCGGATGCCGTAGCCGACCACAGGCAGCCGCAGGGTGGCGCAACTGTCCATGAAACAGGCCGCCAGCCGGCCCAGGCCGCCGTTGCCCAGACCCGCGTCGTTCTCGCACTCGGCCAGTTCTTCCAGCGTCAGCCCCATCTCGTACAGCGCCTTGTTGACCGGCTCGGCGACGCCCAGGTTGAGCATGGCGTTGCTCAGCGCCCGGCCCATCAGGAATTCCATGGAGAGATAGTAGGCGCGGCGCACCCCGCCGTCGGTCTCGTAAGCGTAGCGGGTGTTCTTCCAGCGCTCCCACAAGCGGTCGCGCAGGGTGAGCACCAGTGCTTCGTACATGTAATTGGCGTACTTGGTGTGCCGGTCGCGGCCCAGGGTATGGCTGAAATAGCGCCGAAAATCGGCGGCGATGCTTTTGGCGTCCATTCCCAAGGGAGGCAATTCGGTCAGCCAGGACGCTGGCATGCTTTTTTCTAGCGTTTTGATCGACATGGCGATTAGGTCCGTTGCGTGTGCTTGAGGATCGGAAACCCCCGGCGGGCCGGGACGGCTGGTATTCGGTGATGCCTTGGCGATGTTCAACCCGCGCCCGTGGCTTGAAGGGAGTCGTCAGGTCGCTGCCAACATCCTTAACAACGATAGTCGGACAGTTTTCAATTGCAAGTTACCAACCGGGATGATCGGCGAATTAAAAGGGCGCGAAACGCCCGGCGCCGGTACAATGCGCGCGGCATGTATCGGAACGGTGTCGCCCGAACCGTGGGGATTTTAAGGGGGGAACCGCGTCAGGTTCGCGGCTGTTCAAGGCAGCAGGCGGCCTGCTCGCGGGTATAGAAATGACCCAGGTGAATAAAACCGGCGATGACGCTGGATTTGATGGCCGTGATCCGACCGCGCGGACCCCGGGCCAGAACGAGGTGATCGGGCAGACCGTCCAGGGCATGGAAGGGGGCGGGGCTGCCATCGATCCAACAGGAGCAGTAAACCGTCCCGGTTTCCTGATCCAGAAAGCCGGGCGTGAAACCAAAGCGCTGGTTTTCCCGACTGACGCCGCCCGTGCCGGCAAACAACTGATTGTCGGCCGCCAGCGTTTCTGCTGTGAGCATCTGTGCCATGGCTATGCCCTCATGCCGCGGTGGATGGCGCTGACTTCGAGGGGATTTCGCGCCATGTCGCGTAATGTTGTATCATAAAAGACACTTACAAGACACTCTTTGTCTCATAGAGACAAATTTGTTGTATTTAGGCATATCACAACTGAAATAAAATTGCAAGCAGGTTTCGTGGCGCGAATGCGAGTTTATCAGCCGCCGTCCCTGCTTGGGGCATAGAGGGCTTCGATGGGCAGCGGGTTTCCACATCTTTACGTCGCATTGTCCGGCCATGGTTTCGGCCACCTGGCGCAGGTGGCGCCGGTGCTCAACGAGTTCCGCCGCCGCTGGCCGGACGCGCGGCTGACCGTGCAGAGCGTGCTGCCGGAGACGGTGTTGCGGCAGCGCATCGCCGGCGAGTTCGCGGTCGTCGCGGGCGCCGCCGATTTCGGCATGGTGATGGTGGATGCCCTGGAGGCAAAGGTGGCCGAGAGTTTGACCGCCTATCGGGCTTTCCATGCGGAGTGGGACACGCGGCTGGCCTGGCAGGAAAGCGCGTTGCGTTCGGCGGCGCCGGCTGGAGTGCTGGCCGATGTTCCCTACCTCACCCTCGCGGCGGCGGCCCGGCTGGAAATCCCGGCGCTGGCGCTGTGTTCGCTGAACTGGGCGGACATATTGGCCGGTTACTGCCCGGACGCGCCGGATTTGGCGGAATTACGCCCGCCGATGTTGGCCGCCTACAACAGCGCCATCGCCTTTCTGCAACCGGCGCCATCCATGCCGATGCCGGAGTTGACCAACGGTTGTCCCATGGGTCCGATTGCCGCCCTGGGTCGGGACCGGCGCCTGGAGATCGACCACCGGCTTGGATTGCGCGGTGACGAACTGTTGGTGCTGATGGGCCTGGGCGGGGTGGACATGCGCCCGCCGCTGGAAAGTTGGCCGGAATTTCCTGGCGTTCGCTGGCTAACCCCACCCAGCTGGGAGGTGGCGCGGCCGGACATGCTGAACTGGGCGATGCTGGACGACTGTTCGATGCTCGACTTGATCCGGTCCTGCGACGTGTTGTTCACCAAGCCCGGCTATGGCGCGTTCACCGAGGCGGCCTGCAACGGGACGCGGGTGCTGTATGTCGAGCGCGACGACTGGCCGGAGGAACCCTGGCTGAGCCGCTGGCTGGCCGGGCACGGCAACGGCGTCAAGATCGACCGCCGGCGGTTGGCGACCGGCGATTTGGCGGAACCCCTGCGGGAATTGCTGGCCCAGCCGGCCAGGCCGCCGGTGGCGCCCAGCGGCGTCGCCGAGGCCGCGGGCTGGTTGGAGCGGCTCGTAGGATTGCCTGACCCTTATGAATATCGTACTCGTTGATTGGGATTCGCCATCGCCGTCCGAAAAATCCCCGATCCGCTAATTCAACCCCTGCTGGTACGCCTGCCGGATCGCCCGCATGCTCGCCGCCGCGCCCGCGGCCAGTTTGTAGTCCACGAAGCGGGTGACGTTGGTATCGGTCGGATTGATCTCTACCGTGGGGATGCCCATCTGGCTGGCCTGCACCACCGGGCCGGCGATGTAGGGAAACACGCTGGTGGTGCCGATGCTGAACACCAGGTCGAAGCCCTGATCCAGCTCCGCGTAGAGATGTTGAATGGCGTGGGACGGCAACACCTCGCCGAACAGCACCACCCTGGGCCGCACCAGGGCGTGGCAGCGCGGACAGGAAGGCGGCATGTCCAGTCCACTGTAGTCGGATACCGTGACCGCGTAGTCGCAACGGGTGCAATACAGGTCGTGAATGTCGCCGTGAATTTCGATCAGATTGCGGCTGCCGGCGTCGCGGTGAAACCCGTCGATGTTCTGGGTCAGTACACAGACTTCAAAGTAATTCTGCAACTCGGCGATGATGGCGTGGGCGTCGTTGAAGCGGGCGCCCCGGCAGGAATTTTCGATTTGATGCAGATACTTCCAGGTGATGGCCGGATTGGCTTCCAGCATCGAGCCGGACAGGGCGGTTTCAATCGAAAAGTTATCCTCGGTCGCCTGGTTGTTGTACAGCCCACCGATGCCGCGATAGGTCGGCAGGCCGGAATCGGCGGAAATGCCGGCGCCGGTGATGAAGAACAGTCGGCGGGCGCGGCGCAGTTCTTCGGCGATGCGGGTGACGATGGCGGGGTTGGGGTCGGACATGGCGCGGCCTCGCTGGGACGGTTGGGGAACTATGAAAATTCTAATGCTTTCGGACGTCTATTTTCCGCGCGTAAACGGCGTTTCCACCTCCATTCAGACTTTTCGGCGCGAATTGTGGCGGTTGGGACACGAGGTCTGGGTGGTCGCGCCGGATTATGGACGGCCGACCGCGGACGAGGATGGCATCAGCCGAGTCTTGTCCCGCCAAGTGCTGTTCGATCCCGAGGACCGGATGATGCGGCCCCGATCACTGGCTCGGCGCCTGACGGAACTGCGCGCTCGACGTTTCGATCTCGTCCATGTGCAGACGCCGTTCGTCGCCCATTACGCCGGCATCCGGCTGGCGCGCCGGTTGGGCGTATCCTGCGTCGAAACCTATCACACTTTTTTCGAGGAATATTTGTTCCATTATCTGCCAATTCTGCCGAAGAACGCCTGGCGGGCGGTCGCCCGGGTGGTTACGCGGCGCCAGTGCAATCGCTTGCATGGGCTGGTGGTCCCGTCCCAGGCGATGCGCGAGGTTCTGGTTCAATATGGAGTGCGGACCCCGATGCGGGTGATTCCGACCGGGATGCCGGCGGATGCGTTCGAGGAAGGCGATGGCGCCGCGTTCCGCGCCCGCCACGGCATCGCTGCCGGCCAGCCGACCCTGGTGTTCGTGGGGCGGGTGGCGTTCGAGAAAAACATCGAGTTCCTGCTGCGCGTGGTCCGGGAACTCAAGCGGACGACCCATCCCGATCTCGTGTTGATCGTGGCCGGAGAGGGTCCGGCGGAAACGTCGCTGCGCCGCCTGGGAGCCGAACTCGGGTTGACCGACCACCTGCGCTTCGTGGGTTATTTGGGGCGCGGGATCGAACTGAGCAGTTGTTACCAGGCCGGCGATGTTTTCGTGTTCGCCTCTCGCACCGAGACGCAAGGATTGGTGCTGCTGGAGGCGATGAGTTTGGGAGTGCCGGTGGTTTCCACGGCCGTGATGGGGACCTGCGATATTCTGGCGGCGGGGCAGGGCGCGCTGATAGCCAGGGAAGACGTGGCCGATTTCGCTGCCCAGGTGCGCCGGTTGCTGGATGATGCGCCGTTGCGCCGACGGCTGGGCGAGGAGGGGCGGCTCTACGCCCGGCAGTGGGCGGCGGAAGGTCCGGCCCGGTCGCTGCTGGCGTTTTATCGGGAACTCCAGGCCGGTCGGGTGACGGCTTGACCGGTCAGGCGGCCAGCAGGCCGTAGAGTGCCTCGAATTCGCGGGTCAACTTGTGCCGGGGATCGAGATGGATCATCGGCAACGCCTGGACATGCGACTCGCGAATCTTGATCGAAGCGGACAGGAAGGCGTTCAGAACGGGCAGACCTTCGGAACGCAACTCCTCGACCAGGCGCACCGGCAGATTGGCGCGGGCCTGGTAATGGTTGACCACGATGCCTTCCACTCGCAGCGCCCGGTTGTGGTCGGCCTGGATTTCGCGCACGCTGTCCATCAGGGTATACAGGGCGCGGCGGGAAAAATCGTCGCAATCGAAGGGAATCAGGCAGGTGTCCGCGGCGATCAGCGCCGAACGGGTGAAGAAATTCAGCGCCGGTGGCGTATCGATGAAAATGTCGTCGAAATCCTTGAGCGTTTCCAGCGCCTCCCGCAGCTTGTACATCTTGTAACGGGATTCCAGCTTGACCTGCAACTCCTCCAGCCGGGGATCGGAGGGCAGCACGCTCAGGTTGGAGAAGCGGGTCTCGACCATGTAGGCGGCCGGTTTGTCGGCGAACAGCTTGTAGGCCAGGATGTCGTCGAAGAAGTGGGCGAGGGTTTTCTTCTGCTCCTCCAGGGCCTTGCCCAGCAGGTAGCGGGAGGCGTTGGCCTGCGGGTCCAGGTCCACCAGCAGGGTCCGGCGACCTCGCGCGGCGCCGATGGCGGCCAGATTGCACGCGATGGTGGATTTGCCCACCCCTCCTTTTTGGTTGAAGACGACTCGGCGCATGGCGGTTTCCACGGTTTTGTTGGGGTTTCGGGCAAGTGTAGTCAAATCGTCGCGGGGCGTCGAGGTGCGGCGCGGGTGGGGTTGCTCCCAACCTGAGGCTAAATATCGGTAGTGGTTCAAACCGGAATGATATAGAGTGAAGGGAAGCGTTGTTTCAGCAAGGTCCGCAAGGTCAGCGATGGTGACGATCATTTTGCATTGTCCCTACTGTGGGAGCGAACGGTTAGTGAAGTACGGCATCACCCCCAATGGTAAGCAGCCCTATCGGTGCCGAGCCTGTGGACGGCAACATCGGGCGCATCCGGGTTCTAATGCCTACTCAGAGACGGCACGGGAAACGATCTTGCGGGCCTATCAGGAGCGGAGCAGCTTACGCGGGCTGACGCGCACCTTTGGGGTCTCGCGCAACACGGTGAGCGCCTGGCTCAAAAAAAAAGCCCTGAGCTAGCCGCCCTTGGCCCAGACGCTGTGCCTGGCCCAGCCCGCCGAGCCCCTGGAACTCGATGAATTGTGGAGCTTTGTCGGACACCGCCGGCGGGGCGTGATCTGGGTGTGGCTGGCCCTGGGTCGGCGCACCCGCCAGGTTCTCGCCTACGCCCTGGGACCGCGCAGCGACGCCACCGCCTGTCAGCTCTGGAGCCGCATCCCGCCCGCCTACCGTCAGGGCCTGCTGGATACCGATCAGCTGGAGAGCTGTCACAATGTGTTGCCCACCGCCCAACAGCAGGCCACTTATTCAAAGCGCGGCGGGACAAACCCCATCGAACGCTTCAACAACACGCTGCGCCAACGCCTGGGACGACTCGTGCGCAAAACCTTATCCTTTTCTAAATGCCCCCCAGGCACGAGATCGTCATCCGACTCTTCCTCCATCGCTACAACTCTTGAACACCAAACATTCTAAGTTGAACCACTACCCTCCACTAGAAAATCGAGATCACTGGATTCGGCGTTAAAATCTGTCCGACAGGCCGAACCAAACACTTCCAAGCGGCGAACTCGAAAATGGCGGCAAAGATCACCCAATTAGTCATGGTGTCTTAGCAAGGCTTGATTAAGCATTGATAAATCTCCGCTTGCTCCAATGGATGAGAAAGACCGGTGGATCAGGTTAGCGCGGCGTAACCCGACAGTTCGCGATAGCGTTCCCGAACGGGTTGTCGTCCCACCCGGTGGAAAACGACCTGGTGAGGTGTCGAAAAATAGACTTGGAGTTACCCACTATAATCTAATTTCAGTGGGTAATACTCCTTTCGATAGAATCCATCGGGAGACGGTTCATTTAATCTAATTATATGAATTTAATCTATTTTTACTATTTCGATGCCGCCTTTCAAGTCCTTTACGCCGATCTGGTGGAACGCGCCTTCGCGCAATCCAGCTTGCTGCTGTCGTCACCCGGCACGATCATCGTCCAGGAAAAAAAGGGTGGTTTCTACCTGTACTGGCGCGTTTACGACGCGGAGGGCCGGCGTCGGGATCATTACATCGGACCACGGGATAAGCCGGAGACTGCGGGCAAGCTGGCCGAAATCACGGCGCGCATTGCCGATGCCCGCTCTTTTGCCGAAAGTTCCCTCGCGCTCAGGAAGCAGGGCTACGCGGCGGCCGAAAACTCCGCGGCGATCACGCTTGCCACGCTGTTCAACGCCGGGATATTCCGGCAAGGGGCCATACTGGTGGGGACTCACGCTTTCGGGGCGCTCCTCAACGGCTTGGGGGTGCGGCTGTCGACCAACTATTTCACCGAGGATATCGACATCGCGCGTTACGGACGCATCGAACTGGCGATTCGGCTGGAAGAGGGGGTTTTGGGCCTGCTCAAGCAATCGGGTCTGCCGTTTGTCGAAGTGCCCGCGCTGGATGCGCGCAAGCCGTCCACATCGTTTCGGGTGCGCGGACGAAAGCTGACCGTGGATTTGCTGGTGCCGGGTGACGAACGCTATCTCGGCGTACCGATTACGGAATTGGGCGCTCACGCCACCGCGCTGCCCCATTTCGATTATCTGCTCGAAGAGCCGGTCCCGGCGGTCGTCCTCGGACGAGATCATGTCGTTCCGGTGCGGGTGCCGAATCCCGCCCGTTTCTGTCTGCACAAGTTGATTGTCGCCGCGTTGCGCCTGACCCGCGCGCCCCAGAAAGCCGGGAAGGATCTGGTTCAGGCAGCGGTACTGGCAGCCGTACTGTGCGAGCGATTTCCGGGCGAGCTCGACGATGCGGCGCGGCGCATTCCGCCTAAAGCCATCCAACGGGTCGCGCGGAGCGCCGGGCGCGCCTTGGCGCTGCTACCGGAGCGCTATGCCGCCGCCCGCGATTTTCTTGCGGGACTGATGCAAACTTAGCTCGGCCCCGCTCCCGCCGACGGTTTTAAGCCCATGGCCGACGAGCCTGCCGGCTTGCGCCTTGCCGTCGACTCTTGCCTACCCCCGAATCAGCGTGCCGATACCGGCGTCGGTGAACAGCTCCACCAGCACCGCGTGTTCGATCCGCCCGTCGATGATGTGCGCCGCCTTGACTCCGCCGCGCACCGCGTCCAGTGCGCAGGCGATCTTCGGCAACATGCCGCCGTGGATGGTGCCGTCGTCGATGAGCGCCTGCACTTGCCGGGCGTCCAGGCCGGTCAGCAGCTTGCCTTCCTTGTCCAGCACGCCCGTGGTATCGGTCAGTAGCATCAGTTTCTCGGCGCGCAGTACCTCGGCGATCCTGCCGGCGACCAGATCGGCGTTGATGTTGTAGGACTGGCCGTCCTGGCCCACGCCGATGGGCGCGATCACGGGAATGAAGTTGCCGGCGGTCAGCGTCTCGACGATGGATTTGTCGATGCTGGCGACTTCGCCGACATGGCCGATGTCGATGATTTCCGGCGCTTCCAGCTCCGGACTCTTGCGGGTGATGGTCAATTTGCGGGCGCGGATCAAGTCGCCGTCCTTGCCGGTCAGCCCCACCGCGCAGCCGCCGTGCCGGTTGATGTTGTTGACGATCTCCTTGTTGACCAGCCCGCCCAGCACCATCTCGACCACATCCATGGTCTCGCTGTCGGTGACGCGCATTCCATCCACGAAGCGGCTTTCCTTGCCGATGCGCTTGAGCAGATTGCTGATTTGCGGTCCGCCGCCGTGCACCACCACCGGATTGAAGCCGACCAGCTTCATCAGCACGATGTCGCGGGCGAAGCTGTTCTTCAGGTGCTCGCCTTCCATGGCGTTGCCGCCGTACTTGACCACGATGGTTTTGCCGGAGAAGCGGCGGATGTAGGGCAGCGATTCGGTCAGAACGTGCGCCACCTGGGTGGCGGCCTGGGCGTCGAGAGCCATGCGGTAGTCAACCTTTGAGTGAGAAGGTGGAACGGAGAAAATCAAAAAGGTAGGACCAAATCCGCCTGCAGCGCCAGCAGGCGCCGGCGGAAGCGATCCTGAATATCGGCCATGGCGGCTGGATCGTCCGCCTCGAAGCGCAAGGTCAGGCTGGGCGTGGTGTTGGAGGCGCGCACCAGTCCCCAGCCGTGCGGGAATTCCACCCGCAACCCGTCCAGGGTGATGATCCGCGCGTCCGGGCCAAAATCCGCCTGGGTCCCCAGCCGGGCCATGAAGGCGAACGGCTCGCCCTCGGCCATGTCCAGCCGCAGTTCCGGGGTGTTGAGGCCGGTTGGCCAGGCGGCGAAGAATTCGGCGCTGGCAACCCCTTGCCGGGTCAGCAGCCGCAGCAAGCGGGTGGCGGCGTAGAAAGCGTCGTCGAAGCCGAACCAGTCGTCGGCGTGGACGAAGTGGCCGGTCATCTCGCCGCCCAGCAAGGCGCCGGTTTCGCGCATCTTGGCCTTGATCAGCGAATGGCCGGTCTTCCACAAAACCGGTTGGCCGCCGAGCCGCTCGATCAGGGTGGTCAAATGCCGGGAGCATTTGATGTCGTAGACGATTCCCGCGCCGGGATGACCGGCCAGCACCTCCTCGGCCAGCGGCATCAGCACGCGATCCGGCCAGACGATCTCGCCGGCGTCGGTCACCACCCCCAGCCGGTCGGCGTCGCCATCGAAGGCCAGACCGACATCGGCCCGGTGTTCGCGCACCGCCGCCTGCAAGTCGGCCAGATTCTCCGGGATGCTGGGATCGGGGTGATGGTTCGGAAACCGCCCGTCCACTTCGCAGTATAATTCCACCACTTCGCAGCCCAGTGCCCGCAGCAGCGGTGGGGCGGTGTGAGCGGCGATGGCGTTGCCGCAATCCACCACCACCTTGCACGGTTTGGGCAGTTGCAGGGCGTCGCTGAGCCGGCGGATGTAGTCGATGCGGATGGTGGCGGACCTGTCTCTTATACACATCT
>DGFE01000260.1 GCA_002391525.1 Competibacteraceae bacterium UBA3908
GGTCGCGGCATGGGCCTCGGCCGAGGTCACCACCGGCGGGACAACCGTCGCGCCCTGAGTGGCCATCCCGACCGACGGCATCGTCGCCGGCTGTTTGGTGCTCATCGCCTGTTCGTTGAAATCGAACGAAAAATCGAACTCGGACAGGTCCAGATCGAGGTTCGCGCGTTCGCCGGGAGTAACCGGGAGCGTTTCGGCTATGTCTGCGCCGCCAGGCCGGTCCTCCCCGGTCTGAGTGGCCAACCTGGACAGTTCGCCGAGAAAACAGGTTTTGGCGGCATCATCAACCAACTCCGGAGTGATGAAGCGTTCCAACTGCAAGCTGGCAAACAGAAAGATCGTGTCGCACAGGATGGCGATGGCGCGGGGCTCTCCCTTGCAATACGTGTGGATACGCTCGATGGCGGCGGGCGAGAACATCTTTCCGCCCGCGTAACCGGCGGCTTTGAGCTGGTGGTCGATAAACAGCCCGGTTTCCAGCTCGCTCAGCCGTTCGAGGCGGCAGCGGACCCGGATGCGGTTCCCGAGCCCTCGCCATTTCGGTCGATCCAGTTCGCTGGCGAGTTCCGGCAACCCCGCCAGCACGACCTGCAGCCGCAACAAGGGAATCGCCGGCGTTTCCACGAATGCCTGCAGGCGTGGCAGCACCTCAACAGGCAGACGATGGGCATCGTCGATCCACAAGGCGATGGCTTGATGCCGGCGCACCTGCGCGGCCACAGCCTCCAGCAACAACCGGCCCTGCCGCTCGACGTCTAGACCGGTGACCGGTAATTTGAGGTTTGTACAGAGATGATCGAGGATATCGGGAAAATCGAAGTCGGCGCCGTTCAACAAGATAAAGCGGATGTCGTCCGCCTCCGCCACGCAGCGGTGCAACAGCGACGTCTTGCCGACCCCGGCTTCGCCGGTCAACAGAATGAGTCCGCGCCGTTCGCGGATCCCATCCAGGATGTCGGCGCACGCGGCATCCAAGTTGATGTTCCGATAGAATCCTTTCGGATCCTTCGATCTGAAGGGCTTACTGTCAAAACCGAAATAGGCGGTGTACATATCCCTCTTCTCCCTGTCGCCAATTGTATTATGTAAATGTACGATTCCTGACGCAATCCGAATAGTCCCTTGACCTGGTAGAGCTCGTGGCTTCGTACAGATGTAAATGTACGATTCCTGACGCAATCCGAATAGTCCCTTGACCTGGTAGATCTCGTGGCTTCGTACAGAAGTGATTACTGATGGCTTTGACGGAACTTCCTGGAGCCTGCGCCGCGCCGACGGCGATGAAGCCGGGGCGACAACCCTCATGACCACTTTTCTGCTGGCCGGCATCCTGCTGGGCCTGAGCGGCGGACTCTCGCCGGGACCGCTGCTGACCCTGGTCGCCAGCGAAACGCTGCGTCATGGGGTCCGGGCGGGAATCGGGGTAGCGCTGGCGCCGCTGCTGACCGACTTGCCTATCGTGCTGGCGGCGGTGCTGCTGTTGCAGCCCCTGGCCGACCAGGATTTGCCGCTGGCGTTGCTCAATTGCGGCGGTGGAGTGTATTTGGCTTGGCTGGGCGTGCAGAGCCTGCGCTTCCAGGGCGCCGAACTGGAACCGGCCAATCCGACCGGCGCGTTGCGACGCGGGGTGATCGCCAACTTTTTGAACCCCAGCCCTTATCTGTTCTGGCTGGCGGTGGGCGCGCCGACCGTGCTGGATGCCTGGCGGCACGGCTGGCCGGCGGCGGTTGCGTTCGTCGTCGCGTTCTACGCGCTGCTGGTAGGCTCCAAGGTGCTGCTGGCCATGGCGCTGGGCCGTGCCCGTCATGTCCTGCGCAGCGGCGGCTATATTCTCCTCATGCGCGGTTTGGGGTTAGTGCTGCTGGCGTATTCTCTGCTGTTTCTGCGCGCGAGTTGGCGACTGCTGGACCCGGCGGCCCTGCCCGCATCCTGACCCGACGACCCGCCCCGGTTCGATCTTTCAACCTGCCTCGACGACGATGAGCACTCCCGAGCAACTGCGCCAACTCATTCGGGCCCTGCTGGACACCCAGATCCAGGCGGTATTGGCTACCCAGCATCGGCAGCAGCCCTACACCAGCCTGATGGCCTTCGCCGTCACCCCCGATCTGCGCCGAATCGTGTTCGCCACCTACCGGGCGACCCGGAAATATGCCAACCTGCTGGCCAATCCCCGCGCTGCACTGCTGATCGACAATCGGTGCAACGACTCCGCCGACTATCGGAACGCGGTGGCGATATCCGCCCAGGGCACGGTCCACGAGGTCGATGTGGATCGACGCACCGAGTTGCTGAACCTGTACCTGGGGAAACACCCGCGGCTGCGGGATTTCGTCACTGCCGCCGATTGCGCCCTCCTGCAATTGGACGTGGAATGCTATTACGTGGTCAGCCGATTCCAGAATGTGGATGAATTGCGGCTGGATCAGGACGATGCACATCCATCATCAAATGAAATATAAAAATAAATTATTATTATTTTTAGATATGTAAAATTACTCTACACTGGAAGTCGTTCGACACCGGTCCGTCCGGCGTAGCGCCGGAGGCCCGTCATCCGTTTTCCCAAACCGAGGAACCCTCATCATGGCCACCCTCCGTTCGTTCTGGCTGGTCGCGCTACTGCTGGCATCAGGACCGGGTTGCTGGACCGACGTCAATGCCGCCGGCAAGACCGTGACTTTGCTGAACGTGTCCTACGACCCCACCCGCGAGTTCTACAGCGAATTCAACGCCGCCTTCAACAAACACTGGCAGGCCAAAACCGGCGATTCGGTGGCGGTCCGGCAGTCGCACGGCGGTTCCGGCAAGCAGGCCCGCTCGGTGATCGACGGCCTCGAAGCGGACGTGGTCACGCTGGCCCTGGCTTACGACATCGACGAAATCAGCGCCAGGGGTGGTTTGCTGCCGGCGGACTGGCAACAGCGGCTGCCGCATAACAGTTCGCCCTACACCTCGACCATCGTGTTTCTGGTGCGCAAGGGCAATCCCAAGGGTATCAAGGACTGGGGCGATTTGGTGAAGCCGGGGATCAGCGTGGTCACGCCCAATCCCAAAACCTCGGGCGGGGCGCGCTGGAACTACCTGGCGGCCTGGGGTTACGTGTTGCGCCAGCCCGATGGCGACGAGGCCAAGGCGCGCGACTTCGTCGCCCGTCTGTATCGCAACGTGCCGGTGCTGGATTCCGGCGCGCGCGGCTCCACCACGACCTTCGTGGAGCGCGACATCGGCGACGTGCTGCTGACCTGGGAAAACGAAGCGTTCCTGGCGGTCAAGGAACTGGGCAAGGATCGTTTCGAGATCGTGACGCCCTCGCTCAGCATTCTGGCCGAGCCGCCGGTGGCGCTGGTAGACAAGTTCGCCGACAAGCACGGCGCGCGCGCGGCGGCCCAGGCGTATCTCGAATACTTATACAGCCCGGAGGGCCAGGAGCTGGCGGCCAGGCACCATTACCGACCCCGGGACCCGACGGTGGCCGAACGCCACCGGGATCGTTTCCCCCAGTTGGAACTGTTCACCATCGACGATCTGTTCGGCGGTTGGGCCAAGGCGCAGGCCGCGCATTTCAAGGACGGCGGCACGTTCGATCAAATCTATCAGTCGGGCGGCTAGCCGGCGGGCGGGGTCGGCGGCGCGGATTCAGCGGCGACATCCTTGGCCAGCCGCAGGCGCTTTTGGTGCAGATACACCCGCACCACGCGCCGCCGATTGTCCTCGTCGCTGGCGAGCGCGGTCAGCTTTTTCCGATAATCGGCGTCGTCCGGCGCCAATTCGAGCATCTTCTCCACGAATTCGACCGCTTCCTCGCAGGCCCCGATTTCCATCAGCATATCGCTCAGTAAATCCAGGGACGGCAGGTGATCGGGCGCCAGGCTCAACCCCCGAACCAGCAGCGGCATGATTCCGTACACGATGTCTTCGGAGTCGTGCAAGTCGAGCTCGACGACTTCCCGCCATTGCCGATGGGCTTGCGCATAGAGTTCGATAGCCGTTGGGTTCTCCATGGGCGGTTCTCGCGACGTAGGGTCTTTCAGCATTTTGGCACGCGCCGTTCAGCTTGCAACCGGGGCCGACGGCCCGCATCGGCGCGGCAACGACCAGCGCTTCAGCCATCGCCGCCGGCGTCTTCGGCGTCCAGGGCGCCGCCACCGCCGCGAATCACGTCCGCATAGAACCGCGCGCTGGCCTTGGGCGTCCGCCGCTGCGTCGCATAGTCCACGTGGACCAGCCCGAAGCGCTGCGAATAGCCGTGCGCCCACTCGAAATTGTCCAGCAGCGACCAGGCGAAATAGCCGCGCAGATCGACGCCGTTGCGCAGGGCCGCCCGCGCCGCGCGTAAATGATCGCGCAGATACCGCCGTCGCAGCGGGTCATCCACCGCGCCGTCCGCCTGGGGCGGATCGTAAAACGCCGCGCCGTTTTCGGTGACGTACAGCGGCAGCGGCCCGTAGCGGCTGGCCACCCATTCCAGAATGTCGGTCAGCCCCTGCGGATACACTTCCCAATCCAGGCCGGTGTGCGTCTGCCGCGCCTGCCGGACCCGACCCGCGTTCAGCGGCCAGTCGTCAACATCGTGCCGCACCACCTGTCGGCTATAGTAGTTGATGCCGAGAAAATCCAGTGGTTGGCGGATCAGCTCGAAATCCGGTTCGGGAAACGTCGGCCAGGCCGCGCCGAAGATTTCCGGCAGTTCCGGCGGGTAGCCGCCCAGGAACACGGGATCGAGGTAATAGCGGTTCCAGTAGGCATCCGCCCGCATGGTGGCGTTCAGATCCGCGACCGTTTCCGTGGCCGGATACTTCGGCTCCAGGTTGACCACCAGGCCGATTCGCTGCCGGCCTTCGGCGCGATAAGCCTGCACGGCGGTGGCGTGCGCCCGCAGCAGGTGATGGGCGGCGACCGGCGCGGCGAAGGGATTGCGCTGACCGGGGGCCAGGACGCCGTGCAGATAGCCGCCGTCCACCACCACCCAGGGTTCGTTCAGCGTGACCCAGAGCTTGACCCGGTCGTCCAGCGCCCGGAACAGCACTTGGGCGTACTCGGCGAACCAGTGGGCGCTGTCGGGATTCAGCCAGCCACCCAGCCGATCCAGCGCCGCCGGCAGATCCCAGTGATAGAGCGTCGCCATCGGCTGGATGCCGTGTTCCAGCAAGGCATCCACCAGCCGCTCGTAAAAGCCCAGTCCTCGCGGATTGACGCAGCCACGACCCTCCGGCAACAGCCGGCTCCAGGACACGCTGAAGCGATAGGCGTTCAGGCCCAGTTCCCGCATCAGCGCCACATCGTCGCGATAGCGGCGGTAATGGTCGCAGGCCATGTCACCGGTATCGCCGTCGCGGGTCCGACCCGGCGTATGGGCGAATTCGTGCCAGATGCTCGGCCCGGCGCCGTCGGCCAGCGGCGAGCCCTCGATCTGATAGGCCGAGGTGGCGGCGCCCCACAGGAAATCGGCGGGGAACGGGAGGGATGCGGACATGTGGCGGCGACTCCAGGGCAAAACAGTCAGAGGATGTGATCGGCGCCGACGGTCCCGTTCACCAGCGCCAGTCCATCCGCATCGAACAGATGCAGTTGGGTCGAATCCGGCGACAGGCGGACCACCTCGCCCTTGTGAAAGGGCCGGATGCCGGGCAGCCGCACCACCAGCAGCGGGCCGGGCGCGGTCATGCCGTCGATCCGCAGGTGCAACAGGGTCTCGTGACCCAGATATTCGGCATCGCCGACCGTCGCGCTCAGTCCCCCATCCCCGGCGGCGAGGCGCAGGTGCTCGGGCCGGAGGCCGGCGGTCAGCGGCGCGTCCAGCCAGGCCCGCCAGCGGTCCACGGTCGGGGTGGGCAGCGTCAATGGCAACGTCTGATCGCCCAGCAGCAGACGCAGCCCACCGTCGAGGGTGGCGGTCAGCCGCGCCGGGAACAGATTCATCGGCGGATTGCCGATGAAACCGGCCACGAAGGTATTGATCGGCTGCTCGTACAATTGCCGGGGCGGCGCCACCTGTTGCAGCCGGCCATGATCCATCACCGCCACCCGGTCGCCGAGCGTCATCGCCTCGGCCTGATCGTGGGTCACGTAGACGGTGGTGATGCCGGTCCGCTCCAGCAGATCGCCGATTTCGGCGCGGATCTGCACCCGCAGCCGGGCATCCAGGTTGGACAGCGGTTCGTCCATCAGAAACACGGTGGGTTGCCGCACCAGCGCCCGACCCATCGCCACCCGCTGGCGCTGGCCGCCGGACAGTTGCCTGGGCAAGCGGTCGAGCAGGCCGTCGAGACCGAGCAGTTCGGCCACCCACTGCACCTGCCGCTCGATCCCGGCGCGGGGCAGATCGCGCATCTTCAGGGGGAATTCCAGATTGCGCCGCACCGTCATGTGCGGATAGAGGGCGTAATCCTGGAACACCATCGCCACGTTGCGCCGCTGCGGCGGCAAGGCGTTGACCGCCTGTCCGCCGATGCGCAGTGTGCCGCGCGTCGCCGTTTCCAGCCCCGCCAGCAGTCGCAGCAGGG
Organism: Competibacteraceae bacterium UBA3908; assembly: GCA_002391525.1. Taxonomy (GTDB): domain Bacteria; phylum Pseudomonadota; class Gammaproteobacteria; order Competibacterales; family Competibacteraceae; genus Competibacter_A. Next base: position 6,507 of record DGFE01000260.1, read on the forward strand.
TGGATTTACCGCAGCCGGACGGCCCGACGAAAGCCACCAGTTCGCCGTCGGCGACCGTCAGGCTGTAATCGAAGATGGCCTGGGTCCCGCCGGGATAGATTTTGTCGATGTGCTCGAAGTCGATGCTGGCCATGTCAGTCGAACAACCGTTCCGTGCCCAACAACGGCAATACCCGCTGGACAATCGGATCGGCGGCGAAATGGCGCTGAATGACGCCGTCCCGCAAATGATTGGCCAGCGCGAGCAAAATCATGCTCTGGTTCAACGCCAGATAGTTGTAGGCCACCCGTCCGCCGCGCGGATCCACCGCGTCGTAGAAACCGAAGTCGCCATACAGCGGATAGCGTTCCGCCAGTTGCCGCAGGTTGGCGACCGCCGCTTCCGGTTCGGTCAGCAGCGCCAGCGCCGCCGCGTGGGGGGTCACCGCGCCGGCCCGATAACCGCGCGCCCCCAAAATCCGCACGCCGTACTCGCCGTAACCGTCGCCCGCCGGGGTCGAACTGGGCGACAGGCCCCACACCGGATAGCGCAGCTGCTCCAGCGCGAAACGGCGCTGAATTTGCGTGTGCGCCACCGCGTTCCGTCCCAGACTGGCCGGCGCGTGACGCAACTCGTCCAGCACCAGCAGCGGCATCAGCGCCTCGAACAGGCTGCCGCCCCAGGACGGTACGTATTTCAATCCCTTCCAGGAATAGTGGCCGCCGGGAAACGTGTAACCGCCGACCGTCCTGTCGACGCGGCGCTTGGGCGACTGCGACTGCCAGTCGAAGCTGGCCGGAAAGGTGCGCGCCATGCGATACCAGTGCTCCACCGGCGCTTCGCCCTTTCCGATGGCGATCAGACTGCCCAGCCGGGCCTCGCTGTACAGCAGCCCATAGCTGTACTCGGACCGGCTGGGCAGATTGACGTAATAACCGTGCACCATCAATTGTTCGACCGGGTCGTAGAAGACGCGGTAATCCTCCTGCTCGATCAAACGACTACAGCGTCCGGCCAGTTCGGGAACCGCGTTGCGGACCACCATCAACCCGGCGGTCAGCCAGGCCGAATCCACGAACGAGACGAAATGACTGGTACGCTCCAGGGTGGTGGTGTCGTAGTAGTTGTAGAAAAAGCCCCGCCAGGTTTCGAGCCGCTCCAGCGTGTCCAGGGTCCGGTTCAGCCGCGCTCCGGCATCCGCCGCGCCGATCAACCCCAGTTCCCGCGCCGCGACGATGACCATCAGATACAGGCCGACGTTGGTGACGTTGGTGTAATCGCCCAACCAGGCGCGCTCGGGGGCCAGCGAGCCGCCGAGGCGCACGGTGTCGAACGGCAATCCGTGCTCGCGGTCGCTCAGCGCCGCCAGCCCGCGCCAGGTATCGCGGGCCAGTCGCCACAGAAAAGCCTGATCGTCGGCGGGCAGTTCCGCCGGCGTCACCAGCAGGCGCTCCGGCCAGCCGGCCAATCGGGCGCGAATGTATGGCTGAGCCGCCGCCTTGCCCCCTACGCCGTTCTCCCACGCCGTCTTCTGCGGCGGGATCACCGGATCGCGGATGCTGGGTCCGGGCCGACCCGTCTTGACGAGGGCGATGTCGTCCAGCCAGTACGCGCCCATCGTCGCCGGCGAGCGGCGCGGTTGCAGCACGATCCCGAACTGGCGCAGCCGCCGCCAGTCGGCGATGCCGCTCATGAAGTTCAGCGGGATCCGAAAGTGCTGCCAGTCGCCGGTGATACCGGTGACCACGGCGCTGCCCTGGCGCAGCAGGCCAGGCGGCGCACCGGCCAGCGGCTGCCTGAATTCGACCTTCAACGCATCGGCGTAGCCGGTGCGGTCATCGCCGCGAATCCAGAATTCCAGATGATCGTAGGCCGCGGCGTCCAGGCCAGGCAGGCTGAGTTGCCAGCCGAGGTCGCCGGTCGCGGCGGATGCGAAGCGATAGTGGAGATACAGCGCCCGACCACCGCCGGGCCGCCGGGCCGGTTCCAGCCGATACCAGACCCGGCCAGTGCGGGCGCCCGGTTCGGCGGTCCAGCCGCTCATGGCGACACCCGGTATGGGACTGGCGATCCGTTCGAAGTCGTGCAGCAGCAATCGGGTAGTCGGCGCCGGAGCGGCGGGCGGAGCGGACGAATCGGTGGCCAGCGCGGTCGGCTCATGACCCAGCAGCCACAGCACGCAAACCCAGGAGCGGAGCTCAAAACCGGTCATGGGAGTTTCCCGGCGCGAATCCATCAAGCGAATCCCCGCCACCCGCCGCGCCCGGCGCGATACGCCGCCGGATTCGCGCGAGCGTCAGACAGGCAGGATCTCGAACAACGCCGTGATTTCGTCCGGCGGCACCGGACCGCTCACGTGGTAGCCTTGTATTTCGTCGCATTGGTTGGCCCGCAGGAACGCCAGTTGCGTCTCGTTTTCCACGCCTTCCGCGATCACGGTCAGCCGCATGCTGTGCGCCATGGCGATCATCGCCAGCGTGATGGCGGCGTCATCCTGACTGGTCACGATTTCATGCAGGAAGGACTTGTCGATCTTCAACTGATCGATTGGAAACTGTTTCAGATAATTCAGGGAGGAATAACCCGTGCCAAAATCATCGATAGAGAGTTTCACGCCGATGACCTTGAGCGCGTGCATGGTCGCGATGCCGCCCTGGACATCCTTCATCAGCAGGCTTTCGGTGATCTCCAGATCGAGGCGATGAGGTTCCAGCTGGGTTTCCCGCAAGATCCGGGCAACCGTATTCGCCATGCCGGGCCGCAGAAACTGGCGGGGCGACAGGTTTACCGCCACCCGCAACGCGGGCAATCCCTGCCGCTGCCAGGCTCTCGCTTGCCGGCAAGCGGTCCGGAGCACCCATTCGCCAATCATGTCGATGAGACCGGTTTCCTCGGCCAGCGGCACGAATTCCAGCGGCAGCAGCAAGCCGTACCGGGGATGCCGCCAGCGCAGCAGCGCCTCGACGCCGACGATGCGGCCCTGGCGCAAATCCATTTGCGGCTGGTAATGCAGTTCCAGCTCCTGACGCTCCAGGGCATGACGCAGATTTTGCTCCATCGTCAGCCGCTCCAGGGTGCGGGCGTGCATGTCGCGGGCGTAGAACTGGATGTCGTCGCGACCGGCTTCCTTGGCCCGGCACATGGCCGCGTCGGCGTTTTTCAACAGGGTTTCCGCATCCTCGCCGTCCTTGGGAAACAGGCTGACGCCGATGCTGGCGGTGACGAAACACTCGTGGCCGCCCACCTGGAAAGGCGATTCGAGAATCGTCAGAATCTTCCGCGCGAAATCCACTACCCGGTCTTCCTGGCGCACGTCTTCCAGCAGACAGACGAATTCGTCGCCGCCCACGCGAGCGATGGTGTCGTCCTGACGCCCACAGCCCAGCAAGCGTACCGCCACCGCCCGCAGCACGGCATCGCCGGCGGTATGGCCCAAGCCTTCGTTGACCTTCTTGAAACGATCCAAATCCACGTACAACAGCGCCAGGCTTTGGCCGGTGCGCCGAGCGTGGGCGATGGCGTGTCCGAGTCGGCTCCGCAGCAGATTGCGGTTCGGCAGATGCGTCAGCGCATCGTGAGTCGCCTGATAAACCATCTGTTCGGTCAGCCGGCGCGTCTCGGTTATGTCGTTGAACGCGATGACGACCCCGGAAATCTCGCCCCATGGGTCGCGCATGGGGGCCGCCGAGGCGCGAATGGCGTACTCTTCACCCATGCGGTTGAGCAGGATGCCGGGCTCGGGCAGCTTGACCAGTTGCTTTCTTTCCAGGCACAAGGCAGCCAAGTCCAGCCTGGAGCAACGACCCTGATCGTCGGCAAGCTGAAAGATCGGACCCAGCGGACGCCCCCGCACCGCCGCCGGCGCGCAACCAAGCAGAGATTCGGCGACCGGATTCAGGTAGGTCACCACCCCCCTCGCATCCGTGGTGATCACGGCGTCGCCGATGGATTGCAGGGTAACCTGGGCGCGTTGCTCTTCCTCGAACAGCGAACGGACCGCGCGGCGCAGGCGGCGCCAGCTCCACAACGGATAGCCAAGACCCTGGACCAGCAGCGCCGCCGCCGGTGGGAACCAGCGCTGCGCGCCATGGAGCAGTGCAAAGCTGCCGGCGAGGGTCAGCAACAGCGCCAGCCCGGCCAGCGGTAAGGTCCAGCGGGGCGGACAAACCGCGTACAGCGCCAGCGGCAACAAGACGAGCAGCCCGGTCAGCGGCAGGGACCAGCTTGGATGCAAGGGCCGGATCGTCAAACCGCGTCGCAGGGCATCGAGCACGTTGGCGTTGAATTCCACGCCGGACATCGGCTGCGCCAGACCGGAAACCGGGGTCGACAACGCATCGCCCATGCCGGCGGCCGTCGCACCGACCAGGACGAACTTGTCGCGGAACGCCGCCGGCTCCACCCCGCCGCGCAGTACCTCGTTGTAGGAAAACCGGCGAAAGTGTCCCGGCGGTCCGGCGAACGGGATGAGGACTCGATAATCGCGCTGCCAGGCGTAAGGAGACGGCGGACTGATTGCGGCGGCCCGCTGACCGGGCAGCGCGCGCGCGGCGGCGGAATCGCTCGCCGCCGCCAATTCCAACAGCGCCAGCGCCAGGGTGGGCCAATAGGGCACGCCCAATCCGGCTCGCAGGTAAACGCCGCGGGCGATGCTGTCCGGATCCAGTTCGACATCGATGTGCCCCATGCCGGCGGCGGCCCGCGCCAGCACCGGAATCGGCAAGGTTTCCAGCAGCTGGCCGCCCAGGCGATTCTGTTCGCCCAGCACCGGCAACACCACGCGGCCATTCTCCGCCAGCGCGACCGCCAGTTCCGCGTCCGCCGCGGGATCGGTCGCGTCGGGTTCGGCGAACACGATGTCCAGGGCAATCGCCCTGGCCCCGGCGGCGCCGAGCTGGCGGATCAGTTGGGCATGGGTGCGGCGCGACCACGGCCAGCGACCCAACTCCCGCAGGCTTTGTTCGTCGATGGCGACGATGACGATGTCGTCGGCCGGCGCTCGCGACCAGGCTGCCAGATTCCAGTCGTAGAACAGTAAATCCCAGCGATACAGCCAGTTCGCGTGGGCCAGCGCGAGCGCGAAAACAGGCAACGACAAAAACAGGCCGATCTTTCCCGGCCAGCCGGCGCGAGATCGAACCCGCGGCGTCATAAAACCAGCACGAGCGTCAGGAACATCACCATGCCATACGGCCAATAGCTGGCGGGTGGCACATCGATCCGCTGCACCGGACCATACGGTCCCACATAACCGTCGGTGTCGATCACCCGCATCCGCAGATAATGAAAACCGGATTCGGGGCGGCGGATGGTGAGTTGCGGTTCGGATACCCGGGTCGAAATGACGATGTCCTCGAAGCCGACATCCCTGGCCAATTGGAATTGGTATTGCTGGCCGGGCAGTCCCGCGCTCCAGCGGAAGGTCATGGCGTCGGCGGTGACCTCGGGCGCCTGCATTCGCGGCGTCGGTTGCAGTCGGAAGGATTGCGGATCGCCAAACGGCCCCTGCTCGCCGGTCGAGTCGCGGACGGCGACCCGCCAGAAATAGCGCCCCGGCTCCAGCATCCGGTCCGGGATCAGGCGCGACTTGGTATAGTCGGCCACGTCGAGCA
>DGFE01000117.1:0-661 GCA_002391525.1 Competibacteraceae bacterium UBA3908
AGATGTGTCTCGCCGCCGGGAAAGACGCCAACTGGCGTGGTTCGGCGAATGTGGGTCTCGAAGGCGTTGCAAAGACTCGCGTCGAACTTGTCGCCGTAGGCATAGCGCCGCCCCGCCTGTCCCCGTGTGGCGGCTTCCCATTCCGCTTCTGTTGGCAAGCGAAAAGACTGGCCCGTTTGTGCGCTCAGCCAGGCGCAGTAGGCCCGCGCTTCATACCAACAGACGCCCACTACCGGCTGAGCCAGGTTATTGAGCGCCTCATCGTTCCAATAAACAGGTTGGGTTTTGCGTCCGGGGGGATACCATTCTTCCAGCAGCGCTTCGAACGCATCGTCGTCTATGCGGACATACTTTTCCCAGTCGTCGGCTTGTTGGGACGTGATCCGCCCCTGACGGTGGAGGTTGCGGATTTCACCAAAGTGCGTCTGAAAATACTGGCGTTTCTCACGCCATTGCTGCTTGGCGCCTTCCGCCGTGCTGTCCCCACGCCGCCAGGCGCGGGCGGCGTCGTTGTCCCACCAGCGTTCGTCCTCGTAGCCGTCCGCTTTCATGAACAGCGCCCATTCGGCGTTGGTCACCGGGAACTGGCCGAGCTGGAACGGCGGGAGGTCCACGGCATGAACGGGCGCTTCATCCTCGTATAGGTCTTCTAACTGAATTG
>DGFE01000117.1:906-18955 GCA_002391525.1 Competibacteraceae bacterium UBA3908
AACTCAAACAGGGTTGCTATATAGCCCCTCGTCGCTGCCGATGGCGTAGGCGCCGCCCGGTATGGCGATCAGCGGGGGCAGGAGGTAGTCACCGTGCGGTCCCCGGCATCGCCGCAAGCGCGGGTCGCCCAGTTCGCCCAGGGCCAGGCCCGCCGCGATCCGTGCCCGCAGGTCGGCGGCGGGGTCCTGGGTGCGTTGGAGCAAGGCTTGGCGAATGCGGTCCTTCACGCCTTCAGAAACCTGTACGTCCGGCTGCGCGGCGCAGCGCCCGGCCAGCGCCAGATTGGCATCCACGAGGTCGGCGACGAAGGCGTCGGGCCGGTCGGCCAGCGCCGCCGCCAGCACGGCGGTTTCTTCCCAGCCGGTGCCGGGCCATACTCTTGCCTGATCCCGGCGGTCCAAGCAGCACCAGCGCCGGGGCGTCGGGCTCCGCCGCCAGCACCTCGCGCAAATCCTGAAACTTGCGCGCCTGCGGCGCCCAGCGCGGTCCTTGCGCCTCTTCGCCCCGATCGAGCAGCAGGGTCAGATGAACGAAGCGCTTGTCCAGCGCGTAGCGGGGCTGCGACCAGCGGTCGATGCAGGCTTGGTAATAGCGCCTGAAGGCAGGCCCGCCGGCGGCGACGCTGGCGTCCGGCGGGCCTACCGAGGGCGGTCCAGTAGCTCTTTCGGCAGGAGTTTCGCGAGATCATCCCGACGGATGTAGCGCAGTCCTTCGGCCAGCCCGGCCAGTTGCCCGTGGGCTTCGAGCCATTCCCACACCCGCTGCGGTTCCCAGCCTCGGTCGAAGCGGGCGCGGTCGGCGGGCTCGATGCCGAAGTAGTCGGCCAGCAGTTGCCAGTCGCTGCCCAACCGCCGGCACAGGTCGATTTTCACCGGGCCGAAGTCCGGGTCGGCGGGCGTTTCCGCCGAGGGGTGCGGGGGTTGCGAGTCCGCGACCGCGTTCCGAGGCGAACGTTGCGGCGCTGGCCGTCGAGATTGCGTGACGAGGTCCTCGACCAGGCGCTTGACCCGGCGGTAAATCTGGCTGTCCTTCGACGCGGGCTTGCAGATCGAGACATGGTCTTCGTCCACCGGAATGGGGATGACCCCGACGATCCCCGGATCGGCGGTGGTTTCGTTGACCACCAGAATGCCGGCCACGGGGCGCTTCTCGCAATACACCACGGTGGTGAGGTCAAAATCCACGACGTGGTTGCGATACCAGAGATTGAGTTCCCGCAGGCGCGGGTGCTGGGCTTCCAGTTCCTCGACGCTGACCGTGGTGCGCAGCAGGGTGCCGATGTATTGCATCCAACTGGCCAGGTTCGCGCCAGAGTGTGGGGTGGACAGGAAGACGAGGGCCTTGGTTTGGGTGGCGATGGCTTTCCAGGCCGGGTTGCCGAAGTCGGAGGCGTTACGCAACATCTGCTTGACCAACAGTCCGCCCAGACTGTGGCAAATGAAGATGACCGGCCGGCGACCGATGCCATCCAGGTCGAGCAGGTCCAGGACGTTGGTCGCCCGGTCGGTCAGCGGCATGGTGTGCCCTTTCCAGGCCGAGGCGCTGACCGCGTAACCCAGGGACCAGACGCCGACCGCCGGCACGTCTGCCCCCAGCCAGGCGGGCCAGAAGGCGTCCGGGCGATTCTTGGGGTGCCAGGTGGTGCGGGCGTCGCCGTCGAGACCGTGGACGAAGATCACGTCGGCGACGCGGTCGGGGCGGTCACAGCCGCTGATTTTTTGCAGACCGTCCATATTTTGCTGTTCCAATGCGGGTCTTGGCGGTCCTGATTTGTAGGACTGCCGGAGAATATTTTCAAGTTTAGGTGATTTTCGACTGTGTGAAAGGAAGCTGCCTTCAATAAAGCTAAATATTACAATCTCTTCCGGTTAAAGTTTGATAATCGAGTCAGTAAAATCCAACAAACCGAACAATCCCCGTCGACTGGAGACTTCCCTTGGAAAAGGTGTGGCTGAAGCGTTATCCGCCCAATGTGCCGGCGGAAATCAATCCCGATCAATATCGCTCGCTGGTCGAGGTGTTCGAGCGGAGTTGTTGCCAGTTCGGGCGGCGCAATGCCTTCGCCAACATGGGCTACGGCATGACCTATGGCGAGCTGGAACAGAAAAGCCGGGCGTTCGCGGTTTATCTGCAACAGGAATTGGGTTTGGCGAAGGGCGAGCGGGTGGCGATCATGCTGCCCAATCTGCTGCAATATCCGGTGGCGCTGTTTGGCGTATTGCGCGCCGGGCTGGTGGTGGTCAACGTCAATCCGCTTTACACCCCGCGCGAACTGGAGCATCAGTTGAAGGATTCCGGGGCCAGGGCGATCCTGATCCTCGCCAATTTCGCCCACGTGCTGGCCGAGGTGATCGACCGGACCGAAATCCAAAAGGCCATCGTCACCGAAATCGGCGATCTGCTGCCGTACTGGAAGGCCAGGGTGGTGAATCTGGTGGTCAGGCACATCAAGAGGATGGTGCCCGATTACTCGCTGCCGAACCCGGTTGGTTTCAACGAGACGCTGAACATCGGTGGTGATCGCCGGTTACAGCCGGTCGCGGTCGGCGGCGACGATCTGGCTTTCCTGCAATACACGGGCGGCACCACCGGCCTGGCCAAGGGCGCGATGCTGACCCATCGCAACATGCTGGCCAACATGCAGCAGATCGTCGCCTGGGTCGGGCCGGCCATCCGCGAGGGCGAGGAGATCGTCGTTACCGCGTTGCCGCTGTATCACATCTTCTGTCTGACCGTGAATTGCCTGTGCTTCGTCCGTTACGGCGGGCTGAACGTGCTGATCACCAATCCCCGCGATATTCCATTGTTCGTTTCCGAAATCCGCCAGTGGAAGTTCACGGTCATCACCGGCGTCAACACTCTGTTCAACGCCCTGGTGAACAACGAGAAATTCAAGCAACTCGACTGCTCGGCGCTCAAGCTGGCAGTCGGCGGCGGGGCGGCGGTGCAGCAGGCGGTGGCGGAACGCTGGCGGGCCATGACCGGCGTGCCGATCCTGGAGGGTTACGGCCTGACCGAAGCCTCGCCGGTGGTCTGCGTCAACCCCATCGACATCGGCGGCTTCACCGGTAGCGTCGGCCTGCCGGTGCCGTCCACCGAGATTCAGCTTCGCGACGACGAGGGCGACGAAGTACCGCCGGGCGAGCGGGGCGAGTTGTGCGTGCGCGGTCCGCAGGTGATGCGCGGTTACTGGCAACGGCCCGAAGACACCGCCCGCACGATCCGCGATGGCTGGCTGCTGACCGGCGACGTGGCGACGGTGGACGAGCAGGGCTTCGTCCGCATCGTGGATCGCAAGAAGGACCTGATCCTGGTGTCCGGTTTCAACGTCTACCCCAACGAGATCGAGGAGGTGGTGATCGGCTGCGAGGGCGTGCTGGAAGTGGCCTGCATCGGCGTGCCGGATGAAAAGACCGGCGAGGCGGTCAAGGTGTTCGTGGTGCGCAAGCCGGGCGTGGAGTTGACCGGCGAGATGATCCTGACCCATTGCCGCCGACAATTGACCGCGTACAAGATGCCTCGGCACATCGAATTCCGCGACAGCCTTCCCAAGTCGAATGTCGGCAAGATCTTGCGCCGCGAACTGCGCTGACGCGGATTCGGCCACGAACCGGTATGATTGATCACGACAAGACCGCCGGCGCGACGCGCTTGCTGGAACAGTTGCAGCGCAGTCAGGCGTTCCACACCGACGGGGCCGCTGGCGTGGAACGGGAACTCGACATTCTGCGCCGCTGGCAGTCGGCGCGGCTGGCCCGGACCCATGCCGACTTGCTGGCGAACCCGCGTTACCGGCCCGCGGCAGAGTTTTTTCTGGACGAACTCTACGGCGACCGGGATCTGCGCCAGCGCGAACACGATCTGGCCCGCATCGTGCCGGTGATGAGCCGTGTCCTGCCGGAGCATGTGCTGCATACGGCGGCGCTGGCGCTGGAACTCAACGCCTTGTCGCGCGAACTGGATGCCCGGTTGACGCGCGTCCTGATCGCGGAATTCGCGTTTCGCGACCGAGTGGACGAGGCCGCCTATGTCGCCGCTTACCGACGTTGCAATAGCTACGATTCGCGCCGCCATCAGATCGAGTTGACCGAACGGCTGGGCCGGGATTTACAGGTCATCGTCCCCAAGCGTTTCATTCACGCCGCGCTGAAACTGGCCGGAACGCCGGCGCGGCTGGCCGGGCTGGGGGAGCTGCACCGGTTTCTGGAAACCGGTTTTCACGCCTTCCGCCACATGGGCGCGGACGCGGAGACTTTCGTCGCCACCATCGCCCGCCGCGAACGCGCCATTCTGGAGCAAATCCACGCCGGTCATCCGCGACCGCTGGAATTGACGGACGAGCCTGGCGGTTACGCCGAACTGGCCGGAGACTGAAAGATCTCGTCCAACTGACGGTGGATTTCCTGTTCCAGCTGGTGCTTGAACGGCGCCAGCAGAAAACCCAGCCGGGCGTCGATACGGACCATGCCCGGCTCCAGGTCGATATGGCCGCCCACCCCCGACCGCTCGAAATGCAGCGAATCGTCCTGCCAGTGGTAGCCGATCCCGTGGCGGGCCGCGAGTTGCCCGGCGAGGGTTTCCGCCGCCCGACGGGCTTGATCGAGCGTGAGTGGGTGAGAGCGGTGAATGACGATATGGGACATGGTCGTGTTCGTTGGGCCGGCAAACGGTCGAAATGATCAAGGTGGCAGGTCGGCGAGCGACCGCGCCAGTCGCAGATACCAGTCGCCCACGTCGCGCACCGTGCCGATACCCATGATGTCCAGGTGATCCCAGCCGGTCAATACGCCCTGATAGTTCCACACGCCGCGCCGGGCCTGACCGTCACGAGGCACGATGCGGTCGGGCGAGTCCAGAGTCGGACCGGCCATGGAGCGGGTGTTGACCAGCCCGTCGTTCTCCCACCAACTCGCGTCGATGCGGACATGGCCCGGTTCGTCGCGGGTATAGGCGCCCATGTACAGGGCGCTGACCCAGAGTTGCGGCAGCATGGTCGGGCGCGGGACGTGATGCCGGGACAGCCAGAGCGGCACGGTGGCCGAGGCCGCCCAGGAAAAATAGTATACGTCGGGCTGGGCTGGAAACCGTTGGTTCAATTCCCGCGCGCCGTCGGGGCCGAGGTCCCAGCCGCTGATGTCGCGCGAATGCCAGATCGGGCTTTGTTCGACCCGCGTCAGGTAAGCGTCCAGCGATTCGTCCGGCAGGCGACGCAGTCCCCATTGATCCAGCTTGAAGTCGTAGGGCAGGTCATCGGGCTGGACGCCGACCAGCGCGGCCAGGCCAAGCAGGCTCTTGCGCACGAAGGGCAACAGGTGGCTGCCGTTGGCGGCGATGCTGGCGCCATCGTGCGGTGCGGCGAGCGTGGTGACGCTGTGAACCCATGACTTGCCGCCCTGAAACAACGGCGACAGTTCGGCAACCGGCGTGGCGGCGCGCTCGACCGGATCGCCCCGGGCCAGCAGGGCGGCGAGCACTCGCACGGTCTGGCCGCCTTGGCTATGGCCGATCAGATGAAGCTTGCGAAGCCGGCCATTGGCATCCACCGCGCCCCAGTCCGGATACAGACCGGTAAAGGTCCGACCGTAACGCGCGTGACCATGGGCAACGGCGTGAGCCTGGCCGTAATCCACAGTGCCCCCCTTGAGATAGGCGTACAATTCGCAGGCGCGGTCCCAATTGCTGGCGAGCGGCCCGACCACGCCGGTATGGGTGCGGTAGCCGGCCTGATTCAGAATCTCCTGCAGGTCCTCGAAGCCGCCCCAGTACTTGAAGCCGAGCAGTTCGTCCCGACCCCAGCCGGTGAAACCGTGGACCAGCACCAGCGGATAATCGTTGCCGGCGCGGGCCGGGACGGCGCTCAGCGACAATAGCACCAGCAGCAGAACACGCGGCAGGTTCGGGAAACGCATGGCGGTAGCCTGAAGGAAGAGTTGAATGACGCCTCGAGTTTAGCGCCGCCGACTGGGAGCGCCTTGCTTGAACTGGCGTTTTTTGCCTGGATAGACGGAGTTCGGCGGGGACTGTGCATGTTGGCCCGTGACAAGATAAGCTTAATTCGTTATTCGTAGAGTATTCGGTACAGGTAGAGAATAAGGCGAGATACATCATGCAATTCACCGCCTGGAACAACAGCATCCGTGTCATTATCCTAAGCTTCACGCTCGCGGCGGGTGTGGCGGGTCCGTTGGGTTCCGTCCGCGCTGAAACACTGACCGTTGGGGGAACGGGTTCCGCGACTCCGCTGGTCGAGCGGTTCGCCCAAGTGTATGGTGGCCTCAAGCCGGATATCACGGTGCGCGTGATCAACCCACCGACGGGCAGTAACGGCTCGATTCGCGCGGTTCTCACCGGCGCGATCGATCTCGCCGTGCCCGGCAAGCCGCTGTCCGACGCCGAAAAGGCCCAGGGCGGCCGGGATTGGGAACTCGGCCGCACGCCTTTTCTCGTGGTCACCTCGAAGGAACCGCAACCGCCCGGTTTCACCATCGAGCAACTGGCGGCGGTTTATAGCGGCAAGGTGACCACCTGGGCCGACGGTTCGCCCATCCGGCTGGTGTTGCGCAGCCCGATGGAGTCGGACACCCTGATTCTGCGCAAGATGTCGTCGGCCATGGACCAAGCGGTCGAAACAGCCTTGGCGCGTCCTGGCATACTGGTGGCCGCCAACGATCTGGAGAATGCGGATTTACTGGAGAAGACGCCCGGCTCTCTCGGCACGACCAATCTGGGGCTGATGCAAAGCCGGAGCGGCAAGCTTCAGGCCCTGCCCCTCAACGGCGTGGCGCCGACCCTGGCCGCCATGAACCAAAGCGCCTACCCCTATTCCAAGAGCCTCTACGTCGCGCGCGGGCCCAAACTGTCGCCGGCGGCCCAGGGCTTTCTGGATTTCATGCTCTCGGCGTCCGGGCGGGAAATACTCGATCATGCCGGTTACGTTCCCGCCCCGCGTCAGCCATGAACGGGCATTCCCGACTCGAACGCCTGTTGACTTGGCTGGCGGGTGGCCTGGCGATACTGGTGACGCTGGCGCCGCCCACCGCGTTTTTTCTCTGGTCCTATCAGCATCGCAGCGGCGCGCTGGCAAGCGAGGCGCGCATCACCGCCGCCGCGGTCACGGAGTTCATCAACCACAGCGCGGGCTTGTGGCGCTTCGAGTCCGAACGGTTGGAGGGCGTACTGCGCAAGTACGTCGATCCACGATACGGCGCCGTGGTGAGTGATCAGAGCGGAACCCGCATCGTCCGTCTGGCGCCGGAGTTGATCGCGCCAACGCTCGCTCGCGCCTACCCGGTCTATGATTTCGGCGTCGAAGTGGGCAAGGTGGAGATGTTCGTCTCGCTGAACGACTTGGTCGTGGAAACCGCCCTGGTCGCCCTGGCCGGCTTGGCAATAGGGGTCATCGTTTTTTTTCCGCTGCGACTCGTCCCGGTGCGCGCACTGCGGCAAGCAACAGGGGCGCTCGAAGACAGTGAAAACGCCTACCGGCAGCTCGTTGAGTTATCGCCCGATGCGATTTACATCAACTGCGACGAAAAAATTGCCTACATCAACGCCGCCGGCATCCGGATGTTTAGAGCGGATTCCCCGGCGGCGCTGCTCGATACATCGTTCTGGGACCGGCTCCATCCCGATTCCCACGCCATCGTGCGGGAGCGGCTAAAACAGATCCATACCCTGAAAACCGCGGCTCCCCTGTTGGAAGAACGCTATGTGCGGCTCGATGGCACCGTGTTCCCCGTGGAAGTGGCGGCCGCCCCGTTCATATACCAGGGCAAACTGGCCTTGCAGGTGGTCGCTCACGATCTCACCGAGCGTAAGCGGGTTGAGGAGGCGCTACGTCAGGCCCGAGACGCCGCCGAGGCAGCCAATCGGGCCAAATCACAGTTTCTAGCCAATATGAGCCATGAGATCCGCACTCCCATGAATGGGGTGTTGGGCATGGCCCAACTACTGGCGGAACAGGCCGGGCTTACCGACCAGCAGCGGTATTACCTGGACATCCTGCAAGGCTCGGGCGAAACCCTGCTCCGGATTATTGACGAGATTCTCGATTTTTCGAAGATCGAGGCGGGAAAACTGGCGCTCTCCGAAACCGGGTTCGACCCGCGGCAACGGATCGCCGATACCTTGCGGATGCTCGCGCCACAAGCGCAACACAAGAAGCTGGAATTGACCTGGCAAGTGGCTGCTGACGTGCCGGCCCGGGTGCGCGGCGATCCCGGCCGTCTCCATCAGATTCTCGCCAATCTGGTCAGCAATGCGGTCAAGTTTACCGAGCATGGGAGCGTGCGCGTGGATGTGGTTCGCGAAGCCGCGGGCACGACCGGAGACGGCGGGACCGGCTCCTGCCGCTTGCGCGTCACGGTGCGGGATACGGGGATCGGCATTTCCGAAGCGGCCGGCGCGCGCCTGTTCCAGCCGTTCTCCCAGGCTGACGACTCCACCACGCGCAAATACGGCGGCACCGGCCTCGGTTTGGTGATTTCCAAGCAACTCGCGAAGATGATGGGGGGTGAAATCGGTTTCGAGAGTACGCCGGGCGAGGGGACGACCTTCTGGTTCACGGTTACTCTTGCGATCGCCCCTGAGGATGCCAGGTCGTTGCGCGTCCAGCCAAACGAGGCGCGGCCGCTGGCGGGGCGCGTGTTGCTCGCCGAGGATAACCCCGTCAATCGCCTTGTGGCCGAGGAGATGCTGAAATCCCTGGGGCTCGAGGTGAACGTGGCGGTCAATGGACGGGAGGCCGTGGCGACCTGCGACAGGGATCGATTCGACCTCGTGCTCATGGATTGCCAGATGCCCGAGCTGGATGGGTTCGAGGCGACGGCGCTCGTTCGCGCCCGCGAAGCGGCGGAGCCCGGGCACGCGACTCACCGCCTTCCAATCATCGCGCTGACCGCCAACGCGCTGTCCGGAGACCGGGAACGCTGCCTGGCCATCGGCATGGATGATTACCTGTCCAAACCGTTTACCCGCGACGACCTACATAAAACGCTTGCGCGCTGGCTGCCGGGTGAGTCTGCAAAAAATCTTGCGTCCGGTTAGGCGCCGCGCCCGTAGCACCAGAATCCGATCAGCAGTAACCCGCTCCCGGCCAGCCAGGCGTCCGACAGCAGCAGCGTCAGCACTCCGCCGAGAATGCAGGCGGCGGCGACAATCGCCCCGCGCAATCCCACCAGCGGGCTGACGGTCGGCGGTGGGTTGGAACGATCCAGCAGCCGGGCCGACCGGCTCAGCAATTCCGGCAGCCGACCAGCCAGATCCAGCAATTCCGGCCCATTGCGCCACAATTCCCCTGTCAACCGCTCCAGGCGGAACTGATCGCGGAAAACGCGGCCGATGTGCGCCCGCGACAGCGCCACCACCTCCAGGCCGGGATCGACCATCCGCCCGACGCCCTCGAAGGTAACCAGCGCCTTGACCATCAGGACCAGTTCCACCCGGAAGTACATCCGATAACGGCCACCCAGTCGCATGGATTCCAGAATCAGCCGGGCGATGCTGAAATCACCGCGCCGGGCGCGCAGCAGGAAGCGCCGCGACAGTTCCACCACCGCCCGGCGGAACTCCTCGGGATCGCCGCCCGGCCCGACTCGAGCGACGCCACCGAGATGCTGGGCGGCCTTTTCCACGTCGCCGTTGATCAGGGCATGGTAGTAGTACAGCAACCGTCGCCGGGTTTCGTCCTCGAACCGTCCCACCATGCCCAGATCCACGAAACCGATGCGGATTGGCCGGCCCGGTAGAATCAACAGATTGCCGGCGTGCAGATCGGCGTGAAAGAAACCGTACTGGTACAGCATCCGCAGGATGGCCTGCGCGCCCAGATCGACCACCCGCGCCCGCTGTGGCTCGTCCAGCGCGAACGTGGCGGGTGAACCGGGCTTGAAACCGTCCAGGTAAGCCATGGTCAGAACGCTGGCGCCGCTGAGTTCCCGGTACAGGCGCGGGAAGACAATCGCCGGCGTGTCGTGAAAGTTGGCGGCGAAGGTTTCAGCGTTGTCGGCCTCGGCGGTCAAGTCCAGTTCGCGAACGGTGTAGGTGCGGAATTCCTCGACGATGGCGGCGGGCTGATATTGGGGCAACAATCGGTCCAGCAGGGCGCCGAGCCAGCGCAGCAGGGTGAGATCGGCCAGCACGGTTTCACGCACGCCCGGTTTGAGCACCTTGATGACCACCGCCTGGCCGGTGCGGGTGGTGGCGCGATGGACTTGCGCCAGCGAGGCCGATCCGAGCGGTCGTTCCTCGACCCCCCTGAACAGCTTGGCCAGCGGTTGGCCCAGTTCGGTCTCGATCAGGGCGCGGATGAGCGGAAAAGGCGCGGCTGGCGCCTGGTCGAACAGGTTTTTCAGTTCATCGGTGACGGCGCGGGGCAACATGTCCTCGCGCACCGCCATGATCTGGCCTAACTTGATATACGTGGGGCCGAGCCGCTCCAGGCGGCGGCGCAACTGGGCGGCGAAGGGCAGATCGACCAGCGCCGGGTCGAGATGGCGCGCCGCCAGCGCCGCGACCAGCCGGGTCATGCCCAGGCGATGAACGCGCCGCCAATCCGGGGGCAGCGCGCGGACATACGCCACCAGCCCACCGGCCGCCAGTCCGAACAGGTGCCCGTTGACCGTGAACAGCCGTTGCAGCAATCGCCGGAACCGGGCCAGCGGCGGCAAGGGGCCAGGCGGACGCGGCGCGGCGACCGGTTCCGCTGGCCTGGCGTCGACCGGCGGCGGTCCCGACGGCGCGGGGGGATTGGGTGGCGTGCTCGAAGCCTCGGCCATGCGGCGGCTGTGTCGAACGTTACGGTTCCGGGGTTGGAGGCCGCCGCGCGACGGCGGGGCGCGCGAGCGTCGAAACAGTATAGTAACCCGAGGAGAGCACGCATGGGGCCGCGGCGGGATCTGAGTGAACCGGCGGACCGCTGGTACGGTTTGGAAACGGCCGCGACGGCGATGCCCTGGCCGGAAAGCGAACCCTTGACCGCCAACGACCTGGCCTGGGCGCGCATGGATGTGCCAGGACAGCCGATGGTGGTGACGGTCGTGCTGCTGCTGGACCGACCGCTGACGTCGGAGCGGTTGCGGGCGATCCTGCGCGACCGACTGTTGCCGCTGGCCCGGTTCCGACAACGGGTGGCGCGAACCGGGGGCCGCTATCGCTGGCTGGAAGACCGGCCGCTCGATTGGAACGCCCATGTCGAGCGGGTGCGGTTGCCAGAACCGGTCGATCAGCGGACACTGGAGGAACAGGTCGGACGATGGGCGAGCGAGCCGCTGGATTTCGCGCGGCCGCCGTGGCGTTGCTATTGGGTGGAAAATTATGGGGCGGGCTGCGCCCTGGTGTTCCGGGTGCATCACTGCATCGCCGACGGCGTGGCGTTGCTGCGGGTGTTTCTGAGGCTGACCGACTGCACCGCCGATGCCGAGCCGGCGCCGCCGGACGAAAGGCGGAACCAGGCCCGGCTGGCGGCGAAGACCGCCAAATTACCGGCGCCGCCCGGCGGCTGGGTGGACCGGCTGCGCCGGGGAACGGCGTTCGGCGTGGCGCTGTTGCGCCAGCTTTGCAGCGGGCCGGACCCCCGCACGGCGTTGCGCGGACGGTTGAACGGCCGCAAGCGGGTGGCGTGGTCGGCGCCGGCGCCGCTGGCCGACATCGCGACGATCCGCCAGCGCCTGGGCGGGCGGGTGAACGACGTGATGCTGGCGGTCGTGGCGGGAGCGCTGGGGCGCTATCTGCAAGCGCGCCGTGAATTGCGTCCAAATCTGGCATTGAAATTGCTTATACCCGTTAACCTGCGTCCCTATCAGGAGGAAATCCGGCTGAACAACGAATTCGGGGCGATTTTGCTGAAACTGCCGCTGGGAATCGCCGACCCGGCGGCGCGGCTGGCCGAGGTGCGGGCGCGGATGGATCGGATCAAGGGAACGCCGGAAGTGCTGGCGAATCGCTTGATCCTGAATCTGGCCGGGTATCTGCCGGGCTGGCTGGAGCGGCTGGCGCTGAAAGGGTTCGGACTGAAAGCGACGGTCGTGATGACCAGCGTGCCGGGACCGGAGCAGCCGCGATTTTTGGCGGGAGCGCCGGTCGGCCGAATTCTGGCCTGGGTGCCGCAGATCGCCGGCATCGGCATCGGCCTGAGCGTGCTGAGCTACGCCGGCACCGTGACGCTGGGCGTCACCACGGATGACGGAACGGTTGCCGATCCGTGGGAGCTGGTGGCCGGCTTCGAGGCGGAACTGAGGAACCTGCTGGCCAGGGTGCGGGCGGAGCCAGGATGAGGGAAGCGCAACCGTCCGGGATGGCTCGCGCGATCCGGGTTCGAGCGCGGCACGGACAACCCTGCCGGAGGATTATCGGGATTGCCCCGGGAGTCGTAAAATCACGCGACGACCGGCGGCGAGGAGAAGAGCATGTATACCGCCTACTTCGGTTTTAACAGCAAACCCTTCAAGCCGAAGGATCCGAAATATTTCTATCGCAACGTCAATTTCGACGCCGCGTGCGCCGACCTCCTGGACGGCATCCGCGAACGGCGCGGCTTTATCCTGCTGACCGGCGAGGCCGGGGTCGGCAAGACCTTGACCTTGCGCCGCTGCATGGCGGACGCCGACGACATCCGTTTCATCCCGCTGGTCAATGCCCATCTCGATTTTCCCGACATCCTCAACTACCTGTGCGCGAACCTGGAACTCCAGGCCGCCGACCTGGATGTCGAGCGGCAGAGCCGGCTGTTGCTGGACGCCCTGGCCGCGCAGGCGCGCCGGAATCAGGTCGCCGTCTTGCTGATCGACGACGCCCATCATCTGTCCGTCGACGTGCTGCTGCGCTTGCAGGCGTTGGTGGAAACACCGGCGATTCCCAGCCAGCGCCTGCAGGTCGTGCTGGCGGGCCTGCCGGAAATCGCCGACAAACTGGAGCAACCCGCCCTGCGCCAGTTGCGGGACAGCATCCGGGTCCGCTGTCACCTCGAACGTTTGAGCGAACTGGAGACCGGTTTATTCATCGATCACCAGTTCAGGGTCGCTGGCCGTCAGGGCGGCGAGCTGCTCTCGCCCGCCGCTGTCGAGCGGATCGGCGCGTACTGCAAGGGCGTACCCCGCGCCATCGCCATCCTGTGCGACACGGTCCTGTTGTTCGCCAGCCTGCAAGCGGAACGGGACATTACGCCGAAGCTGGTCGACGAAGCGGCCCAGAGCTGCTTTCTCGGCGAGCAGTCTAGGCTGAGCACCGTCAACCCCGGCGGCCAGAGCGGCCCCTTCGCCCGGGAGACGCCCCCGCCAGCCGCCGCCGAACACGCCGACCTGGATCTGGATTTATCCGAATTCGATTTTTCGTTCGATTCCGGCGAACAGACGATGCGGGCCAAACCGGCGGCGCCGGCGGCGCCGCTTGAAGAGTTCATGCCGCAATCCACGACGGCCGCGCCATGGCCGGCGTCCGCCGGGCTGCACGCTCCGCCCGCGGCCGGACAGACGACGTTGTTCGATACGCTCTCTGCCGACATGGTGCAGGCAGGCGCGGGCGGGCTGGCGGACGCCACCGCCGCGTTTCCACCCGAGACAGCGGCCCCGGCGGCGCCCGCATCGTCGCCGCTGAGCGAATTCGCGGGGTTGCTGGACGAACTGGCCGCGAAGCTGGATCACGGCGACCCGCGGGACCGGGAGGCGTTGCGCTATTTTCTGGATCGGTATCTGCGGCTGCTGCGCGGCGACGAGCCGACCCGGCTGCACGAGTTCGAGCGGCGGATCGCGCGGCTGGCGGAAATCCAGCAACCCGTGCTCGTCGGGTTGGCGACCACCCTGAAACCGGCGCCGGGACACAACGGCGTGCTGTGCGCCCTGCTGATCAATCCCAGTTGGTGGCTGTATCGGGAAATCCGGTTGCGCGTGCGCAGCGCCGACCTGGTGTTCGCCAATGACGGGCAGATTCCGCCGTTGCGATTGCTGGACGGGCGGGATGCCCAGCCGGTGTATTTCAGCTATCGGCATCCCCGCGCCGATTCCACGCAAACCACGCTGTGGCTGGAACTCGATCTCTGCGATCATCGCGGTGAATGGCGCGCCTACGATAACCGATTCGAGATTCGGCTGGATTTCGCCAGTCGGGGCGGCGATGGGAGTGTAGGGACGGGATTCGGCGCTGGCCAGCAACCGGACCGTTTTTGGCCGGAACCGCCCGCGGCGGTCGGCGCGGCCTCCAGTTCGTGGCTCCAGGCCGAAATGCCCTCGATGCGTAACGTGGGTGGCGTCGACGTGAACGGCGCCAGTGGTTTGGCCTGCACGCCGCCGCTCGAACTGGAAGCCGATCCGGCCCGCACCAGCAGTCTGCGGATCGCCACCGCGCAGGCGCTCAGCCGCGGCACTCCGCTGACGCGGGCGTTGCTGCTGGCCGCCGATCCGGCCCAGGCGCCGGCGCGCATCGAGCTGGTGTCACGACCGTTCATGATCTTTGGCCGACACAGTTCGACCGCCGGTACGGGATTCGGGGATTTCACCCTTGGCTTCGTGCCGAAATACACCCGGATTTCCCGGTTGCATGGCGTGATCTGCGCGCTGGGCGATCAACTGGCGCTCATGCCGGCCAGCGACCAGGGGCACACCTACAGCGGTCGGAATGGCCGGCGGCTGGAGCGCGGTCGCTGGGAATTCCTGGAAACGGGCGATACTCTGGAAATCTGCGATCTCTATCGCTTGAAACTGACCCTGGTCTGGGATCGCAAGGGGGAGCGCGGCGGCCCGCCGGACCGGGATCTGCAGCGACCGCGGGAGAAGTTTGGCCATTATCTGCTCGATCTGGTCGAGGTGCTGCGCAAGCGCGACCAGCAGGCGGACGCCGACGAACTGCGGACGGCGCTGCGCAGCCGCTACCTCAACCTGCTGCGCATCCAGGACCGGGTGGCCCAACTGAACGGTGTGGGCAATCCGGGCGCTCTCCTGTATGCCCGGCTCGAACGCGAAGACGCCGCTCGCCGGCAGATCGTTCATTTTTACATACCCAAGTGGGTATCGCTGGGCAGTTCCCCGGAAGCCGGCCTGCGCATCGACGCCGAGGGCGTGGCGCCCCACCATGCCGAACTGCTGTTCCGGGACGGCATGTACTGGATTCAGAACCTGGCCGGTCCGGGTTCGATCCAGATTGGCCACCACGGCCTGGCGACCAACGAGGTGCTCGCCCTGGAGGCGGGCGACGCGCTGATGATCGGCGCGGCCAAGTTCTCGTTCGAGGCGTATTGATTCGGCTTGCTTCAGGAGGGGTCGCCTGGCGGGCGGGGCAGCGTCGCTTCGGCGAGCAGGCCGCCCAGGGATCCGGAGCGGTCCAGCCGCAACGTGCCGCCATACTGCGCGACGATGTCGCCGACGATGGCCAGACCCAGGCCGTGGCCGGCGCGGGACTCGTCGATGCGCGTCCCGCGTTGCCGCAGCAATTCCAACTGTTCCGGTGGACAGCCGGGTCCATCGTCCTCGACTCGCAGCCACAGGCGCTCCGCGTCCGCCCCGGCGCTCAACCACACCACGGATGCCGCCCACTGGCAGGCGTTGTCGAGCAGGTTGCCCAGCAGTTCCAGCAGATCGTCGCGATCACCGGCGAACGCGCTGTCCGATGGAATCCGCAGTTCGAACCGCAAGGCGCGGTCGCGGTGGATACGACGCAGGGTCTCCACCAGGTCGGCGACCTCTCCGGCCAGCAGCACCCGCTGGCCGGGGTTGCCGCCACCGGCGATCCGGGCCCGTTTCAGTTCCCGCTCGGTCAGGCCGCGGATGTGCTGAAGCTGTTGGCGCAAATCCCACCACCAGTCCCCGGCGTCGCCGGTGGGGGGTGGTTGATCGGTCAGCTGGGTGAGGGCGGTCAGGGGCGTCTTCAGGGCATGGGCCAGGTTGCCCAACGCATGGCGGGCCCGTCGCTGGCGCTGGTTCAGCAAGTCCAGCAGCCGGTTGAGTTCGGCGACCAGCGGCCGCACCTCGTCCGGTGCTTCGACCGAGAGCTGCGCGATTTCCCCACGCGCCAGCCGGGGCAGTTCGCGGCGCACCTGCTCCAGCGGCGCCAGGCCGCGCCGCACGATCAGCCGTTGCAGCAGCAGCAGCGCGCCAAACAGCGCCAGGGCGATAAGGCCGAAACCGAGCAACAGGCGCCGGAGTCCGGCTTCCACCGGGGTGAAATCCTCGGTCACGGCGATGGCGACGGCCTGATCCCGGATCCGGAGGGTCCGACCGACCAGCAGCAACCGCTGATCCTGCGGGCCTGTCACGAAGGCGCGGGTGAAGCGGTCGGCGACTAGCGGTGGCAGCGGCAGCTCGGCGTCCCACAGCGAACGGGAGCGGATTTTGTCGCCGGCGCTCTCGATCTGGTAATAATGCCCCGAATAGGGTTGGCGAAAGACGGCGCCAATTCGGTCGGCGGCCAGTTGGGACCGGCCGCCGGCGTCGAATTCCAGCGCGGCCACCAGCGTTTCCAGGTCGTGTTCCAGCCGGGTGGCGACGAAATCCTCGGCGATCCGTCGCAGCGAATAGCCGCCGACGGCGACCACCAGTACGATGAGCGCCGCCAGGGCGAGGATCAAGCCGGCTGACAGCCGGGCCTGGAGGGAGGTCATCCGTCCTCGGTCCCGAACACATAGCCCTGGCCGCGACGGGTGGCGATCAGATCGCGGCCGAGCTTGCGGCGCAGCCGGTTGATGTAGACTTCCAACACGTTGCTGTCGCGTTCGGTGTCGAAATCGTAGACGTGTTCGGCCAGCCGGGTCTTGGACAGCACCCGACCGGGATGCAGCATGAAGTAGCGCAGCAGGCGGAATTCGGTGCCGGTCAGCTCGAACGCCTCGCCGGTGGCCGGGATGCGCGCGGTCTGGGTATCCTCGTCCAGTTCCAGCCCGGCGACCCGCAGCGGGCCGTGAGGCCGGGCGACGCCGCGGCGCAGCAGGGCATGGAGCCGGGCGATCAGTTCGGCGGCGTGGAAGGGTTTGCCCAGATAATCGTCGGCGCCGGCCTTGAACCCGTCCACTTTTTCGTGCCAGGCGTCCCGGGCGGTCAGAATCAGCACCGGTATCGGGTTGCCCGCCGTCCGCCAGCCGCGCAATACCTCCAGGCCGGGACGACCGGGCAGTCCCAGATCCAGCACCGCCACGTCGTAGGGTTCGGATTCGCCCATGAACGCGGCCTCCACGCCATCGGCCACCACATCCACCGCGAATCCGGCCCTTTCCAGTTCGGGCCGCAGGCGGCCACTCAGCAGGGTATCGTCCTCGACCAGCAACAACCGCATCGTCATTCCCGTTCGATGCGCCACAAGGCGCCGGTACGGGCGTCGTATTCGAATTCCCGCACCGTGCCGTCGTCGCCGAGGATCTTGAGTTCGTAGACGTAGTGGCCGCGCTCGAATTCCAGTTCCGCTTCCAACAACTGGCCGCCGCGGTATTCGCGGCGGTGGTTGGCGATGATCGTTTCCAGCGACAGGATTTGGCCGGCGCCGCGCAGCCGGCGGATTTCGTCGTGATCGCGCCCGGCCATGGTCGGGCCGGTCACGAACAGACCCGCCGTCAACAGGGGGAGCAGAACCGGGTTGCGGTGGCCGCGCATGGCAAGGTCCCGTGGCGAAAGCCCCTCGCCCGGCGTGGGAGAGGGGTTGGAGTTGAGGGTTGCGTAAAGAGCGCCATTCAGGCGCGTTTGCGTCCGGTGAGCATGGCAAGGGCCAGGTTCTCGCGATGCAACAGGCTTTCCCAGATCACGCCGAGCAGATGTCCGGCCACCAGCAGCAGCGTGAAGTTGGCGAAGAATTCGTGCGTTTCCTTGATCGAGTCGATGGTGGACTCGCTGCTGTCCGCCAACAGCCCGGCCAGAGGCCCCAGCCCCTTGTCGGCGCCATACAGCGCCAGTCCGGCGGCGATGGTGACGGTCAGGCTCAGCAGCAGGATCACGATCATCGCGCCGCCGGCGGGATTATGCCCCAGATGACGGGACGCCCGCAGCGTCAGCACGTCTTTCAGGTACGCGAACGTTGCGCGCGGGCCACGCACGAAATCGCCAAAACGGGCGTGGCGCGGACCCACGAAGCCCCAGA